>JBBRUD010000084.1:0-19358 GCA_038248065.1 Desulfovibrionales bacterium | reverse complement strand
CCCCCATCTCCCCCATCTCCCCCATCTCCCCCATCTCCCTCCCCTCTCCCCGCGCCCAAAAAAAGCGGGCCGCCCTGAGGCGACCCGCTTGGTGAACAGTTGGCAGTCTGTCCGGTATCCCTTTCGGGACAGGCAGTTAGGCGGCCTTCTTTTCCCAGTTGCGCAGGGCGATCTTGAGGGCGCCGACGGTGAAGGTGTCGCAGTCGAGCTTGGGATTCACCTTGGTCATTTTGGGGTGCAGATCTTCGTTGGTCAGGGCGTAAGCGTCGGCCACGTCCATGCCTTTGATGGTGGAGAGCAGGGCGGCCAGGCATTGACGGCTGTATTCGCAGCCATCGGCGGAGCCACCGGCGTCAGCGATGACGTCGCCCTCGATGCGAATCTGCACCAGGATATTCTGCTTGCAGGTGGTACAACCGTGTAAGCCTTCGGAAGTAAAATTATCAATTTTACGAATGATATCAGCGTCATAAGACTTAAGCTTGGCGGACATAGGAAACCCCTTAGAGTATATGAAACGATTGAACACCCAAACACACGAATCGGTTAAGCCGAAATCGGTGTTCGAAGGCGGCGCAAACGGCTGGTTGGAATAAGACCAATAGGTACAGTCGGAATCGCGTCGCGGCCTCACTGCTGCCGGGCCCCAATAATCACTCTGATGCGCGAACGTCAACAAGTATTTTGGGAAATTTTTCACGAGTGTTTTGCGTCAAATCCGTGATTACTGCATGAAGTTGTGAAGACAAAAGCCAAGAATAAGGACTATTCCTACCCTCGTAGTAGGGTACTTGAACTCAGGGAAATCGCTCGCGCGAACCCCCATACCGGGCACGGACGGGGTTTTCAACCACAATATGCGCTGTAAGCGGCAGGAAATCGTCCCAAAGGGGTGTACGTCGGCTGAGGAAGTGTTAATTGAGTATTTTGCTAAGAAGCGGCTGGCGAGAGGGGTACAGGTTTGCACGGCGCGACAGGCAAGGGAACACGAGGTGCGAGGGGCACAGGTATACGCCTCCGGTTACGCCGGAGGGGAGAAATCGGTTGCATCTAATGTGGGAGAGGCCATACGATAGGCGATTCGCGCCGCAGCGAAAACATATGCCAAGGATCATCACGCCATGAAGCCTTCTCAAGGAAGCAATGTCTGCGCCCGGTGCGCCCAGGTGGGGAAATGCTGCTGCCTGCTGACGCCGGGCCAGGAAGATCTGTGTTTTCCTGTTTCCGAACAGGAGCGCCAGCGCATCGAAGCACATGGCGAAGGCAATCCCGGGCAGGGGCAACTGGTGGAAGCACCAAATTCCCCGGCTTTTCTGGACCAAATGGTCAGGCTCTTTCCCAAGGATGCCGCGCTGCTGGCTGTCCTGTTTCCTGCCCAGGGAACCCATCTGCGCTTGTCCACCGATGCCGCCGGGGCCTGCACGTTTCTCACAGCCACGGGCTGCTGTTTGCCCCGTGCGGTGCGTCCCTACTATTGCCGTCTCTTCCCGTTTTGGGTATCGCCGGGGGCCGAAGGGGCTGTGGCAGCCTTTGAGGCCAAAGGCTGCATAGCGGCCCAGGAAGGCCGGAGCGTTTCGGGAATGCTCGATGTGCTGTGCACTACTTCCCGCGAGGTCCGTGATTTGCATGCAAGTATGTGTCTGGCCTGGGGTTTGACCCTTTAAGATTGCCGGAACCTTGTGAAAGAGGTTCCGCCTATAGTGGATAATAATGCGTAAGTTCATGCTTTTGTTTGCTATTTTTGTGGCGTTATGCATCGTCGGTGCTGGCGTGAGCCTGGTGGGCATCTATTTCTGGGCGGCCAGCGATTTGCCGGGATTTAAGAATCTTACCGAATACAAGCCCCCTACCGTCACGACCATCTACTCGCATGACAACAAGGTGCTGGGAAATCTGTTCGCTGAAAAGCGCTTCCTGCTGACCCTCTCCGAAATGCCGGCATCTTTGCCCAAGGCCTTCCTGGCTGCGGAGGATTCCTCCTTCTACCAGCATGACGGCGTGGACCCTGTGGCCATCTTCCGGGCCTTTGTGCGCAATCTCCAGCACGGCGGGGCCAGGCAGGGCGGCTCCACCATCACCCAGCAGATCGTCAAGCGCCTGCTGCTCACCCCCGAGCGCAGCCTGAAGCGCAAGATCAAGGAAGCCATTCTGGCCTACCGCCTGGAGCGCTACCTCACCAAAGACGAAATTTTAACCATCTATCTCAATCAGATATACCTGGGCTCGCGCGCGTATGGCGTGGAAGCGGCTGCACGCACCTTCTTCGGGGTACACGTGAGCCAGCTGACCCTTGCCCAGGCCGCCGTGCTGGCGGGCCTGCCCCCTGCCCCCAGCCGCTACAATCCCCTGCGCGACCAGGATGCGGCCAAGAGCCGCCAGAAATACGTGCTTTCCCGCATGCTGGAGGTCGGCTGGATCAGCCAGGCCGAGCACGACCAGGCCGTCAAGGAACCCCTGGACTACAAAAGCATGGATGAACCCACCTGGGGCGTGGGGGCCTACTACCTTGAGGAAGTGCGCCGCTGGCTGGTGGATAAATTCGGCGAAGACGCCGTCTATACCGGCGGTCTCCAGGTAATCACCCCCTGCGACCTCACCCATCAGGACGCGGCTGAAAAGGCCCTGCGCAAGGCTTTGGTCGATTCTTCCAAGCGCCGGGGCTGGCATGGGCCGGTAGAAAGCCTGACTCCCGACAAATACGCAGGATTTCTGTCCGGCGAAACCAATCTGGAAGCCTTTGATACCGGCGGCTGGGTAAAAGCCCTGGTCGCCGAGGCCTCGTCCAAGGGGCTGACCGTCAAGTTCGGCAAGCGCACCGGGACGATCCAGGGCAAGTATCTGGGCTGGACGCGCGGCAAAGGCCCCAAGGTGGGCGACGTGGTATGGATTTCTCTTGCTCCGCCGGACCTGAAGGCCAAGGGCGCGGTGAAGGCCGGGGCTCCCGTGCCCGGAACGGATATCGTCCTGCAACAGGAGCCCGATGTGGAAGGGGGCATGCTCTCCCTGGACCCGCGCTCAGGCGGCGTGCTGGCCTGCGTGGGCGGCTTCTCCTTTGAAAAGAGCCAGTTCAACCGGGCCACTCAGGCCCTGCGCCAGTGCGGCTCCTCCTTCAAACCCATCGTGTATTCAGCGGCCATGGACGAGGGCATGACTCCGGCCACAGTGGTCATGGATTCCCCCTTTATTTATGAAGACCCCATCACCCACAAGGTGTGGAAGCCTGAAAACTACGGCGGCGGTTTCAAGGGCGCTATGAGCCTGCGCTCCGCCCTGGCCCAGTCCCGCAACCTGGTCACCATCCGCATTGCCCAGCAGATAGGCATCCAGAAGGTTATCGCCCGGGCCAAGGCCATGGGCATCGATACGGATCTGCCGCCGTATCTGCCCATCAGCCTGGGCGCGGCCTCGGTGCACCTTATCAGCATGTGCCAAGCCTACACGGCCTTCGCCCGCAATGGCACTCAGGTGAAACCCTATTTCGTCGAGTCGGTGAAAAATTCCAGCGGCGAGGAGCTCTACCGCGCCCAGCCCGAAGTGCACGAGGCCATGTCCCCGCAGACGGCCTTCATCATGGATTCCATGCTCAAAGAGGTGGTGCGCGCGGGCACGGCGGGCAAGGCCAGCATTATCGGCCGTCCCATGGGCGGCAAGACCGGCACCACCAACGACGAAGTGGACGCCTGGTTCATCGGCTTTACCCCCTATCTGCTCACAGGCGTCTACCTGGGCTTCGACCACGTTCAGCCCATGGGCAAGGGCGAAACCGGCGGCTCTGCCGCGCTGCCAGCCTTCATCGACTACCGCCTGACTGTCGAATCCCAGTATCCCGTGGAGGATTTCCCCCAGCCGCCAGGCATTGTCTGGGCTGCGGTGGATGGCATCAACATGCCCTTCAAGGAAGGCCAGGAGAACAGCCTTTATGCCGGCGTCATCGGCGGCGAGAGCAATGTCAATTTCTCCGACCCCAACGCTCCTCTGGTCACTGGCGAGGAACTGCTCAAGCAGATGTATTAGCCCTGCCACTTTGCGCTCAGTCGACGGCGGCCTTTCGGATGGAAGGCCGCCGTTTTATTTGCGGGGATCCTGGCGGCTGCGTGAGACGACGTCCTGGCCGCTTGACTCTTTCAAGGAGATGGGCAAACACCATGAACAGGTGCACACCCTTGTGCGCCGCATCGTGGCCCTCCCCAAGGAATCGGGGAGCAAGGCCGAGATGGAGAGGCTGCTGCGGGAATTCGAGGAAGTGCGCAAGCTCATGTTCGCGGCCCTCGACCGGCTCTACCGGGAGTCCTTTGTCTAAGCGTTGCGCCTGCGCAGGCTCTTCTGGCCTACGTGGATGCAAGACGCGAAAGCCTGGGAAGTAAATTTTGAAAGACATGTGCGTGTTTTTCAAAAACGCGACACTGGAGGCGGAAGTTATGCACGCGCAAGCCAACATCGAGATAGCCCTGGATATGGCCCGCGAGGCGGCCCAGACCATACGGCAGCTTGAAGCCGCTGCCATGGAGGCTCTGGGCAAGGGCGATACCGTCCTACACCGGGAAAACATGATGGAGAAGTGCGATATTCTGCTTGACCTTCCCGACAAGGCCGAGCCCTATATGGACGGCTCCGACGAGTTGACCGGCAAGCTTAAAAAAGGTCTGGCCGGGTTTTCGCGCAAAGCCGGGCAGGCTCTGGATCTGGAGAGCATTTTCTACATGTCCGCGCTGCTGTACCCCGAGGATTACCAGGACGGCGAAGTCAACGACCTGGAGCGCTTTCTGGGCGAGTTCCCCGAAAGCTAGGCGGCACAATCCCATGCATAGGCGGTATGCCCGTGTTATGTCTTAACAACATTTTTTCCGGGGGCCGGGCTTGATGCCCGGCCCCCGTTCTTCTTGAGGGAACATGAACATACTGGCCATCAACGGAAGCCCCAGAAAAAAATGGAACACCGCCACGCTGCTGGAAAACGCCCTGGACGGGGCCAAAAGCGCAGGCGCGGACGGTGAGCTTGTGCACCTGTACGATCTTCAATTTCGGGGCTGCACCTGCTGCTTCGAGTGCAAGAAAATCGGAGGCAAGAGTTACGGTCGCTGCGCCATGAAGGACGGCCTGACCCCGGTGCTTGAGCGCATAGCCGCTGCCGATGCCCTGATTGTGGGCTCGCCCATCTATTTTGGCGCGGAGACCGGCGAGACGCGCTCCTTCCTGGAGCGCCTGCTGTTTCCGTATGTCACCTACACGCCCGGCTACGCCGCCATCTTCCCCAGAAAGATCCCCTCGGCGCTGGTCTACACCATGAACATCAAGGAAGAGATGATTGCGCAATACGGCTACACCGCGTTCATGGAGCGCATGCAAGGCACCATGACCCGCGTGTTCGGCAGTTGCGAGGTGCTGTTGTGCAGCGATACCTTCCAGTTCAAGGACTATTCGAAATACCTCTCCACTGCCTGGGACTCCGTCGCCAAAGCCAAACGCCGGGCAGAGGTGTTTCCGCAGGACTGCAAGAAGGCGGTTGACCTGGGGGCACGGATGGCTGGAGGAGCAGAGTAGGCAACTTCGTTTGCATCGATCTGAAAAGGCGCGCCCAGCAAAAGTGTTGCGTGGGCGCGCCTCGGAATTCGTGACGCAGTTTGAACGAATTTTGAAGATGCCACACTAGCCAAGCGTGCTGTACAGCGCCTTAAAGCCACTCCAGAATATTTCAACACCGATACAGATGACGAAAAATGCTACCATCTTGGATACGGCAGTAGCCGCTGTAGCTGAAAACTTTTTGTCGATATATTTTACATTGGCATAGCAAATGTACACTACCAGGCACATGATAAGGATTCCAACTATTGCTGCAATGTGTTCCACAAGTGAGGTGACGTTTGCATGGTTCAGACGTGCTCCAAAGGTCAGGACAACAGCGAGCCCGCCTGGGCTTACAGTAAGAGGAAATGTTGCAGGGTAAAATAATTTTTGCTCAAGATCATTGAAGGTATACTTGCTCCCGCCTTCCAACGCTTGTGATTTATTCTCATCACCTTTCATCAACATATTCCATCCGATTGCAGCAAGAACAAGGCCTCCAGTCACTTGGACGACCTCAACAGTGATGCCGAACAGGTCAAGTATTGCGAATCCGAAAAGAAAAAAAGCCGTTAAAAGCAAAAAAGTGTAGAGAGCTATCCTACGGGATGCTTTCTTCAGAATTTCCTGCGGGACATGCCGTGTCATCCCTGAGAGGATAAGTGCCGTTCCGATGGGATTGATAACCGGAAAGAGCGCCATGAATATTGTAGGAATGATCTTCAGCACGACAAGCATGGGAATCACCCCCGGAAGTTGAATGTATCAGAGGCAGCGAGTGTGCACTTTCCACGGCATAAAAGGCGTTCATGCCACGGTGGTGCAACGCACTGAGAACGCACATGGAAGAGCGTTGCCGCGTTTACCTTGAAGAGTATGCACAGCAATCTGCCAGGGAAACAGGTTGAGTACAAGCCATGATTCAAGGCCCGCAAGGGGCTTCAACGGGAGGCAAGCACACGTGTCTCTTTGGGCCTCTTGCCCACCACTTCCACATTAGTGCGGTTTCGCAGGCAGAAAACAGTCTCCAGCAGGCTGACGGCGGTTCAATCCAGCCGTCGCCCGAGGCACCCGGCATGCCCCGTTCCGGTTGCTGTCACCTACGGTGCACCTACGTGTTTTACCCCGTTTACGGCAGTGTATCCGTTTGCGCCTTGCCCGTTGGGAACGCGGGCTGGTATGCATATGGTTCGGGGTTAGAACGGGAATGCTTGTGAAGGTCATCCATTTCCATGTACTCTAAATGTCTGATTGTCGGAAACATGCGATGAACACCACGACTCTCGCTGGATATGTTGAGAGAGGCAGAGACAACAATTTCAACCTGCTGCGGTTTGTTGCAGCCATGCTGGTGCTGTTTAGCCACAGCTTTGCCTTGTCTTTGGGCACCGGGCAGGCAGAACCCTTACGCCATGCTCTTGGCATGACTCCGGGGACGATTGCGGTGGATATCTTCTTTGTCACCAGCGGTTTCCTGGTGACCAGGAGTTTGATGTCCAGGAAGGATGTGCTGGAGTTCATTCTGGCCAGAGTGTTGCGCATCTACCCCGCGCTTATTGCTTCGGTGCTCGTCACAGTTGCCGTGGTAGGATGGTACTTCAACAAAGACAGCTATGCAGCGTTTCTTTCCGCAAGAAGCACGATGAGTTTCATCGTTCAGAACTGCGTGTCGCTGTTTGATACCGTCTTCACGCTTCCGGGAGTTTTTGAAACCAATCCGTATAAGGCTACGGTAAACGGTTCATTGTGGACGTTGCCCATGGAACTGAAGATGTACGGCTGTTTGCTAGCATTATGGGTGGGCTTTTCGGTATGTGTGAATGACACCAACAAGTATTGCGCAATTTCAATCATCCTTGTCCCGGTGGCTGCCTTGCTTCTGTACTTTCGAAAATATGGATTCCAATTCTACGAGCAGAGCGCGCTCCGGCTGATGTATATGTTTTTCGTTGGCGGAGCGTATTATTCGTTGAAGGAGTATGTTCCGCTGAGCAGCCGAATTGCGTATCCGCTCATCGTAATTATTTTGGCATCAGCAGTGTTTGTGAAATCAGCCTATTTTGTTGTGTATATTGTGGCGTTCCCGTATGTCGTGTTGTATCTTGCGTATGTTCCTTCGGGAGCAGTGCGCTCGTTTAATGCTCTTGGTGATTACTCATATGGATTGTATATTTATGGGTTCCCTGTGCAACAGATGTTTGCCGCAGCAATCAAGCCCATTGGCGTGGGTGAACTGTTCGTGTACTCGGCCGGAGTTTCCCTGTTGCTGGCGTTCATATCCTGGCATGGCCTGGAGAAGAGGGCGCTGGGTTTAAAAAACGGGAGCGCGCAATATCTGCGCTCCCTGAAGCTCAAGCGCGCTTGGAAAGTGGACTGATTGGCCCTTGGCCGGTGCATGGCGACCGCTTAGCCAGTGGGGTAACCGGCGTTGGCAGACGTTCTTCGCGGTGTCTGGCCCGATGCAAGCCTGATCCAAAGCCTGGGGCGGGGAAAGAAGTAAGGTGCCCCCGCAATTGTGCGCTGCGAAACGTCAGGGCTTGCGTTCCACAGAGATGCCGACAGGGCGTACTTCCTTGTTGGGGTTGGCTTCGGCCCTTTTCTGCGCCGGAGAGCCGGGTTTTACATATACCGCCTCTTTCCTGTTCTTGAGGGGAAGGAACACCTCTTTCATGAAGGCCTTGCGCTGCCCCTCATAGGCGCAGCCTCCCGCTCTCCCGGCCATGCACACGGCCATGCAGTACCCACAGCGGTAATTCATCTTATACATGAGCGACTGCCACATGGAGGCGGTCTCCTTGTCCTGGAAGCGCTCACGGAACGCGGCAAAATCCCCAGAAGTGATCACCGCGTCGAGCATGTCCATGAAGCCGGTCACGTTGTCGCGGTATGCATGGGTCATGCAGGCCATGAAGTCGAACGGCTTATCCTTGCTGATGGCTCCTACCGGGCATACGGCCACGCACAATCCACAATGGGTGCAGCCGGATTCTTTGAGCGGGGCGCTGTAGGCGTCCAATTGCGCGTCGATGAGAATCGATGTCAGGCGGATGAAATTGCCCATGACCGGGTGGATCACCAGCCGGTTGATCCCCATGTGCCCCAGTCCGCCCTCGACGGCCATGGTCTTGTGGCTCACGTTCCATATCTTTCCGGGATAACGGCCCATATCCATGGGAAAATCCGGGGGCACAGCCGCACCGCGAACGCCCAGGGCGTTCAAGCGGCGGAGGGCGGTCCGCACCGTGGTGGAGAGCTCATCCGTGGCGTGATGGAACTCGTCCGAGTTCAGCTGGCGGGCATGGCTGCGGATGTTCTCCGGGTTCAGGGGGACGGCCAGACAGACCACGGTTTGCGTCCTTGGGTAGGCCGCGAGGATGTCGCTGCGCTCCTGATCCAGCGCCTGTCTGCCGATCTCGATGAACCCGGCGTCCCCGGCCCCCGCTTCCATGCAGATTCGGCGCAGGTCTTCGGCTGCCAGGAGCTTTGGCGTATGGCCTTGGGAGGGGGGGGCGGTTTCGGCGGCGCGGCAATCGTGTGCAGGATTGGTTACCATAGTTATCTCCCTTTCTTGGTAGGCCTTAGGCCCATCCCCTGTTCAACTCCCTAGGGCTTGGCCGCAGCGACCATGGCTTCCAGGTCTTCCATGAGGTGGGCCAGGCGGTCTTGCCCCAGGGAGCGTTCGATGACCGTCTGGGCTGTTTCCCACAGTGGGAGGGCTGTTTCCAGGATGGCCAGCCCCTGCTGCGTGATGGCGATGAGGCGTTCCCGGCGGTCCTGCCCTGAATCCAGGCGGATGTATCCATTGCGTTCCAAAAGGCCCAGATTGCGGGTGAGGGTGGTGCGTTCGGTTATGATGCTGTCCGCCAAGGCGGTCAGAGTGATGGGGCCTCGTCTTTTGGCTGTCTGGAGGATGGTGAACTGTGTAGAGCGCAAACCGCTGGGAGCCAGTACCTGGTCGTACAAGCGGGATACCGCCCGGCTGGCCCGGCGCAAGTTATAGCAGGCGCATCTGCGGCCGATTTCGGCGCGGGCTTCTTCCGGTGTTTGCGGCTGGTTCGCTTGGGGCATTGAAGGTGTTCTCCCGTTGGGGCGTCGCTTGGCAACACTCGGATTCCGAGGCGGTTGCCGTGTGAAGGTGTATATACACGTAAGTTGGGAGGCGTCAACGGCTTGGGTTGGGTTGCCGCGGTTTCGTCACCACCCGGCTTCTGCCAACGCAAAAAGAGTGGGCGCGCCCAAGCAATCACTTGCCTGGGCGCGCCCATACATTTTTGGGGAACGGTGAAACGCCGTTGCCTCAATACTCGTTCATCGAACTCCTACAATACGTCGATCTCCCAGTTGAACAGGCCGTCGCGTTCACGCTTTTCGATGGTCTTGGGCTGGGGTTCGCGCATGTGGATGATGTGCATGTAGCCGGCCCGGCCCAGATCGAAGGCCTTGTCGCCAAGGTCCACTTCCCAGTTGGGGTACAGCCAGTAGTTTTGTCCGTAGCGGGTCATCCAGGCCAGCTCGCCTTTGGGGCTGGTGATGGGCTCGCAGGTTTTCAGCTCCTGGGCCATGGTGCGGGTGATGCCCAGGGGCCAGAAGCCGCGCGTCACGATGCCCAGCGGCAGGGGGCTCTGCTTGGGCAGGGCCATGATGTCCTCGCCGGAAAGTTCCGGGCTCACCACTGCGCCGTCAAAGCCCAGCTTGGCCAGCTGCTCAAGAGCCGCCGCGTTGGCCGTGTTGCAGAACGGACCGGCCCACAGTTCCATCTCCCTGCGTTTGCGGCCAAGCAAGCCCACCTGCCAGGGGGCGTTGAGCACAAAACGCTTGCCGCCGCGCTTGAAGATGAGGTCCAGGATGTCCAGGTGGTCCTTCTCTTCGTTGGGCCAGATGACCGGCGGCAGCCACCACCAGGTGGTGTTGGCGCGGCCCAGGGGGAGGTGCTGGGTCTTCACGGCGGAAACCCAGTATCCGGCGGAACCCTTGGCAGGACCTTTGGGGAATTGCCGCCAGACGTGAATCTCGTCGGGCCGGGAGTTGCGCGGACGCTTGTACACGCTGGGCATCTTCGGCTCAAAGGTCGATTCCGTGGCCTCGGGCTCGGGCAGCAGCTGCATTTCGCTGCGCAGGGTGTCCAGGCGGCGGGTCAGTTCGGTTTCGCGGCGGTCGATGAGAAACACCGACATGCCGGGGCGGGGCCGCGCCTTGGGCAGCACGGGGATGTCGTAGCGTCCGGCCTTGGGCACGCCGCGGGTGACGCGGGTGATCTGATGGCCGTGCTCGTCCTCGTAGCCGACGCGCAGCAGGTCGCCGGGCAGTAGCGGCACGCGGGGGTTGATGAAGAACTTGCGCCCCTCGCGCATGGTCAGGCGTCCCACCAGCAGGCCGGAGCCTGTCTGGGCGGAGCCGTCCACGGGATTGCGGGTCTTCTGGGGCAGAAAACCATAGTGGGTGGTGGGGCGGCCAAGGGCCTGCTCCAGGTAGCTCATGGCGTTTTTCTTGCTTTGCGGGTCCTCGGGGCTGTCGCGCAGCAGACGGTAGGCACTGACGGTATAGAACACGTAGTGCGCGCCCTTTTTGCGGCCTTCGATCTTCCAGGCGCCTACCTGGGGGATGGTCAGCAGAGCCTTGGCCAGGATGTCCAGGGAGAGATCCTGGCAGGAGAAGAACCGGCCTTCCTGGCCCTTGCGGGTGGCGAACATGCGGCGGCAGGGCTGCACGCAGCGTCCGCGCAGGCTGCTCTTGCCGCCCAGGAAGCTGGACCAGTAGCAGCGGCCCGAGACGTTGTGGCACAGCGCGCCGTGCACGAAGGTCTCCAGGCTGACGCCGTCGGGGCAGGCTTCGGCCATCAGGCGTATTTCGTCCACGTTGAGTTCGCGGGGCAGCACCACCCGGCTGATGCCGAGAGCGGGCATTACCGCAAGCGCCGTGGGGCTGGAGACGTTGGCCAGGGTGGAGAGGTGCAGCTCGCCCTTGTACCCGGCCTCGCGGGCCAGTTGGGCTATGGCCAGGTCCTGGATGATCAGAGCGTCGGGCTTGACCACGCGGGCCAGGCGGTCGATGAGGCGTCCGGCCTTGGCCAGCTCACCCGGCTTCACCAGCGTGTTCATGGCCACGTAGACCTTGCGGCCTTTGCTGTGGGCCAGAGTGGTAAGCCGTGCCAGCTCCTGGATGGAGAAGTTGTCGGCCTGCATGCGGGCGGAGAAGAGTTTGAGGCCGCAGTAGATGGCGTCAGCGCCAGCGGAAATGGCGGCCAGAAAGGAGGACGCGTCGCCAGCCGGTGCCAGAATTTCAGGGGAGTGCATCATAGGGAATCGATTACCTCGAGAACAGGGTGTGTGAGCAACGGCCAACGCGCGATCTGTAAGCCCCGAGGGCCGGGCCTGGGCCTGGCGCAATGGTCGGGGTACGGGGCTGTTTTCAAAGAAAGGCGGCGCCGTTTGAGCGGCAAGAGTATCTATATCCTCTTGGCGCTCCTGGCAAGCCTTTCCCGCGTCCAGAGCCCGCGCATCCTCCGCGCATCACTTGTTGCCGTCCGGCGCGGCTCAGGCTATGGAGCAGGGCTCTAGCACATTCAGGGGGATGACCTATGACCATGCTGTCAGCCGGTATAAGTGACGCACTGTCCAAGGGCTCGTGGATACGCCGCATTTTCGAGCAGGGCACGGAGATGAAGAAGATTTACGGCAACGACCAGGTGTACGACTTCAGCCTGGGCAACCCGGATCTGCCCCCGCCCCCCGTGGTGGGAGAATGCCTGTCGGATATGGCCGCCCGCGCCTCGGAGCCTTTCGCCTTCGGCTACATGCCAAACGCCGGCTACCTCCACGTGCGCGAGGCCCTGGCCGTCCAGGTGAGCAAGGAGCAGAGCGCCACCTTCACCGCCCAGGACCTGCTGCTGACCTGCGGCGCAGCTGGCGGCATCAACGCCTTTTTCCGGGCCGTGCTCGCCCCTGGCGACGAGGTGCTCTGCCCCGCACCCTATTTCGTGGAATACGGCTTCTACGTCCAGAACCACGGCGGCGTGCTGGCCACCGTTCCCACCCTGGCCCCGAATTTCGATCTGGACGTCCCGGCCATGCTGGCGGCAGTGACCGATAAGACGCAGGTTCTGCTGCTCAACTCCCCCCACAATCCCACCGGGGCCATCTATCCCGAGCATACCCTGAAGAAGCTGGCCGACGGACTGATGGCTCTGAACGCCAAGCGCGAGCGGCCCATATACATCCTGGCCGACGAACCTTACCGCTTCCTCACCTACGGTGGGGTGGAAGTGCCCAGCCTGCCCAACATCTATCCCTATTCGGTGGTGGTCAGCTCGTTCTCCAAGAATTTGTCGCTGGCAGGCGAGCGCATCGGCTACCTGGCCGTGACGCCCTCCATGCCCGGCAAGGAGGAGCTGATGATGGGCCTGGTGTTCACCAACCGCATATTGGGTTATGTCAACGCCCCGGCCATGGGACAGGCCATCCTGCTCAAGGCTCTGGGCAGCCAAGTGGATTGCTCGGTCTACGCCTCGCGCCGGGAGGCCATGGCCAAGGTGCTCAAGGACCCGGGCTACGAATTTTTCATGCCCGAAGGGGCCTTTTATTTCTTCCCCAAGGCTCCGGGAGGCGACGACATCGCCTTCGTGGCCAAACTGTGCGAACAGCGCGTGCTGGCCGTGCCCGGCACGGGTTTCGGCATGCCCGGCTATTTCCGCCTGACTTTCTGCGTGGATCAGAAAGTGATCGAGAATGCGGCGGAAGGGTTCAAAAAGGCCATTGCGGGTTGATGGCGACAAGGGCTTGACTTGACAGCCCCCCCTGGCTATTGGGGAGGGCTTAATTTTTTGAAAGACAGCGAGAAAACATGTTTGAAAGCCTTACAGATCGCCTAGACTCGGTATTCAAAAAAATACGTGGCCACGCCCGCCTGGATGAGAATAATATCCAGGAGGCCTTGCGCGAGGTGCGTCTTGCCCTCCTGGAAGCCGACGTCAACTTCAAGGTGGTCAAGGGCTTCACCGAGCGGGTGAAGGAACGCGCCCTGGGCCAGGACGTGGTGAAATCCCTCACGCCCGGCCAGATGGTGGTGAAGATCGTCCACGAGGAGGTCATCGCCCTTCTCGGCGGCGAGGCCGCGCCTCTGGACCTCAAGCCCAAGCCCCTCATCATCATGATGGTGGGCTTGCAGGGTTCGGGTAAGACCACCACCACCTCCAAGCTGGCCCTGTGGCTGCGGCGCAATCACAAACGCAAGCCCTATCTGGTGCCTGCCGACGTGTACCGCCCTGCGGCCATCGAGCAGTTGCACAAGCTGGCCTCGCAGCTCGATTTCCCGGCCTATCCGTCCACCACGGACATGAAGCCCGTGGATATCTGCCGCGACGCCGTGGCCCAGGCAGCCAAGGAAGGCCACGATGTGGTCATCCTCGATACCGCCGGCCGTCTGCACATCGACGACGTGCTGATGCAGGAATTGCAGGATATCAAGACCGCCGTCGGCCCCCACGAAATCCTCTTCGTGGCCGACGCCATGACCGGCCAGGACGCGGTCACCGTGGCCGAGAGCTTCAACGTCCGGCTGGATATCAGCGGCGTGGTGCTCACCAAGATGGACGGCGACGCGCGTGGCGGCGCAGCCCTCTCCATCAAGGAGATCACCGGCAAGCCTTTGAAATTCGTGGGCATGGGCGAAAAAGCCTCAGACCTGGAAATTTTCCACCCGGAGCGGGCCGCCTCGCGCATTCTGGGCATGGGCGACATCCTCTCGCTCATCGAAAAGGCCCAGGAAGAATTCAATGCCGACGAGGCCGCCGAAATGGAGCGCAAGCTCCGCCAGGCCCAGTTCACCCTGGACGACTTCCGCACCCAGATGAAGCGGGTGAAGAAGCTGGGGTCGCTGGAATCCATCATGAAGATGATTCCGGGCATGGGCAAGATCACCCAGAAGCTCGGCGACATCCAGATGCCGGAAAAAGAGATGGCCCGGCTGGAGGCCATCATCGGCTCCATGACCATGCAGGAGCGGCGCGAACCCAAGGTTATCAACCAGAGCCGCAAGGAACGCATCGCCAAAGGCGCGGGCGTTGCCCCGGGCGACGTGACGGCCCTGCTGACAAATTTCGATCAGATGCGTTTGATGATGCAGCGTATGATGGGCGGCGGCGGCAAGATGCCCAAAATGCCTGCCATGCCCGGCGGCCGTATGCCCGCCGGAATGCCGGGAATGCCCGGCATGGCCGGAGCCGTGGCTGGAGCCTCCAAGGGCAGCGCCACCAAGGCCGCTGCCAGCAAGCGCAAAAAGAAAGACAAGCGCAAGAAGAAGCGCTAGCGGTAACGGAACGCCTGCCCACGAGGTTTTGCCGCGTGCGCGCCGGACTTGCCAGAACACGACAACACGTTAAATGATTCGTATCGGGAGTGAACTGATTATGGCCATGAAACTGAGACTTACCAGAATGGGTTGCAAGAAGCGTCCTTTTTACCGCATCGTCGCCATGGATAGCGCCACCCGCCGTGACGGCCGCGCCCTGGAATTCCTGGGCCACTACAATCCTATGGTCGAGCCCGCCGAGATCAAGGTGGACATGGACAAAGTGCGCCGCTGGATCGAACTTGGCGCTCAGCCCACCGACACGGTCAAGGCGATTCTGAAGAAAGTTTCCGCGCAGTCGGCCTAAAGCCGACTCACGCCCAGTGTCCCGCCGCGCGCGGGTTCGGTGCGGGAATGTCTGTCCGGGTGCGGCTGTCGCCACTAGTGCGGCGAGCGCAACAACCACGTACGCGCGATAAATGCGCAGCGGTTCGAGCGTGTCTGCGCCCGGACGGAAAATTCCTCGCGGCTGAAGGGCGTCACATGCACGCGGAGGTGCCCACATGTTGAAGGATCTGATAGAATACGTCGCCAAATCGCTGGTGGACAACCCCGAAGAAGTCCAGGTGCAGGAGGTCGAAGGCGAACAAACGTCCGTCATCGAACTCAAAGTCGCCAAGGAAGATCTGGGCAAGGTCATCGGCAAGCAAGGCCGTACCGCCAGAGCCATGCGTACCATTATGGGTGCGGCCTCCACCAAGGCGCGCAAGCGCTCGGTGCTGGAAATCCTTGAATAGCCCGGAGGGCTCTGGATTGCCGGATAACAAATTGGTGGTCATCGGCGAGGTGGTCAAACCTCACGGAATCAGAGGGGAACTCTGCGTGGCAAGCCACGCGGAATCCCCTTTGCTCTTCGCTGTCGGCCGCAAGGTGGGGCTTCGCCCGCCAGGCGGCGCTGTGCGTTTTGTTAAAATTCTTGCCAGCCGCCCCCACCAGGGCCGCATGCTGCTGTTCATCGAAGGCGTGGCCGACCGCAACGCCGCCGAAGCCATGCGCCGGGTGGAGATGGTGGTGCCTGCCGAAGACATGCCCCCCCTGGCCGAGGGTGAGGTCTACCTGCACGAGATGATCGGCTTCGACGTAGTGCTGGCCGAAACCGGTGTCAAAATCGGCGTGCTGGAGAGCTTCCTCGACGTGCCCGGCCAGGATGTCTGGGTGGTTCGCGCCCCGGACGGCAAAGAGATTCTCTTTCCGGCCAACGAGGGAACCCTCGACGATATCGACCCGGCCAGCCGCATCATCCGGGTCACTCCGCCTCAGGGACTGCTGGAACTCTATTCCTGAGCCGCCCCATGCGTTTTTCCATCCTCTCCCTCTTCCCGGAGTTCTTCGACTCCCCGCTGTCGTGCGGCCTTATGGGCAAAGCGCGGGAACAGGGGCTGGTGGAATTCGCTCTGGTGAACCCCCGCGACTTTGCCGAGGGCAAGCACCGCTCCGTGGACGCCCGCTCCTTCGGCGGCGGGCCGGGGATGGTCATGAGCCTGGCGCCGCTCTCGGCGGCGCTGCGCAACCTGGAGAATCCCGGCCGCATGCTGCTGCTTTCGCCGCGCGGTCGCAAGCTCGATCAGCCCTTTGTGCGCGAACTTGCTGCTGAACCGGCCCTCACCGTCATCTGCGGGCGCTACGAGGGCATCGACGAGCGGTTGCTTGATCTATTTCCCATTGAGCTGGTCTCGGTGGGTGATTATGTGCTTAACGGCGGCGAGGCGGCCTGTCTGTGTCTGGTGGAGGCCGTGGCCCGGCTGAAGCCCGGCTTCATGGGCAAGGAAGCCTCGGGCGACGAGGAGAGTTTCTCCCTCGGCGTGCTGGAATACCCGCACTACACCCGGCCGGAAGTCTTTGAAAACCTTACGGTTCCAGAAATTCTTTTGGGCGGCGACCACGCCAAAGTGGCCCGTTGGCGGCGCGAGCAATCGCTGCTGCAAACTCTGGCCAGAAGGCCCGAACTGCTGGCCGACGCCCCTCTTTCCGCCCAGGACCGCACTTTCCTGGCAGCCTCGCCACGCACGCTTCTTGCCCGCAACCTGCACATAGCCTTGGTTCACGGGCCGGTGCTCAATAAATTTGGCCATACCGTCACCGTGTCCTTGACCAATCTCGACCTGCACGATATATCCCGCGTTTCCCGCACGTATGGTCTGGGCGGCTACCATGTGGTTACTCCCCTGGAGGACCAACGGGCCCTGGCCGCAACGCTGGTGGGACACTGGACCGAAGGCCCGGGCGGACGGGGAAACCCGGATAGAGCGCAGGCCCTGGGCACGGTGCGGGTGACGGCTTCTCTCGAAGAGGCCATTGAAGCGGTGACGGCCCTGGCCGGGCAGCCCCCCTGGGTGCTGGCCACCAGCGCCCGGCCCGAAGGCGCGGTCACTCCAGCGCAGGTGCGCGGAGAACTGGCGGGACGCCCTGTGCTGCTGGTGCTTGGCACCGGATCTGGCTTGGCTCCCGAAGCCCTGGCCCAGACTCACGGGCAGGTGGCGCCGGTGAGGCCTTACGGGGCCTACAACCATTTGCCGGTACGTTCGGCAGCGGCCATTTTAACGGACCGCATACTCGGTGATATTTTTTGAGCTTCCCGAGGGGAGCTTTTCAAAGGAGATAGGTCATGGACATCATCCGTCAGTTGGAATCCGAACACATGCGTCTCGACATGCCCAAGTTCAGAGCGGGCGATACGGTCAAGGTGCATTACCGCATTGTGGAAGGTGAAAAAGAGCGCATCCAGGTTTTCCAGGGCGCTGTGCTGCGCATGCGTCGCGGCACCACCAACAGCACCTTCACCGTGCGGAAGGTGTCCGACGGCGTAGGCGTGGAACGCGTGTTCCCCCTGCATTCGCCCTTCATCGAGCGCGTGGAAGTGATGAGCGAAGGCAAGGTCCGCCGCTCCCGCTTGTACTACCTGCGCGCGCTCAAGGGCAAGGCCGCTCGTATCAAGACCAAGAATCCCTGGGGCAACTAGGCCCGGAAGGATGCTTTTCGCCACGCCCCCGGCGGATTTCCAGATTCGTCTGGAATGGGGGCACTCGGGGGGAGCTTCTCGCATGCGAGAGGCTCTCCCCTATTCTTGTTTCCTTTTTCCATGAGTGCAATGAAGGTGCGGCTGGGCGGTCTCTGCTTGGATGGAAGGCCGACGGGGCAGGCAGGGATTGATCGGAAGGGCGGTGCGGCGGCGGTCGTACGGCTTCCGGCGGTCCTCGCCCGATGCGATTCCTCGGACGAAGCGTCCTGCGGCGCATCGTCCTGCGGTCCGGCGGAATCCGCCCGACCGCCCGGTTGCAGGGGCGCTGCAGGGAGACGGCAAATCTGGAGAGTGGAACAGTGCGGCTGGGTGCCAGCATGGCGCTCAGTGACGGCGGCAGAGGTCGGTCGGTTCGTGTGTGAGAAACAGTGTGCGGCAGGCGGTCGCGCTGGTACCAGCTTGGGATGTATTTACGGAGCCATCAGCTATGAATCTGCTTGATTTTGGGCGCGAAGCTGAAAGTTCCGGGCTGGCCGCAGGCGTGGACGAAGCCGGGCGAGGGTGTCTGGCCGGACCTGTGGTGGCCGGGGCGGTGATACTGCCTGCGGAGTTCGACCTGCCGGGGCTGACCGATTCCAAGAAACTCACCGCCGCGAAACGGGCGGAACTCGAAACACGCATTAAGTCCCAAGCGGTGGCTTGGGGACTGGGCGTGGTCTGGGCCGCCGAAATAGACCGCATCAACATTTTGCAGGCCACCTTCACGGCTATGGCCAAGGCCGTGGCCGCGCTGCGGGTCATTCCCGTTCACCTTGAAATCGACGGCGATAAAATTGTCCCTTCGCGCCTGCTGCTTCATCCCAATCCTTCCCAGACAGCTACTGTCGACGGCGATGCGCTCATCCCATCCATCTCGGCCGCCTCCATCCTGGCCAAAACCTTCCGCGACCGCATCATGGAAAAACTTGAACGCCGCTACCCTGGCTATGGGTTGGCCATCCATAAAGGCTACGGAACCGCCGTCCACCGCAAAGCCCTGCTCGCGCTCGGCCCTTGCCGCCTGCACCGTCTCACCTTCCGCGGCGTCCTGCCGGAAAAATCCCCGATTATCCAAGTCCGCCCAAATCTGCCTGGAATGTAGGACCGCTCTTCAAGGAGCAGAAGGTTCGGAGCGTTACCTTGCCTTCCTGCTAAAAGTCCGATCTTGCGAATTGATATTTATTTATCTAATATTTAAGGCTCTGTTCGCGTTGAGTGTTGAAGCTACCCAAGGGACATGATTAGTGCCCGTTTCGGGGTCAGGCTTTCGCCTAAACGCTCGAACAATCTCCGCCAACCAAGGTAGTTGGCCAGATACTTCGTCGCCAAACCCCCGAAGCGCTTCATCCAAAGCTTCAGTCGGCTATCGTATGCGTTGACGTGCTGAACATGGAAAACTTGCTCTTTGACACGCCCATGCGTTCCAAATCGCAATGATTCATGCGGGATT
>JBBRUD010000083.1:0-19637 GCA_038248065.1 Desulfovibrionales bacterium | reverse complement strand
CAGATGTTCGAGGTGGTCATCCAGGCGGCCATCGGCGCCAAAGTGATCGCCAGGGAGCGGGTTGCCCCTTTGCGCAAGGACGTTATCGCCAAGTGCTACGGCGGCGACATCACCCGCAAGCGCAAGCTTCTGGAGAAGCAGAAAGAAGGCAAGAAACGCATGAAGCGCATGGGCAACGTGGAGCTTCCGCAGGAAGCCTTCCTGGCCGCCCTCAAGGCCACTGAGTAGCCCGGCGGCGGGCGGACATTCAACCGGCGGGCGTCAGGGGAGAACCTCCCTTGTCGGTGCGTCCGGGGCATGGCCCCGGCGGCAAACCCGCTCTGCAAAGGATAGCGCATGAATCCCAGATGGCAGAAGGTTCTCAAAGAATATATCGAAGCCCTGGCCGTGGCCATCGTCCTGGCCCTGTTCATCCGGGCCTTCGTGGTGCAGGCCTTCAAGATCCCCTCCGAATCCATGGTGGACACCCTGCTGGTGGGCGACCACCTGCTGGTGACCAAGTTCTCCTACGGCGTGAAGATTCCCTTTACCGACATCACCCTGCTCAAGGTGGGCGACCCGCAGCACGGCGACATCATCGTCTTCGAGTTCCCCCAGGATCGCAAGATCGACTACATCAAGCGCGTCATCGGCGTGCCCGGCGACACCATCGCAGTGAAGGACAACGTGGTCTACCGCAACGGCAAGGCCCTGGACGAGCCCTATAAGCGGCTGGACCCCAAGGCCGCGTCGCCGTCCATGGTCAATCGCGAACCGGTGACCGTGCCTGCGGACAGCTATTTCGCCATGGGTGACAACCGCGACCACTCGGCGGATTCCCGCGTCTGGGGTTTCGTGCCCCGTGAGAACATTCTGGGCAAGGCCCTGGTGATCTACTGGTCTTTGGGCAAGGATCTCGACTTCCGCTTCGACCGTATCGGACGCATGCTGCGTTAAGGAGGCTGGCGTGGCCCTCTCGCGGGCCTATACGGCCGCCCTGGCCGGGGTTGAAGCCCACACGGTGGTGCTGGAGGCGGATCTTGCCCGGCAGGGCATGCCCTCTTTCACCATGGTGGGGCTTGCCGAAGGCGCGGTGCGCGAAAGCAAGGAACGCGTCTTCGCCGCCCTGAAAAACCGGGGCTTCAAGCTGCCGCCCTCGCGCATCACCATAAATCTCGCTCCCGCCGACATCCGCAAGGAAGGCAGCGGCTACGACCTGCCCCTGGCCCTGGGTCTTCTGGCCGCCGCCGAAGTGCTGCCAGCCGAAACCCTGGAAGGGAAATTCTTCGCCGGGGAACTCTCCCTCACCGGCGATCTCAAACCCGTCTCGGGTATTCTGCCCCTGGCCATCCGCGCCCGTCAGGAAGGGGCCGCCGCATTGCTTATCCCCCTGGCCAACGCCCAGGAGGCCTGCGTGGTCAAAGGCCTGGCCGTGTACGGCATCTCCAGTCTGGACCAGGCCGTGCGCTTCCTCACCGGCCAGGAAACCCTGCACCCCGTGGCCTTTGACGAAGCCTGCCTGGGTGCCGACGACGATCCCTTTCCTCTGGATTTCAGCGAGGTCAAAGGCCAGGAGCACGCCAAGCGGGCCATCGAGATCGCCGCTGCGGGCGGGCACAACCTGCTCTTCCTGGGGCCTCCGGGTTCGGGCAAGACCATGCTGGCCAAGCGCATCCCCACGGTGTTGCCTCCCCTGACCTTCGAAGAAGCCCTGGAAGTCACCAAAGTCTATTCCGTGGCCGGAGAACTGGCGCGCGGCGGCACCATCATCACCACCCGCCCGTTTCGCTCGCCCCACCATACCATCTCGGACGCCGGACTCATCGGCGGCGGCAGCATCCCCCGGCCCGGAGAGGTCTCCATGGCCCATCGCGGGGTGTTGTTCCTGGACGAGCTGCCGGAATTCAAGAAGAGCGTGTTGGAAGTGCTGCGCCAGCCCATCGAAGACGGCCGCGTGACCATCGCCCGCGCGGCGGTGTCCCTGACCTACCCGGCGGAATTCATGCTGGTGGCGGCCATGAACCCCTGCCCCTGCGGCTATCTGGGCGACGACCGCCACGAATGCCAGTGCGGGGAGACCGTGGTGCGCAAGTACCGCTCCCGCCTCTCCGGCCCGCTGCTGGACCGCATCGACTTGCAGGTGGAAGTGCCTGCCGTTCCCTATAAGGACCTGCGCGCCGAGACCGGCAAGGTGGATTCCGCCCTCATGCGCAGCCGGGTGCTGGCCGCCAGGGAGTTGCAAACCCTGCGCCACAAAGGCACGCCCATCCGCACCAACAGCCAGCTGACCGGCAAAGCCTTGAATGTCTATTGCGCCATCGGCGACGCCGAACACCGCTTCCTGGAGATGGCCAACCACCGCCTGGGACTGTCTGCGAGAGCACATACCAGAATACTCAGGCTGGCTCGGACCATCGCCGATCTGGATGGGGAGAAGGGCGTACGGGTGGAGCATCTGGCCGAAGCGATCAACTACCGGAATATGGATCGGCAGGGGGCGGCGTAGGGGCGGCGAGAGGCGAGCGGGGATGAAGAGAAGGCGAAGAGGGCCTCCGGCGGCCAAAGGGCCAATGGCCCTCTGGACTCCTTTATAGGGAGGAGTGGATTGATGGGGGGAGGTCGGTGTGCCTGGAACTACTGTGATTACAATAATTATCTATGTTAAGATTCTGCGTAGCCGTTATTTGTAGAGTCCATTAAGGTGATCTACTATCTGTGTGTTTCTGGCTAGTAAGCGATTTTTATCAGAAGTTTCTGACTTATCAGCATCAATGATGAAGGTATTGTTTTTAGGGTTAAGTGATAAGTAGGTTTGTATTTCAGCTATTCGAAGTTCTGCGTGAAAGTCCCATTTATATTTTAGCAGTAAAAGGTGGATTTCGTCAAAGTCACAGAATGGTTTTTCATTGAGGATGTCCAGTGAATTGTTGTGAATTTCTCTTGTAGGGCAGAATGCGCAAAATAAATCATGTACTTCCGCAGGAGCATGGTTAATTCTTTCTGCAGTAGCCCTCACGAAGTTTTCGCTGCCAAGGTCGTCGTTCGATTGTGGCTGAACAGTGAACAGGACGCTTTGGTTTTTTAGGCCTTTTATTGGGTATTTACCTCCTTTATAGAACTTTTTCTTTCCAAATAGTTTGAAAATTTGCGTTGATTTTCCCCAGTTGTTGAAACCAGTTAACAATATGGCTTTGCTCATGGCGTTTGAGGCTCCTATGTTAGAATGTTTTCCTTTGCTTCGGAATTACGGGGACACCATACCCGGAATTACGGGGACACCATGCCCAATTGCCAAGCTTTAACCCCCACCTCATGCTCGTCCAGCTACCGTCGTCCAGCTACCGTCGTCCAGCTGCCCCAAGATTTCAGCATCGCGTCCCCCTCTCCATCTCTCCCCTCAACTCCTCATCACCAGTCGCTCCTGAGGCTGTCCCCCGTAACGGCTCGATGGTCACTCGGGCCTGATAGCCAAGGGCCTCCAACGCCATCTCAAGGTGCTCCCCGTTTCTCTCGTGGTCGATGCTGAAGTCCTGGGAATGGCGTGGAAAACGGGCGAATTTTCCGTTGCGATCAATCAGATGAATTGCCAATCGGCAGCGAAAGAATGAACTTCGATCCCTTGCCCGGCGTGGATTCCACTTCCAGTGTGCCTTTGTGGTTGCTGGTGACGATGAAATACGACACCGAAAGGCCGAGCCCTGTGCCTTCGCCCACGGCTTTGGTGGTGAAGAAGGGCTCGAAGATCTTGCGCCGGGTGGCCTCGTCGATGCCCATGCCGTTATCCTCCACCTCGATGCGCACCAGGGCCTTCTCCAGCCGAGTACGCAGGGTTATGGCCGGTGGCGGCGCGTCTGGGGTCTTGGCGGGCATGGATTGGGCCGCGTTGCGCAGAAGGTTCATGAGCACCTGTTGAATCTGGGTGACGGAGCAGGGCACCGGAGGCAGGTTCGGCGTGTAGTCGCGCGTGATAGGAATATTCCTGAAATCATAGCTTTTTTTCAAGTCGTAGTCTGAAGCGCAGAGCTCTACTGCCCTGTCCAGGAGGGCATTCACATCTGCGGGTACGTGGGCGGATCCGCTCTTGCGGGAAAATTCCAGCATGCCGGCCACGATATGGGCTGCTCTTTCGGCGGCTTCGCGCATGCCTTCAATCAATTTCATAATGCCGCGCTTCTCCAGAAAAGCGCGCATGACCGGCAGATCGCACCCGATTTCCTGGGCGATTTGCAGTGTGGCGGGCGAATTGGTGGTCAGGCGGTTGACCACCACCTGTGCGCCTTGCAGGATGCCGCTCAAGGGATTGTTGATTTCGTGGGCCATACCAGCGGCAAGGCCGCCGACGCTGGTCATTTTTTCCGATTGGACCATCATCTCTTCCAGCCGGGTGCGCTCGGTGACGTCTTCAATGATAACCACCATGCGTCGGACCTCTTCGCCGTCGAGGGGATACACAAGGATGTCCATGAGCCGCATGCCTTCCCCTGTGGGAATGGCGGTCTTTTCCAAATGCAGGGTGGAGCATTGACGGCGTGCGGTCTCCAGGTCGAGCGCGCCTATGGGGAGTTGGGGAAGTACGGTGGAGAGAGGCGCTCCAAGAGCTTCGGAGAGCTTGGCGTGGCTGAGCGTCTGGGCGCGCAGGTTGAAATGGGTGATGCGCCCCTCCCCGTCCAGGGCGATGATGGCCGAGGGTATGGAGTCGAGGATGCTGTTGGTCAGCTTGTGTGTGGTTTTGAGAGCGTCTTCGGCGGATTTACGCTCGGTGATGTCGGTGATGATGCCTACCAACCCTTCAAGTCCGTCGTTGCCGGTGAGTCTTCGGCCTGCCAGATGGCCCCAGAAAAGGCTGCCGTTGGCGCGCTGGTAGATCCGCTCCAGGCTGACGTGGTCAATTTGGCCGTCCATGAGCTGAAGCATGGCCTGTCGCCCTTGGTTTTGGTGCTCCGAGGCGACCAGATGAAGATAGGGCTTTCCCGTCAGCTCTTCCTGCGTGAAGCCGAAGAGTTCCACCATGCGGTTGTTGGCCAATCCGATGCGCCCGTCGCTGTCCACCAGGAAGATGGCTGACGGGGAGGTGTCGAAGATGCCCTGGAGCCGCTCCATGCTCTGGCGGAGGGCTTCCTCAGTCTGCTTGCGGGCGGTGATGTCCCTGAAGATGCCTTCGATACCGGCGAAGAATCCCGAGTCGTCGTAATAGAATTTGCTGCTGGTGGAGACGATGATGGGAAGGCTGTCTTCGCGTTTGAGATACACCTCATAGTCGCGTACCTCGCCGGTCCTCCGCATGGCTTGCAGAAAGGTGGTCCTGTCTTCGGGATTTGCCCAGAAGCTGGCCACGGAGCGGCCTAAGAGCTGCTCGGAGGATTGAAAGCCCAGAAGCTTTTGGGCTGATGGGCTGATCATGATGAGGTTACCGGCTGTGTCGGAGCGGTAATAGACGTCGGAGATGTTTTCGACCACGGAACGGTACCGGCTCTCGCTCTCTTTGAGCGCCTGGGACTGCTGGGCCGACTGGGCCTCGAAGCGTTGGAGTAGCACCCACAGCAGACAGGAGATGACCGCTACGTAAAACCACCCTTTAAGGGTATTGGCCCAGAGCAGGGCCGATGGCGAAGCGGAAAACAGGAAGGCTGCGGCGTTATCGGAAAAGAGAACCCACAAGACGCTCACAAGAGCGTAGGTGAAAATGATTCTGGATGGTTTAAGGCTTGGCATGTAACCCCGCAAAGTCGGCAAGCAAATACTCTTTCCTTTTGTTATCCCAAAAGCTCAACGGGCGTCCAGTACGGGCAGCTTGTAATCGGAAGGATTTCCCGCTTGAAGATTGCCGGAAATCAGGGAAGAATATTCCGCATGGAAACTTCCTCTGCCACGCACGCCCACGGGCGCGTACAGGCCGTTGTCCGGCGTTGGGCGGATCGCCCGAAAAGAGGACTTAGCGTCGTTATTTTTGGCGTTGCGGCCCTTGCAGCCGTGCTGGCGTTCTGGAACGTGCCCATTGCGGCAAGCGCATTGCCGCAGACGGTGCGCATAGGTGTTCTGGCGAACCGGGGCGAGGAGAAGTGCCGAAAAGATTGGGGGGCGATGATTCAGACACTTCAGAACGCCCAGCCCAATTTCGAGTTCCTCTTGGTTCCTCTGACGTTTGAAGCGGTGGATGAGGCCGTGGACAAGGCCATGGTCGATTTTATCGTCGTCAATCCGGCTATCTATGTGAATCTGGAAGTCACTCGCGATGTCATCCGCATCGCCACGCTCATCAACAGGGCAGCCGGACGCTCCTCGGCGAAATTCGGAGGGGTGCTCTTTGCCAGAGCCGAGAGGGCCGATATCCAGGATTTCCACCAGATCAAGGGCAAACGGCTGGTGGCAACCTCTCCCGGCTCATTGGGAGGGTGGATCATGGGTTGGAGTACGCTGTTGCTGGCGGGCATTGATCCCTACAGGGATGCGTCCTCTCTGGTCTTTTGCGCTGAGCACGATAAAGTTGTGGACAGTGTGCTTAATGGCCAGGCCGACGTTGGCACGGTGCGCACCGATACCCTTGAGCGCATGGTGGCCGAGGGAAAGCTCCGCATGGCGGACCTGAAAATCCTGACCCCGCCCGGATTCAAGCCAGACCCTACGTTTCCTTTTGTGTACAGTACGCAGTTGGTTCCCGAGTGGCCCTTTGCTTCATTGAAGCACACGCCGCCCGCTCTGGCTAAAACCGTCGCGGCCACCCTGCTGTTGATGCCGTCACGGGAAGATGTGGTCAACGCCCAGGGCCTGCAATGGACAGTGCCCCTCCCGTATGAATCCATCCACGAAATTCTGCGCGAACTGCGGGTGGCACCCTATGAGCAGTTTGGCAAGGTGCGGGTGGGGGACTTCATCGAGCAGAACACTCTGCCGGTGGCGACGCTGGTGGCCCTGGTTGTGGGCCTGCTCATGTCGGTGGGGTATTTTCGGACTCTCAACCAGCGTCTGCGCGTAGCCCTTCGGCGTTTGCGCGAGGCCGAGATTGAGCTTACCCGACAGGCCAACACTGACGGACTTACCGCCATGTGCAACCGCAAACGCTTCAATGAAATCGTTGAAAACGAAATAGGCCGGGCCTTGCGTTATAAACGCCCCCTGTCCATGATTCTCCTGGACCTGGACCACTTCAAGGCGATCAACGACAAGTTCGGCCATCCGGTGGGCGACGAGGTGCTCATCGCCGTGGCGGGAAGGGTTTCCTCCACGGTGCGCAAGGGGGACGTTGCCGCCCGCATAGGCGGGGAGGAATTCGCGGTGCTGTTGCCGGAGACGGAGATCAATTCGGCGGCACTCTTGGCGGAGCGCATACGGAGCGAGATGGCCGGCGCTCCCCTGGCCCTGTGCGGGCACGAGCCGGTAAACTGCACCGTAAGCATCGGCGTTGCCGACGTCTGTCCCTCCATTCAGAATCATTCAGCGCTGTATACGGCAGTTGATGAGGCGCTGTACTCGGCAAAGCGGCAGGGCAGAAACCGTGTGGAGAAATCGTCTGTGTGCATTTTCCAGCCAGGCGGAGGCACCGTCTAGCAGACACGCGGTGTACAGGCGGTCGCAGCAGGGGGACGGCTACCGACGCGCTCAGCTGGCAGTCCGTTTAAAAGGCGATGTAGCCGTCAGCGAGGATTTTTCATCAAGTTGCTAGGCCACGGCCAACCGGGTGCTGGCCAGACGCAGGGCGTCGCTGCGCAGCAGGTCGCGCGCTCTGGCGTAAGCGTTCAGGCCGAGCCGTTTTGCGGGGGAGGCGCCGTCCGTGGAAGCTGAAGTGTTTGTGGACGCGCCATCCTGGCTTGCGGCCTGCGCGCCTTGGGGCTGATCCGTCTGGCTGTAGGAAACATCCCAGACCTGCTGCCGCAGTATTTCTCGATCCATTTCCGTCTGAAAGGCCTGGGCGCGGGTATCCTGTCTGGATGTCCAGGCTGCCCCGGCGTTCGGGTTGCTCTCTGGATCAACCGAGGCTTGGGAGCTGGTGGTCTGGTCGGGGTCGACCTCCACGCTTTTGGAGGTGTAGTCCACGCCGAACGCGCCGATACGCAACCCGAAGGCCTTGGTGACCACGCGGGCTTTCAGTGAATCAAAGGAAACACTTTGGGGGGTTGTGCGGATGGCGGAGCTTTCCATGGACTCTCTCCCGGGGCGCTGTCGCCCTCGTATGCGGCTGCCTTGCCGATACGCCTCCAGGTGGCGGCGGGTTTCCCGTCCGTGGAAACCGTATAATGGTTACAAGCAAGATAAGGCCGGGGGAAAGTTTTGACAAGGGGAAGGACAAACCTATTTAATATGCGAAAATCGTGCCAATGTAGCCATTATTTGGCTTCTTGTCAGTGAGGTCGAAAATGTTTTTTGGCAATCGGCCTCTGTCACCAACTGTCTTTCCTGTTGTCACCAATTCGACATATGTTACGCATAGTTTCCGGGCTCGACGCAGCGCTCATTTGGCTGCCAACGACAACACTCTCTCCCGGAGGCAATTCCCTGATGAAAAAGCTCCTCGCACTTATTTGCGTACTCGTGTTCGGCGCCAGCGCCGCCATGGCTGAAACCAGCATCCGTGTCGACGGTTCCACCACCGTGTTGCCCGCCATGCAGAAAATCGTCGAGGCCTACATGAAGGCCAACCCCGGCGTGAGCATCACCGTGTCCGGCGGCGGTTCCGGCAACGGCATCAAAGCAATCATCGACGGCGCCACCAACGTAGCCATGTCCTCGCGCGAAATCGCCCCGAAGGAAATGGATCAGGCCAAAGAGAAGGGCCATGTCGTCAAGCCCCTTGAAATCGCCATGGACGCCATCGTGCCCATCGTCAACCCCGCCAACCCCGTCAAGAACCTGACCGCCGAACAGCTGCAGGGCATCTACTCAGGCAAGATCAAGAACTGGAAGGAAGTGGGCGGCGAAGACAAGGAAATCGTCGTCATCTCCCGCGATACCTCCTCCGGCACCTACGAAGCCTGGCAGGAGCTGATCATGAAGGGACAGAAGGTTGCCCCTTCCGCTCTGCTGCAAGCCTCCTCCGGCGCGGTGCTCCAGGTGGTCAGCAAGAACAAGGCTGCCATCGCCTATGACGGCATCGCCTACGTGAATAATTCGGTGAAAGGCCTGACGGTTAACGGCGTGGCCGGCGGCGAGAAGACCGTTGCCGACAAGACCTATCCTGTTGCCCGCCCCCTGTTCATCATCGTGCCCGAGAAACTTGACGCCACTGTCCAGGCCTTCGTGAACTACATCATGGACCCTGCCAACGGACAGAAGATCATCAAGGAAGTCGGCTACTTCCCGGTCAAGAAGTAGTCATTCCAACCCTGACACGGCCCCTCCCCGCAGGGAGGGGCCGTTTTTGGAGCCTGCCGTGGCCATCAGCCGAAAACGCAAAGACGACCTCATTCGCTACTTCTTCCTCTTCATGGCTCTGATCTCCATAATCACCTTGGGGCTGATTATGGTCTACCTTTTCTTGGAGGGAGCTCCTCTTTTCAAGAACGTGTCCGTGATGGACTTCCTGTTCGGCAATCTTTGGTATCCCACCGCCGATCCAGGTGAATTCGGGATTTTCCCGCTCATTGTGGCCTCAATAGCGGTAACCATTTTTTCGTCGCTTATCGCCATCCCGCTGGGAGTCATGACCGCAGTGTACCTGGCGGAAATCGCCACGCCCACGACCCGCAGCATCTTCAAACCCATGGTGGAACTGCTGGCCGCGCTGCCTTCGGTGGTCATCGGCTTTTTCGGCATGGTGGTTGTGGCACCCTATCTGCTGGATACCTTTGATATCGCCACGGGCTTAAATCTTTTCAACGCCAGCCTGATGCTGGCCTTTATGAGCGTGCCTACCATCTGTTCCGTATCGGAGGACGCCATTTTCGCCGTGCCTCCCGAACTCAAGGAGGCCTCCCTGGCCCTGGGCGCCACCCACTGGGAAACAATCCGCCGGGTCGTCTTGCCCGCCTCGCTCTCCGGGGTGTCCACGGCCATCATTCTGGGCATGTCACGGGCCATCGGCGAGACCATGGTGGTGCTCATGGTGGCAGGCGGCGCAGCCATTGTTCCCCGCTCGATTTTTTCGCCGGTGCGGCCCATGCCTTCGTCCATTGCTGCCGAGATGGCCGAAGCCCCGTTCCGCTCCGAACACTACCACGCCCTGTTCGCCATCGCCGTGGTGCTGTTTCTGTTCACCCTGGTTTTCAACATGATAGCCCAGCATATCGCCGAAAAGCATACGCAGGTCGGCGCGTCCACCCTGTAGCGCCCGCAGTTCCGCACGGGATCAAAGGCCTTCAGAGGCATCACACGAGGAGAGGCAATGCAGTTCAACGATATTTACCTCAGACGCCGCAAGACCGCCCAGGTGGCCATGTGGGGAGTGTTCCGCTCCGCCTCGCTGATCAACGGCGCGGCCTTGCTGACCATTTGCGGCTTTCTGTTCTACAACGGGCTGCCCGCCATTTCCTGGTCCTTCCTCACGGAGCCTCCGCGCGATTCCATGACCGCAGGCGGCATACTGCCCTGCATCATCGGCACGGTGATCCTCTCGCTGGGGTCCATGGCCGTGGCCTTTCCCATGGGGGTCTGCGCTGCCATTTACCTCAACGAATATGCCCGGCCCGGCAGGCTCCTGCGTCTGATACGCCTGGGAATCGCCAACCTGGCGGGTGTGCCTTCGGTGGTCTTCGGTTTGTTCGGACTGGCCTTTTTCGTCACTTTCTTCGGCTTTGGAGTGAGCATCCTCTCCGGCGTGCTGACCCTGGCCATCCTCATCCTGCCGGTGATCATCGGCACGGCCGAAGAGGCCTTGAAATCCGTGCCCAACACCTACCGCGAAGCCTCACTGGGGCTGGGAGCCACCAAGTGGCAGACCATCCGCAATGTGGTGTTGCCGGCGGCCCTGCCCGGCATGCTCACGGGAGCCATTCTCGGGCTGTCGCGGGCAGCAGGTGAAACAGCAGCAATCATGTTCACCGCAGCGGTGTATTTTGCCCCCAAGTTGCCCACCTCTCCCTTCTCCGACGTCATGGCCCTGCCCTACCACATCTATGTATTGGCCACCGCAGGCATGGACATCGAAAAGACTCGCCCCCTGCAATACGGCACGGCTCTGGTGCTCATTGCTCTCGTGCTGGGCATGAATCTGGTGGCCATCATCATGCGGGCAAAGTTGCAGAAAAAACGGTAGTCCGACGCGTTTTTAACCTGCCAAAAATCAAAGCCCCTTGCCGCCGCGCACCGCAGGGGGCTTTTGCGTCTGGCGTCGCCGTGAGGGCCGCGCATAGTGCAAACGCCGGAACCGGCGGCACGGTTTGGTAGCCAACCGCAGGGACAAACGCTATGATAAATGTGACCGCCGGGGCATGCCCGTGTCACCGGCGCGTCACGCACGGGGGATAGATTGCCACAGGCCTGAGAGGCCGCAAGACGGCACAGGCCATAACGTCCCGAAAAAGGATGGCCCCATGACCCTTGAAGGCAATGGCAAGAAGAATTACGTCATCGACACCAACGTCCTGATCGAAAATCCCAATTCCATCCTCGCCCTGCGCAACGGCAACGAAAACAACATCTTCATCCCCTACCACGTGCTCATGGAGCTGGAGTCGCTCAAGAACACGCCCAAGCTCCGGCACATCATCTCCAAGGTGATCGGGGTGCTCATCGAGAACCGCGAACACATCACCTTCATCCGCAACGATAAATCGGAAACGCCCTTCACCGGCATCGTGGATAACTACATCCTGGGTGAAATCGAGGGCGCGGGCGACATCAAAGACCCCATCCTGGTCACCAACGACCGGTTGCTGCAACTCCAGGCCTCGCTGCGCAATATCAGGAGCGAGGAACTCCGCGACTCCAAGCCTTTTGAATCAGAGTCGCAACTCTACACAGGATTTGTGGAAACAGAGGAAAACGCCCCGGCCAACGCCTTCATCTGGCGCGAGGGCAAGCCCGTAATGCTTGGCCCCGAAGGCGAGAAGTCCATCGGCTACAGCAACGACCTCTGGAATTTGAAGCCCCGCACCGTGTACCAGAATCTGGCCATGGAGCTTATCACCTGCGACCATGTGGATCTTGTCTCCATCCAGAGCGAAGCCGGGTTCGGCAAGACCTATCTGGCCCTGGCCGCCGCGTTGTTCATGGTGCTGGAGCGCAAGGCCTATGACAAGATATTCGTGGTAAAGCCCACCATCGAAATCGGCAGCAAAATGGGCTTTTTGCCTGGCGACGTTTCCGAGAAGATGGAACCCTACATGAAATACATCTACGACCTGCTGCTCAAGCTCCACAAGCTGCGCCCGGCCAACAAGCTGTTCCTGAACCCCAACGACGAGCTCCTGCGCTTCAACACCAAGAAATTCGAGGTGTTGCCCCTGAACTTCATCCGGGGCATGAACATCGAGAACGCCTTTGTGATCATCGACGAGGCCCAGAACCTGTCGCGCACCGAGGCCAGGGCCGTGCTCACCCGCATGGGGGAGGGCGTCAAATGCGTGTGTCTGGGCGATACCAGCCAGGTGGACAACCCCTACCTCAACGAAGCCAACAACGGGCTCAACTGGATTGTGAGGAAATTCAAGGGATTCCACAACTACGGCCACATGGTGCTCAAAGGTGACCGCTCGCGCGGGCCTATCACCGACATGGTTTTGAAGTCGAAGTTGTAGGGCAAGAGCAAGGGGGGGGCTGGGGCGCAGGGCGTCCCCAATCCCCCCAATATTTTATGCGGCAATATGGCCGTTTCGCAAGAATTTGGGGGGCGTGAAGCTCAGCAGAGTCAGGCTCTCTTATCCAGCCTGTTGCGCGGCGGGGAGGGCAGTCTGGCGGTCGCGGCGGTTGGCGGCGATGCTCACCCGGTTGCGGCCGCTGTTCTTGGAAAGATACAGGGCGCGGTCGGCCTCGGCCAACAGGCTCGCCTCGGTGACGGCGTCGCCAGGGGCGAAGCTGACCAAGCCGATGCTGATGGTCACGGGTATCTCGCGTCCAGCGTGCTTGACGCCCATGGCGGCGATGTGGCGGCGCAGGCGCTCGGCCAGCATCCAGGCCTGAGCCTGGCCGGTGTGGGGCAGCAGGATGGCGAATTCTTCGCCGCCGTAGCGCGCGGCAAAGTCGGTGGTGCGAAACATTGCTTCCATGCTCTGTGCGGTCTGGCGCAACACGGCGTCGCCTGCCAGATGGCCATGGGTGTCGTTGACAGCCTTGAAATGGTCCAGGTCGCACATGAGCAGGCTGAACCCTTCGCGGTGGCGCATGTGGCGCTTGAGTTCACTGGACATTCTGGCGTCAAAGGACCGGCGGTTGGCTAGGCCGGTCAGGCCGTCCCTGTCAGCCCGGCGTTTGAGGCGCAGATAGCTCAAGGCGTGGCGCAGGCTGGGGGAAAGCTGCACGATGGCCTGGCGGGCGGTTTCCTGCTCGTGTTTGGCCAGATCGCGGTGGATGAGCACGGCCAGGCAGCCGAAGGCGGTTTTACCCTGGCGCAGGGGCACCAGGAGAGCCCGGCCAGGCTCGACAGGAGTGGCAGCCAGATCCGCCGGAGCGGCTGCGCCGTGGATACGGTAGCTTCCTGATGGTTCTCCACGCAGGCGGGTGGCCAACTCCAGCAGATAGTCAACGCGTTGGCCACGGGCGGCGTCATCAATGGTGGCAGGCAGCACCAGTTCGGCTTCGGAATCGTCCTCCCAGAATACACCCAACACTTCAGAGACCGGAAACACCTGGCGCAAGTCCTCCAGAACCTGGGAAAGGATGAGGGGCAAGTCCAGTGTCTGCATGGTCCGCTCAAGCATATGCTGGAAAAACGCCAGACGGCCGTTTTCCTGCACCAGATGGTCGCGTTCGCGCATGGCCTCTCCGATAAGTCCGGCGATGTCGCTGAACACTACGGCGGAGTCCTGGGCGCTGGCGAGAGCGTTGCGTAATTTGCTGCGGGTGAGGGGCGGAGTCACGCAGGCCAGAAAACCCTGTGCCAGCACCTCCGTCGGGTCGGCTGGGGCTCCGTCTCCGCTGTCCACCAGGATTCTGCGTGCGGTGCGAAACCAGGTGGGCTCGGCGAGGTCTCCAGCGCGGATCGCTCTCCACAGAGCCAGATCGACAAAGACCGCCAAGGGCTCTTCGCGGTCGAACTCGGACTGGCCGGGAATATCGCGGGGCTCGAAACGGATCATGGCCAGGCCCTCGTTGAGCGCGGCCCGGACGCGTTTTGCAGGGGGACCGGCCAGGCCCAGAAGCCATACCGGCAAAGCGCGTTTTTTTGTCTTGCGCATGGATGCTTTCCGCTGGGTGTGTTCCATGGCTAGGCGCATGCAAAAAAAGGGCCGTGTAAAATTTGCCGGGGTGGTAGTGCTGTTTGTCGGCCAGGTGGGAAAACAGGCTTTGCCTGCTCGCGCCGCCCTGGTATAGGTAACAACGCGGCCAGGCAAGGGCCGGAGTATCGGGAGGTACCTGTATGCACTCTTCGCGCACCCTCGGCGTGGAGGCTTTGCCGTACGAACGAAGCAAGACCTTCATATTTCACAAGATATGTGTCGGGCAGGCCTGATATGGACGGCGATACCCGGCAACGCTTCAAACCCGGCGGAAGGCCTCATCCAGACATCGACCTGCGGACCGTCCCACGCGAGGTGACGGAGTGGGACTGCGAGACGTTCCGGGCCATCACCGACGACTCTCTCACCCCGGAGCAGGAAGAATACATCCGCAACCCCCAGGCGCGTTTTCCCCGTCAGGAATACGTCCTGGCCGTGCACTGGCACCCTGAACAAGTGCCTTTCCCCCTCATTGAAGAGCGCGTGGCAGCCATGTTTCCCAGCCGCAAGGATGAGCTGATCATCCCGACCCAGCACAACCGGCTGCTGACTCTGGGGGATTTCTCCGGCGTCGAGGTGGATTGTTTTTCGCGTGGTTTCAACCGCAAGGTGCAGCTTCTGCTGCACATGCGCCGGGAGAAGCAGGAAAAGGCCGGGGTGCTGGCCAATATGTTGCGCCATACGTTCAAATACCGGTCTTCCCAGCTTTTTGAATATGTGGAGCACGTTTGCGATCCCAAATGGGAGGAGGTTCGGCAGGAGGCGGCTGGGCTTTCCGGTTCCGACGACGAGGTGGTGGAATTCGCCCTTATCCAGGCGGGCAAACTCAAAACCTTGTTGGAAGATGAGCACGCCACCACCCCGGAGGAAGCCATCAAGAACAAGCTGGTGCGTAATTTTTTTGATTGCCTGCGCCAGTTCTACGACGCTCGGTTCATCAACAAGGTGCAGCTGTATCTGAAAACGGTGAAGGAACTGGTGAAGGAGAACTTCTCCATGGCCTATTTCTACCGCACCTCCGAGATCATCGAAGAGGCACGAGGCATCGGAGCCGGGGTGGTCATCCCCCATCCCGAGCAGTTCTGGCCCATCCTGCTGGCCGGGTACGACGTGGATGGCATCGAGGTCTGGAATCCGCAGTCCCAACAGTACACGGAATTCCTCATCACTGCCGTGAACCGCGAAAACAAGCTGCCCCACCGCAGAAACAAACCCGTGCTCATTTTCATGGGCGACGACTGCCACCTCTCCGAAAAGCTCAAGACTCCCAAGGAGCAGGACCCGTCCAAGGTGACGCGCGAAGTGGGCTTCCAGCCCGCCTGGGACGATATGCTTATCAGCAAGAGCCTGACCATGGCCGGGGTGGACCGCAAGACCATCATAGACGAGTACCGGGCCAGACTGGGCGCATGACCGGGGTGGATTGGCATGTGACCAAGGTGGGCGGTGCGCAGGGCCGGATTGGGCGCTTGACCGAGGCTTGCGGGGCTTGCTCACTCTGCCCGGGGACGTATTTTCAAGATGCGCGCTAACAGCGTTGCGGCGCAACAGCAGCAAATCCTCTCATTTCGTTAGGCGCACACCGCCGTAAGCCCCACCGGCCCGCGCCGGTCGCGCACCCACACGTTGCCCTGTTTCGATTTGGCGTACTTCTTCATCTCCGCTGAACGCAGCGAAATGCTCTCCAGCGTGCACTGTCCCATGCAATCCACAATGGCCAGGGAGATGGCCACCAGCCCAAAGGAGCGCTGCTTCCCGGAGCGGTCCTTGCCCTGGATGTGGCCGCTCTGGCGGTCTTGCTCGCTGTAGGCGTGGGGAATAAGCCGCTTGAAACACCGGGTGACAGCCTGGCTGATACGTTCGGCCTTTTCCGGGTGGGTGCAGATGACGAAGTCGTCGCCGCCGACGTGGCCGAGGAAGTCGCCGGGGGCGCCATGGCGGCGCAAGGCCCAGGAGAGAACGCGCGCGGTGAACAGGATAACTTCGTCCCCGGCTTTGAAGCCGTAAGAGTCGTTGTAGACCTTGAAGTTGTCCAGGTCGCAATAGATGAAGCTTATGGGCGTTCCTGCGCCGACCTGACGCTCGATTTCGCGCTCAATAGCCACGTTTCCGGGCAGGCCTGTCAAGGGGCTGGCGCCCTTGGCCATCTCCACCTGCACCTGGGCCAGGGCGTCCAGAAGCTTCTGCACCGAGGCCATTCCCGCCAGACGGCCAGCGCGGGTCACCAGTACATGGTCGTACACCTTGAAGGATTCCCGGCTCATGGCGGCCTGGGCCACCAGTTCCACCGGCGTGGAGAAATCCATGGCCAGGGGCTGGCTGTCCATTATCCGGGTCACAGGGCGGCAGGAGTACAAGGCCAAGCCGTATTGCGAGCTGAGCATACGGTCCATGTGGTGGCGCATCACCAACCCCACGGGGCGCATTTCGCTTACCACGGCAACCGAAGTCACCTCGGGGCGGCTCTCCAGGAAGTGCTTCACCTCTCCCACCGTGGCCGTAGCCGGAAAGTGGACGATTTCGTCAATCAGACCGCCGATGGGAGCGGAGCATTTGTTCTCGGCCATGCTGCGCCGCATGCCACCGTTGATGTGCGCCAGCGCTTCGGGGGCCAGTTCCTGCCTCGGAGCGCTGGGGCGGCCCAGGAAGAACCCCTGGCCGTAATGCACGCCCATGGCCACCAGGCAGGAAAGTTCGGTTTCGGTTTCGATGCCCTCGGCGATGAGGGCGCAGCCCACCTTGTCCGAGAAGGTCAGGAAGGTTTCGATGAGGGCGCGTTTCACCGGGTTGTGGTCTATGCCCCGGATGAGCGACATGTCGAGTTTCATGAAATCCGGGCGGATCTCGGCGATGGACCACAGGCCGGAATAGCCGGTGCCCACATCGTCGATAGCCACTTTGTAGCCTTCGCCCCGGTAGTGGTCCAGGGTGCGGTGGAACAGGGAGAAATCCTTGGTGGAGTGGCGTTCGGTAATTTCGAGCACCACATCATGGGGTTCAATGCCCTGGTCCGCCAGCAGTTGGAGCGTACGGCCGGGGCTGAAGGCCGGGTCCACCAGGGTGCGCGGGTGGATGTTCAGGAAGAGTTTCCGCCCGTCCTCCACGGCTCCGAAGCCCTGGATGGCGGCTGTGCGGCAGGCCCTCTCCAGGGGGAAGACCATCTCGTGTTCCTCGGCGAAGCCGAAGAGCATGGCCGGGCTTTCAAAGTTGCCTCCAACCGGGCCTCTGGCCAGGGCCTCCCAGGCGAAGATGCCACCGCCGCGCAGGTTGACGATGGGCTGGTACACCGCGCGCACCTGGAGTTTGTCCGGGCTGATAATGGTGCGAAACTCCTCAAGGAGCATGGAGCCAGCCGGATCCAGGCTGCCCCTGGCCATGCGTTGGGCGTCGGACATGGCCGTATGCAGGGCCTGCTGGAGGCTGCAGTGTCCCAGGTCCGGCAACTGGCGCACGCCCACGCCGATCTCCAGGGCCTGGCCGGTGATGTCCAGGGCTGTGGAGCGGATTCTTGCCCGCAGGTTCAGGCGCAGCAGCGAGGCCGTGCGCATCAGAACATCCAGAGAGTTATGCTGGCTGCCGACGAGCAGCAGGAATTTATCTTCATCCACCTGTTCCTGGTACAGCAGCGGCAAACCTTGCAGCCGCTCGTCCACAAGCGCCTCCAGCCCCGCTTCCACGCTTTTGGCCAGCGAATGCGCTGCTTCTTTTCCGTATGCTTTCGAAATAATGTATAAATCTTGAATTTCAAAGAGAATCAGGCCGACAACGCCTTTTTGTTTCTGCATGGACTCAATGGCTTTGCGCTTGGTCAACAGGGATATTGAACCACTGGTGGGCATGGAAGTCGTCCCTTGCCCGCCGGGGATGAACCGCTGGGTGAAGTTGGAGGTAATCCCCATGATGCTGATAGCCATGCTGTGCTCCCTTGCCGACCTTGTGTCCGGTAACTGATCATCTCATACAGGTGCTGGGAAATGGCGCATGCCGCTTGGGTGAAAGCCATGTGAAGAACTGGTGACAACGAGGGGCCGCGAGGGCCAGCGTGGCGGCGTGGAGCAGTGCGGAGAGGGCCGGGGGTGTAGCTTGCAGCCGCAAAACGTCACACAGTCCGGGCAGAAGTTACAGCTTAGCGACGCCCAAAGTGGGGCTGGGAAGGAGCATCTTGCCAAGAAGAAGTAAAAACGCGTAGGGAAATGCAGACTCTGGCAGGATCGAATTTCACCAGTAGTTGCCTGTGGACGCAAGCGGCATCGGTTGGAATCGGCCACCCTTCGGCAGGCCCTAGCGGAGTCTGCGGAACCAGGCAGACACGGGCGAGGACACCTCATGGCTTCCCGCAACGACTTCTTCAACGAGTTCTACACCGAAACCATGACCGAGATGGCGGAGAATTTTTTTTCCCGCCGCCGGGAGGTGGAGGCGCGCCTGGAAGGGTTCTCCCGTTTGGCGGATGAGGTGCGTTCGGTAGCCGGGGTGGCCCTCAGGCGCTGGAAGACGTTCTTCACCCTGCTGGTGGACACGGCGAGCGCTCAGGATTTTCTGCGCCAAGCCGGGGCCGAAATGGCGGATTTGCCAGGTCTGGCCGCTTCCGCAGGAGAACCCTGGCGCTTTCATCCGCCCTTCGCCCTGACCCCACGAGGCCGCTACCGCAAGGCTGTGGCCTATGTCTACCGGGCCGCCCGCGAGGCCACCAGCGACTACCTGGAAGGCAGCTACGGCCGGGACCCCCGCAACCCCATGAAGATGCGCCTGTTGCCCAACTACGCCACCCTTAAAGATCTGGCCGATACCATCAATAAGGAAGTGGAGTCCGTAAACACCAGCCAGTCGCCCACCACTGTGCTGTGCTACGCCAAGAGCCTGGACGCCTCGGAACAGACGCGCGAGGCCGTGACCGGCGGTTTGATGGGGGAAAATGTCTGCAAGCTTGATGAGGATTTGGCGTTCAAGCCCATTGATTTTGCGGCCCTGCACTTGCCGGTGTTGCTGCTGCCCCAGTTGACTGAAGAGGTGGAGGACGCCCTGACGGAGCTGGCCGACTCCATCTCCGCAACCCGGAAGGAAGAGGCCATGAAGGCCCTGGCCTTTGTGAAAAGCACGTCCATCTAATCCGGCTTGGCTAAGGACGCTCCGGTCAGAGGCAGCCTGAATCGTCTCCCAGCTGATCGTCAAAGCAGTCGAAATCAGCTGCCAGCGAGGATTTATCAACAGGTATATGGCCCCGCCCCGGAGTCAAGAGTCAAAGCCTTGGGTCAAGAAATGATTGGATGCAAACGTATATCCGGCGTCTTGCCTTATGGCAGCGCCCCGATGGATTATCCGCGCTTCCGTCCCTCATCGCTGCTTCGGCCT
>JBBRUD010000082.1:0-20055 GCA_038248065.1 Desulfovibrionales bacterium | reverse complement strand
CAACTGGTGAGGATTGTAAGCGCGGAAGTTGTAGGCCATGGCTCGCGTACCCCATGATATATACTCGATATGCTTAAGCTTTTACGCGTTTACAGCCAAACTGGCAAGCATATTGGGTAGCCATTTGCGGGACAGGCTCTCTAGCGCTCTATTCCAGTGCAGAAGCCGTGAATGCCGGGGCCGCACCCTCAGGCCGGGAAGAGGTTGTTGATCTTGCAGGCCGCGCAGGCCGCGCCGAAGCCGTTGTCGATGTTCACCACCGTCACTCCGCTGGCGCAGGAGGTGAGCATGCCCAGCAGGGCGGAAAGCCCGGATAACGACGCTCCATACCCCACCGAAGTGGGCACGCCCACGATGGGCTGCGCCACCAGCCCCCCGATAACGCTGGCCAAGGCCCCTTCCATGCCCGCCACCACGATGATCACCCTGGCCGTGCGGATATCCGCAAGCCGGTCCAACAGCCTGTGGATGCCCGCCACCCCCACGTCGGAAACCACGTACGCCCGGCTGCCGAGCATCTCACAGGTCACCCGCGCCTCCTCGGCCACGGGCAGATCCGAGGTCCCGGCAGTGACAATGGCGATCTTCCCTTCCCGGAACGCGATCTCGCCCCGGACGCTGGTCAGGGTGCGCCCCAAAGGGTTGTACTGGACCTCAGGGCAGACCGCCTGCACGTGGCTGGCCATGCCGGGAGAAACGCGGGTGGCCAGGACGTTGGCGTGCTCGCGCATGCGGACAAATATCTCGCCCACCTGCTCGGGAGTCTTGCCCTCGCCATAGATGACCTCGGGAAAGCCGTTGCGCAGGGAGCGGTGCAGGTCGATCCTGGTATGGCCCATATCCATGACGGGAAAGTCGCGCAGGCGCTCCATCCCCTGTTCAACGTCCAGGCTGCCGTCTTTGATGCTGGTCAGCAGGCGCTTTAAGGTCTCTTGCGTGTCCATGGTTATCTCTTATTTGCCGTTTCGGCAGGGTTATCATTGAGGCTGCCCATGCGGTAACCCGCCAGATCCACGGCCACGTGGCGATAGCCCAGAGCCTTGAGACGGGCGTCAATACCGTGCAGCCTGTCCGCTTCGACCACGTCGCCCACACGCTCGCGAGGGACTTCGATGCGGGCGACGTCTCCGTGGCTGCGCAGGCGCACCGCGGCGAAACCCAACCCTTGCAGATAGCGTTCGGCCTGGTCGATACGCCTGAGTTCGGCTTCCTCGACGGGTACGCCGTGGGGAAGGCGCGTCAGCAGACAGGCTCCAGCCGGATGGTTCCAACCGGCAAGGCCGTGATCCCTGGAGAGATCCCGGATGTCCTGTTTGGTCAGTCCGGCAGAAAGCAGCGGGCTCCTGACGCCGAGTTCGCCGATGGCCTTGAGGCCCGGCCGATGGTCGCCCAGGTCGTCCAGGTTGGTCCCGTCAAGGACATGACCAGCCTTGGCGTCCGAAGCCACCTCGGCCAGCAGGGTAAAGAGGATGCGCTTGCAGAGATAGCAGCGATCCGGCGGATTGGCGCGCAAGACCTCGGGAAAAGGGACCTCAACCACTCGGTGGGCGGCGTGCAGGACCTTGGCCGTGCGCACGGCTTCCTCCAACTCAGCTTCCGGCATGTACGCGGTGGACATGGTCACGGCCAAAACACCGTCATCCAGTGCCTGCCGGGCGGCGTACAGCAGAAAGGTGCTGTCCAGCCCGCCAGAAAAGGCGACCACTGCCTTGCCAAGGGAGCGCAGCTCACCAAGCAGATTCCGGTATTTGTCTTCCTTGGTGCAGCCAGACTGCTTCATGGTGGTCATTACTTCCTGTGTTTACCGATGAGTGTGTACACATCGCCCAGAGGCAGGCCATGCACCCGCGCCAGCTCCCGGCACTCCTCAAGTTCCGGTTTGGAGCGGATCACCTTGCCGTTGCGAAGGGCGTTTTTCATGGTTACAGCCCCAAGCGGGGTGTCCAGGCGCTCGAAGGCTACGTCCAGCACTGTTTTTTCCAGGGGAAAGCTCTTCACCCCCAGGGTGGTGGTGTGGGTGAACAGCAGGTCTTTGAAGCGCTCCTCGTCCGATGAAGCGCACAGCAGCGAGACACAGGTTGCGGGACGGTTTTTCTTCATCATTATGGGGGTGAAGTGCACGTCCATGGCCCCGTGTTCCATCAGGATGTCCATGGCCACGCCCAGCATCTCGCCGGTCATGTCGTCGATGTTGCATTGCAGCAGGCGTGCGTCCCGCACTTTAGCGGCGGGGCGGGGAATAGCCGGACGGGCCAGATAAACCCGCAGCACATTGGGGATGTCCGTCTCCCGGTGGCCGATGCCGTAGGCGGACTTTTGCGTCACCAGGGCGGGGGTGGAGGTGAATTGGTCCACCAGGGCAGCCAGAATGGCCGCGCCCGTGGGGGTGGCTGTTTCCTGCTGCACAGCCCCGCGCGTGGTAGGAATCCCCTGAAGGATTTCCACCGTGGCCGGGGCCGGAACCGGAATGAGCCCGTGTACGCAACGGACAAAGCCGCCCCCAAGCTCCACCGGCGAGGACCATACGGCGTCCACGCCCAGGCGATGGTAACAGATGGCCGCGCCCACGATATCCACGATGGAGTCGGTTGCGCCCACTTCGTGGAAATGCACCTCGTAAAGCGCCTTGCCGTGAACTTTGGCTTCGGCCTCGGCCACTTTGCGGAAGATGGCCAGGCTGGTGGCCTTGACCGCATCGTCCAGGGTGCTCCCCAGAATAATGGACTCGATGTCAGCAAGATTCCGGTGCGCCGCATGGCCGTGAGGGTGTTCGCCTGGGTTTGCAACGTGGCCATGGGCGCGGGGATGATGCCCGTGGCTGTCCGAGGAGTGTGCGTGGCCATTAAGGCACCCCTGCGGGGCGTCCCCTACGGAGTCCGCGTAGCCGTGGCCTTCGGGGCTGCCCGCGTGGGACTGAACAGGGCTGCCCGGCTCATCGGCGTAAGCGTGGACGTGCATGGTGTCGTGGTGAGCGTGGACGTGCCCATGCGTGCGGTCATGGTTGGCGTGAGCATGGGAAGCGCCACGCGCCTTCAGTTCCACGTCCACCCGTGTGCCCTGGATGCCGTGGCGAGAATCCGTGGACACGTGCAGCTCGAATTCATGGTCCAGGCCGAGTCTGGAAAGCTCCGCACGCAGATACTCGGGTTCAACGCCCAGAGCGAGCATTGCGGCCAGGTTCATGTCCCCGCTGATTCCGGCAAAACAATCGTAATAGAGTATGTTCATGGCTCGGTGCGCCTGGGCGTCTGTGCGTTATTGGTTATTGCGGCAGTCCGCGCTGAAGGCAGGCGGCCTCTTCCCGCACGGCCGTGAAGTCTTGGCCTGGAGACAGCCAGCCGTAGCCGACAGTCCCCAGGCCGCGCAATTACTTGAGTCCGGCTTTCAAATACTGTTCTACCGTGGCTATTTGCTCCTGGAGGTTCTCTCCTTCCATCTCAGCGGCGACTTTCTCCAGGAATTCTGGAATCGCAATATGTTGCGGGCACTTCTCCAGGCATGTGCCGCAGGCCACGCACTGGGAGGCGAATCCAGGCTCATCACTGGTTGTCATACCGCTCAGGAAGGCCGTGTACATGAATTTCGCTTCCATGACATTCCCGAACATATGCATCTTGTTGTAGAAGTCGAAGCATTTGGGGATTTGCACACCCACAGGGCAGGGCATGCAGTAGGCGCATCCGGTGCAGCCCACCTGCATCAGCTCCTGATATTTGCTCCTGACGCGATTCACCAGTGCAAGTTCTTCGCTGCTGAAGGAATCGGCGTATGCCGCTCCCGCAATGGCCAAGTTCTGCGCGATATGCGCTTCCTCGTTCATGCCCGAAAGAACCACCGTGACTTCAGGATGGTTCCACACCCAGCGCAGCGCCCATTCTACCGGAGTGCGTTTGGTTGGGGCCTCGTCCCAGAGAGCGGCTACGGCAGGAGGCGGGGTGGGCAGGCCCAGGTTGCCGCCGCGCAGGGGCTCCATGACCACAACCCCAAGGCCCTTGGATGCGGCGTAGTGCAGCCCGGCAGTACCGGCCTGAAATTCCTGGTCCAGGAAGTTGTATTGTATCTGGCAGAACACCCAGGGGTAGCCGTCGACAATGCGCGTGAAGTCCTCGGCCAGGCCGTGGAAGGAAAACCCGGCGTTGACGATGCGCCCGTCCTGTTTGGCCGTATCGAGAAACTCGCAGATGCCCTGCGCCGCGATGCGGTCCCAGGACACCCCTTCAAGGGCGTGAACCAGGTAGTAATCGATGTTGTCTGTGCCCAGCCGTTCCAACTGGGCGCTCAGATAACGGTCCATGTCCTCGCGGCTGTTGATCAGCCAGCTGGGCAGCTTGGTGGCGATTTTCACCCGCTCGCGGTAGCCGTCCCGGAGCGCCTTGCCGAGCAGTGGTTCGCTGGCTCCGCCGTGGTAGGCCCAGGCCGTATCCACGTAGTTGACCCCGTTGTCGATGGCGCTGCGTATCTGGGCGATGGCCCGGGCCTCGTCGATCACTCCCCCGGCCAGGGGCATGCGCATGCAGCCAAACCCCAGGATGGAGAGTTCGTCTCCATTTTTAGGCATTTTCCTGTAGAGCATCAAGATTCTCCTTGTCATTGCGCATCAGCTTTCAGGCTGACCCTTTCGCTGCCATGCCTCAGAGAGCTGGCATGATTACGTGAAGAAGACGGGATGTGAAATACACATTTCCGCTTCGAACTTGCCCGATTCTGCTCTCGCGTTACCTGCCGACGCTGTGTTTGCGTTTCCTGTCGACGCCTTAGCAGCCGGATGCCAGCGGAGCCTTTTGCGCCTGCCCGGCCTGATACAGTTCGTCGCTTACTTTCTCCAACCACTCGGCACTCTTGCCGTCGAGTTGTTCCTGAATGGCTGTGTGGGTCATGGATGTCGTGGGTGTGGCCCCGTGCCAGTGCCTTTCCCCCGGCTCGATCCAGACGACATCGCCGGGACGAATCTCCTGGGCGGGAGCGCCCTCGCGCTGCACCAGGCCGCACCCGGCCGTAACGATCAGAAACTGCCCCAGCGGATGGAAGTGCCATACCGTGCGAGCTCCGGGCTCGAAGGTGACGTTGGTCCCGGTCACGCGGGATGGATCGCTGGCCTCCAGGAACAGGGGGTCAATGCGCACACTTCCGGTATACCTCTCGGCAAGGCCTACGATGGAGGCCTGCGATCCGGCTCTTCTGATTTCCATGCTCTGGTCTCCTTTGCTGAGTGTCTTTCGATTGGGCACAATGCCTTGCCCATCACAACTTCTGTGCCACCTGTCTTCGTTTTTGATGCTGCTTCTCTAAAGACACCCCAGCCCTGGCGGAAGACACGATTCTGCCAAATTCTTGCCTGATTCTCTCTTCAGGGTATCCAGGCGGGAGATATCGTATTATGAAGTGCCCATGCTTGAAAGCGATACGTTCTCTCAATATCATTGATACCAGTGAGTTGGAATACCATGGAAGACCACCGGCATACAGATTTAGAACGGACAAACAGCCTGTTACGAGAGAAAGTGCTGCAATTGACGCCAAAGCCGGGTGTCAACGAGACCGCAATTGAGGGATTGAGGATTTCCCGTCGGGAAGTGCCCAACATGCTGGAAAATTGCTTTTCAGAGCCTATCGTCGGAGTGATTGTTCAAGGATTCAAGCGCTCCGTCATCGGCTCCGAGGAGTTTCGCTATGGGGAGAAACACTGCCTCGTGGCCGGGGTGGACATGCCGAGTTCGTCCTCCATTATTGCCGCATCCCCTGAACGCCCGTTTCTTGCGGTATCTCTGTGTCTGGATAAGGTTTTGATAACGCGGCTCGCTGCTGAGACGCCGCTCCCGCCGGATCGTGGCCCTGACGCGCCCAAGGGAATCTCCATCGCGGAGGTCGACCCTGACGTGCTGGACGCCTTTCTTCGCCTTGTCGAACTCCTCGAAAAGCCGACGCAGATTCCCGTTCTCGCGCCCATGATTATCCGCGAGATCCATTACAGATTGCTGATCGGGCCACAGGGCGGACACCTGCGCAGGCTCAATACCCTCGGAACGCAAAGCAACCAGATTGCCCAAGCCATCACCTGGCTCCGGGAAAACTACAAAGAACAGTTTCAGGTGGATGAGCTTGCCCGCAAAGTTCATATGGCGACGTCGACTTTCCATCGTCACTTCAAAGAAGTGACCACTCTCAGCCCGTTACAGTTCCATAAACGGTTGCGGCTCTTTGAAGCCCAGCGTTTGATGTTGGCGGAAAGCGAAAATGCCACCAGCGCCGGACTCGCCGTGGGGTATGAAAGCCCGACGCAGTTTAACCGCGAATACAAGCGTTTGTTTGGGGAACCGCCCCATAGAGACGCTCTGCGGGTGCGTTAAGGATCTCAGACGGAGACATTACCAACTCAGTGCAGCTCGCCGGACGTGCCTCTGGCTGGGATTCTTTACAGCAACGCGGCCAGTGCCGCACACAATTCTCCCAGGATGACCGCCGTTCCCATGAAATCGCCGTTGAAGCCTTCCACCCGCCGCGAAAAGCCAACCAGGCCGTAGAGTCCCAAGCCGGTGAGGGTTAGCCCTGCCAGCACGGTTCCCGGCGTGGTCAGCAGCAGCCCCAGGAGGATGGTCTGCACCAGGGACAGGGTCAAAGCCTGAGGCGTCGCACCAGGCGCGAACATGCCAGCCAGACCAGGGCGGACCCGCGCTTTGGAAAGGCAGAGGGAAGCCATGCAGGCCAAGCGGCCTACCACAAAACACCAGATGATCGCACCCCAGGCCGCACTTTGGGAAAGACCGTCCGCAACTGCACCCATGTGACCGCCACCGGAGTGGCCCGCTTCGATCCACCCGCCTGCGGCTATGCCGGCCAGGGCGGCGAAGGCCAGCACCTGTCCGCCGAGCCCCATGACCAGCCCCATAACGCCGAACGGCCCGGCCCGGCTGTCTTTAACGATCTCCCAGAAACGCTCTCCCTTGGCGGCGCTGCCCCAGCCGTCCCAAAGATCAGCCCAACCGTCGTAGTGCAGCCCGCGCGTCAGCCACAGGCTTATGCCTGCTATCAGCCATCCCTGAAGCAACGGATGCCCGCCAAACAGGCCCAGCCAGGCCGGAAGCACGGCCAGAGCGCCGACTAGCAGCCCTACACAGGGAAACCACACCAGACTGGGGCCGAAATCCTCTTCCGCGATCATGCGGCCTCTGCCAAGCCGGGTGAGAAAACACAGGGCCGTAAAGCCGTGACGAAAAGCACTGGCCATGTCAGACGCCCTCTGTGGTTCGCTGCAAATTCGGACTTTCATCCATAGTGAAGCCTATTCGGTAAAGGTAAGAGTGATTGTGCTGCCGGGTTGCAATCCAAGCGCTGAGGCAACCGAGGTCTGGTTCAAGGCCAGTTCCAGATACCCCTGGCTGCCCGCGAGCAGGCCCACCTCTTCTGAAGCCAATTCCCAGTAGGTCGACACGACGCGCAGGGGCAGATGTCCTGAAGACGTACCGCTCTCACTGTCCGTAGGCAGTGTTAAACACACCTCCCGGCAAGCGGCCAAGCGCCCGGTCCAGAAAGAGATTTCAAGGTTGAGCAGGCAGTTTCCAAAACGGTCGACATGCAGCACCGTCGTTCGGAGGGCGTTGCCCTCTCTTACAGGCGATGCCCCGGCCATCCGCACCACGCCTTGGGGATCCAAGCGCTGACCCAACGTTTCCGGGCCTTCGCCGTTTGCCAGGCGGGCCGCCAGAAGCGCAAACACATCGCGGCCATGGAAGGTGGCGCTGGCCGCAGCCGGTGCGCCAGGGGTGACCTCACGTACGACTGCGTCAGGCGCGCCATGCAGCAGTTGGGTCAGCAGGCCGTTATCCGGGGCAAAGAAAAACCGACCGTCCACCTCTGCCAGGAGGATGCGCCGCGACGATCCCACGCCAGGGTCCACCACAGCCAGAAAGATGGTCCCCACAGGGAAATACGTCTGGCTGGAGTTCAAAAAGAATCCGGCTTGAAGGATATTGAAGGGCAGCACCTGATGGCTCAGGTCCACGAGAATTGCATCGGGGGCATGGCGCAACAGTGCGCCTTTCATCTGCCCAACGTAAGGGTCGGCAAGGCCGAAATCAGTCAGCAGGGCGATATGGCGGGGCATGACGCACTCCTGGCGCGCTCGCGCCCGCAACGGGTGCGAGGCCTCAGCGCTTGGCGGCGGATTGTTCCAGGGTGAGGCCGAAGGCCACGGCGTACAGGTGGTGGAAGAAATCCACGTATTCGATGTGAATGTCGTCGGGCACGTTGAGGCGGGCCGGGGCGAAATTGATGATGCCGCGCACTCCGGCATCCACAAGGTAGTTGGCCGCGCGCTGGGCACGTTCGGGCGGGGTGGTGATCAAACCGATCTCCACGCCCAGTTCCTCCACCTTTTCTTTGAGGCGGCGCGAACAGATCACTTCCAGACCAGAGACTTCCTCGCCGATCTTGAAGGGGTCGCAGTCGAAAGCACCTACGATATGGAATCCGCGCCGGGGAAAATCCTGGTGGCGCAGCAGGGCCTTGCCCAGATTGCCCACACCTACCAAGGCGGCTTTCCAGGTGCGGTCCACGCCCAGGGACTGCTTGATGGAGGTAATGAGATCGTTGACCAGATAGCCGACGCCGCGCACGCCGAATTCACCGAAATAGGCAAGATCCTTACGGATCTGCGAGGGATTGATGTTGCAAGCCTTGGCCAGCGTCTCGGAGGATATGACGTCGGAACCCTCGCGCCGGAAGGTTTCGAGAACCTGCACATACAGGGTGAGACGCTGGATAGTTGCGCGGGGAATGTGCTCGCTTTTCACGGTGTGCGGGCTTTGCGGTAGGACCGCTCTCTTTTGGGGCGGTTAAAAAAGTCCGGGGGCCGTGAAACGGCCCCCGGACTGAAAAGGCAATTACGCGCCGAAGGGCTTGACGAACATGAGCATGAGGCAGACGACCAGGGCGTAAATGGCCAGGGATTCGATGAAGGCCAGGCCCAGGATCAGGGTGGTGGTCAGCTTGCCGCCGACTTCGGGGTTGCGGGCCAGGCCTTCGCAGGCGCCCTTCACGCCAAGACCCTGGCCGATGCCGCAGCCCAGGGCGGCGAGGCCCATGCCGATGGCGGTGGACAGAGCGGCGGCGGAGCTGACGGAGGAGCCGTCAGCGGCGAAGGCAACAGCGGCCAGGCCAAGCATGGCCACGGTGTTCAGGGCGACGAAGAAAAGCTTACGCATGTGAGAATCTCCTCAAGGTTAATATGATTATTGGTCAGATGACCATTTCCCCCGAATTAATGGGCGTGTTCGAAAGCTCCCTGCAAGTACACCATGGTGAGCATGAAGAAGACGAACGCCTGGATGAAGTCGGACAACATGAACAGGAAGTAGATCGGGAAAGTGGAGGCCAGGGGCGCCAGCATGAACAGCAGGATGAGCACCAGCTCTTCACCGCGGATGTTGCCGAAGAGACGAAGCGTGAGCGACAGCGGCCTGGCAAGGTGGCTGATGAACTCAAGAATGATCATCATCGGAGCCAGAGCGGGCATGGGGCCCATGAAGTGCTTGATGTAGCCGAAGCCCCAGTTTTTGATGCCCCAGGCTTGGTAATAGACGAACACGAAGATGGCCATGGCCGCGTTTGTGTTCACGCTGTTGGTTGCCGAGTCGAACCCGGGAACCAAGCCCATAAAGTTGCAGGTGAGGATGAACAGGAAAATGCCCAGCAGCACCGGGATAACCTTGCGGCCATCCTCGCCCATGCTTTCGACCACGAAATTTTCAAGGCCGCCGATTATGAACTCGAAAAAGTTCTGCAAACCCCCGGGGACCATCTGCAGGCTACGGGTGGTGATAATGCCGAAGCCGAAGAGAACGGCCATGGCCAACCAGGCAAAAAGAACTTCATTGGGGATGTTAAGCCCCGCCCCTTTGGCCGCCATTTCAAGGAAAAGAACCGGATGTTCCAAGCCGCCAGCCATAGCTCTCAGGCCTCCTTCACGCTGTTAGACCCTGCCCGCCTTACGGGCTCCCCACAAAAGTATCGCCGCCATTACCGTCGACAGTCCGGCCAATACCGCCCACACCGGGGCATTGACCTGGGCGATGAGCACATACAAGAGCACCGCCGAACCGCCCAGCCGCAAGTAGAAGCGCATGACCGCCCTTCCCACCAGCGCACCAGTGTTCGACAGCGCGTTTTGCCCGAAACGCACCAGCCACCAAAAGTTGAAGGTGGCCAGTCCCGCACCTGCCGCGTATCCCCATCCCCAGGGATTTCCCAGAGAGGCCACCAGGGCCAGGACACTTGTCGACAAGGCCAGGACAATCTGCATCCGCAAAAGAACCCGCGTATCTTCGTGGGTAAACCCACGTCTGTACAGCCTGCGGTCTAACCATTCAAACATCGGGTTTGCCGCCGCCTTCGGGTTTGCCGTCGCTGCCGGTCTTGCCGTCAGCCGCAGGTTTTTCGCTGCCTTCGGGCTCCCCGTAGACAGGCTGCGAATCCGCCCGCTGAATTTTCATGCTCTCCAGGTACACGCTGCGAAAGCCCTGGATTATGCCCATGATCAGCCAAAAGAGAAACATCCACGGTTGGGTTCCCAGCCACTTGTCGAGATAGAAACCCACAACTCCGCCGACTATCGTTGAGGCCACCATGTTGGTGCCCATCAATGCGGCCCGTGAAACAGCGTTCCAGGTTTTCTGGTCGCGTTTTTTTCTAGTAAAGAGCATGTCCCCCCGCCTCTGGTTGTCCGCCGGTTTCCCGTCGGTTGGAAACGCGACTCGTGCATTCGTTCACAAGTGGCCCCCTCCCTAGCATAGCCCCTCCGGCTCGTCAACGCACAGATACCGAAACATTGGATATTTTTCCTTGGCGAGGCGTTCTTTTTCCCGCGCTGGCCCTAGGGACTGCGGCTGAGGCCTAAGCCCCTCGTGTCGTTTGAAAAAACACGGCGCGGCTTGTTCCGGGTTGATACATGCCCGCCCGGTTCCCGGCAGAGCCCCCTCTTTGCAGAGGGCTTACCGCCTCTGGACGCGTTCCGCGCCGACAGCATTCCCAAAGGGAATTTCCGCGGCCAGTGTCCGCCCACGCCGGGTACGCGCTGGCGGCTCCGCTGTCCAGAGTCGGAAGCGCCTGCGCTCTGTGGCAGGGGCTTCTTGCTGCTGTTCAAGCACCCTATTCCGACCGTCCTTGCACTGGCGAACTGCGCCGCACCCTTTGACCGTATACATGCGCACACCCTCCTGCCGGAGCAAATACCCCACATAAATATATGGGATTGCAAAGGGGCATTGCCCCTTTGCCCGCCGGAGTCCTCTTCGATCCTTTCCTCTCCCCCTCTCTCTTCGCCTTCGCCCCGGCTCGATTCCCACTCACTCAGCAGGCTCTCCGGGCAGCACTTTAATAATCACCAAAGTGGCGTCGTCTTCCAGGCGCGAGCCTGCGAAAGCGGCCAGGCGGGCAAAGACCTCCTCCAGGATGTGGCTGGCGCTTTGCCCGGCGGATGCCCGGATGGCCTCCTTGAGGCGCTTTCTGCCAAACCGCTGCCCATCGCGGTTTTTGGCCTCCCAGATGCCGTCGGTGCCCAACACCAGGATGTTCCCCGGGGCAAGCCCGCCCACGGCGTTCTGCTGGTAGACGGCTCCCGGTACGATACCCAGGGCCATGCCGTGGCCCATGAGTTCGCGAAAGCCCCCCCCAACCGAATCGTACACCAGGGCCGGGTCGTGTCCGGCCCGCACCCAGCGCAGCTCCCGCTGGACGGTGTCGATCTCCATGAGCATCAGGGTCATGAACCGGCCGGAGCCCAGGGTGTCGCGGGTGAGGTGGCGGTTCATATCCGTGACCACGTCGGTGAGTTCTCCGGGCTGGCCCGCGCGCATGCGCAGGAAGCCCCGGGCTGTGGTCATGAACAGGGCGGCGTCCAGCCCGTGGCCGGTGACGTCGCCGATCACGGCCCGGAAGGTTCCTGTTGTGCCTGGGCCGGTGTCTGGAAAGTCGTAATAATCGCCGCCGATCTCCTGGCTGGGCACGGCTCTGGCGGCCACGTCCAGGCCCGGCGGCTGCGGGTCTTTGGCAGGCATGAAGATGGTCTGCACTTCGGCGGCCAGGGCCATGGCCTTTTTGTGTTCGGTCATATCGGCCACAAAGGCGGCATGGCCCAGGGCCTGGCCGTCTTCGCCCCGCAGGGTGTTGGCGTGAATGAGTACCGGCACCCGGCGGCCATCGGGAGTGAGCATGGCCCCCTCGATGACGCGGTATTCCTGGCTGGCGATGCGCGGACCGCTTTCGGCGAGAAAGGCCTGAAAATCGGCATCGGCGAAATCCGAAGGAGTGCGCCCCAGAATCTGGTCTCTGGAGCGGCCCAGCAAGTGGCAGCAGGCCTCGTTCACCTCGCGGATGACCAGCCCGGCGTCCATGAAAATGAAGCCCTCCCCGGCGGTTTCCAGGATGCGGCGGTGGCGTTCCTCGCTGGCTGCCAGGGCCATTTCCGCATTTTTGTGGGCGGTGATGTCCACGGTGATGCCTTCGATGAGGGCGTTGCCCGAGGCATCGTTGAACAGCCGGACATTGGACAGGCACCACAGGGGCGTACCGTCCACCTTTTTGAGCTGAAGCTCCAGGTTGCGCACGGTTTTGTGTTCCAGGAGCTGCCTGACGGTGTGGTCCCGCTCGGACGGATTTTGGTAATGGCTGCTGGCGAAATCGCGGATGGGCAGCATTTCGGCGACGGACGCATAGCCGAGCAAGGCCGCCATGGCCGGGTTGGCCTCGTAGATGTGCCCCTCCAGAGTACCCAGGAACATGCCCTGCACGGCGTTTTCATAGAACTCGTAGAACCGCCCGGCATAATCCGACAGCCGGGTAAGCACCACCCGCAGGGCCGTGAGCCGGGCCGGATCGTCGCAGGCAGCCGGATGGCGGCCCTGGGAGAGCTCCTCCAGCTGTTGCCTGGCCCCGTGGAGCAGACTGTGAATTTCCAAACCGAATGTGCGCATTGTTCATGACTTGTGCCCGCACCGGGCGAAAATGGCAACGCCCGGCGGCCTTGCTCCGGTCGGGTTTCCCGGCTATGAGTTTCCGATTCGCCGCTTTAAAGTGAGATTTCGATGTTCCGAGCAGTTCTTCCGTTGGCCGCACTGGTCCTGCTTTCCGGCTGCGGGCTTGGCCCGGCCAAGCTGCCGGCCACGCGCATGGACTACAATGTGGCCGTGCAGCGTTCCAACAACGAGGAAATGCTCCTGAACATCGTGCGCATGAAATATTTCGAGCAACCGCTGTTTTTGCAGGTGGGGTCCATCGCCTCCAGCTTCAGCTACAACGTCACGGGTTCGGGCTCCGCCACCCTGCCGGACCAGCGCGATTTTCTGCGCTCCATCTATACGTCCTACGCCCCGAGCATCTCGGCCTCGTATTCCGATTCCCCCACGGTTACCTACACGCCCTACCAGGGGCAGACCTACGTCCAGCAGTTCCTCTCCGAGGTGGATTTCGAGCGTTTCGCCGTGCTCTACCGCTCCGGCTGGGACATCGACTACCTCATGCGCGTCCTGGTGGCCCGCATCGGCACCTTGGACCACACCTTTGACACCCGCATCGGGTTCGACCCGGCGTCCCATGCAAAGTTCCTGGAGCTGACCAAAATCATCGCCGCCATGGACGACCGGGGCTATATGGATCTGGTGCACATCAGCCAGGGCAAGGACAAGCCCGCCATCGCGGTGATAACCATGCGCTTTGACACTCCCGCCGAGGTCAAGCATATGGAGGAGCTCCTGGGCATGGACATCCAGGCCAAAACCACCCGCGCCGGGCACTTGGTGTCCAAGATGCAGCTTATCAACGTCAAGGAACACGCCCTGTCCGAGGCGGCCCAGGGAGACAGCACGTATCCCCTGCTGCCCATGCGGCTGCGCAACTGCCTGCGCAGCATGGACGTGCTGGCCCAGGGGGTGGCGGTTCCAGCGCCGCTTGCCGCCAACCGCACAGGCTTCGATCTGCGCAGCCAGTTCACGGATATCTGCGACATCCAGTCTTCGGCCACGAGGCCGACGGACGCCTTTGTTTCCGTCAAACACGGCACGTACTGGTACTCCATCCGGGAAAACGACGCCCGGTCCAAGGAAGTGTTCCAGCTGATCCTCAACCTTTTTGCCCTGCAATCCGCCGACCCGCCCAAGAACGCACCGCTCTTGACCCTGCCGGTCGGTGGCAACTAAAGGACCGATACATGTTGAAACCCGATTTTGCCAAAGGCGGCGGCCTGGTTCCGGCCATCGCCCAAGATGCGTCCAGCGGCGAAGTGCTTATGCTGGCCTATATGAATGAAGCCGCCTGGGAGAAAACCCTGGAAACCGGCCAGGCCCACTACTGGAGCCGCAGCCGCAGCAAGCTCTGGCACAAGGGCGGCACCTCGGGCCACGTGCAGAAGGTGCAATCCGTGCGCCTGGACTGCGACCTGGATACCGTTGTGCTGCTGGTGGAACAGGTAGGCGGGGCGGCCTGCCACGAAGGCTACCGCTCCTGCTTCTTCAGGGAGGTCACCCCGGACGGGGTGGTGGAATGCTCACCCAAGGTGTTCGACCCTGAAAAGGTTTACGGGACAAGCGCTTGAACGTCCCCGCTTCGCACAAAGCCCGGCTGATTACCGCCGCGGTAGGGCTGCCGCTTCTGGTTGCGGCAGTCGTCCTTGGCGGAGTGCCGCTGTTCGCCCTGGTGCTGGCCGCCTCAAGCGCCGGGCTGTGGGAGTTCTTCGGGTTCTTCCCCGGCACAGGGTTCTGCCTGCGCAGCCTGGGGCTGCTGCTGGGGGCGCTCCTGCTAACGCTTTCCTGGCGGTTCGGCCCGGCCGGGGGCATGATCGCCCTGTTCGCCGCGCTGTGGGCCGAAGAACTGGCCAGGCTGTTCGGCCACGGCACAGCGCTTATAAAGCCGGACTATGCCAGCGCATCTGGAAGCGACACCACACCTCCCCGCTGGCTGCTGCTGGCCGGGCTGCTCTTCGTGCCGGGAACCCTCCAGTTCCTGCTGGCCTTCGGGCCTGGAGAGACCGCCCTGGTCATGGCCGTGGTCATGGCCACGGATACCGGAGCCTACTACAGCGGTCTGTACTTCGGCGGCCCGAAAATCTGGCCCTCGGTAAGCCCCAAAAAGACCTGGGCCGGCAGCCTGGGAGGCCTGGGCGCGGCCCTGGCCGTGTGTCTTGTCACGGGCCTTATCTGGGGCAAAGCACCCCTCGGGACATGGTTGCTGCTGGGATTTGGCCTCTCGACGGCCTCGCAGATGGGCGACTTTGCGGAATCGGCCCTCAAACGCGCAGCGGGTATCAAGGATTCCGGGACCATCCTGCCCGGACACGGCGGCCTGCTCGACCGCATCGACGGCCTGCTTCCGGCAGTGCTGCTCTACGCCCTGGCCCGGCAACTGGCCGTATTCCTATGATACAGTACATTTCCCCCATGCCGGGGCCGGACGCGTGGCCCCCCTTCCCCCGGCGGCTGGCAGTGCTCGGGGCCACGGGCTCCATCGGCGTCAGCACCCTGGCCGTGGTTCAGGACCACCCCGAGGCCTTCGATATCGTGGCTCTTACCGGCGGCGGCAACATCCCCCTGCTGGCCCAACAGGCCGCACGCTTCCGGCCCGGCTATCTGGCCGTGCTGAACAAGGACGGCGCGGCGCTGTTGAAGACCCTGCTGCCCGCAGGCTACCACCCGGAGATCCTCAGCGGCCCCCAGAGTTTCGTCACCCTGGCCACATTGCCCGAGGTCCAGGTGGTGCTCTCGGCCATCGTAGGCGCGGCGGGGCTTCCGCCCACCCTGGCCGCGGCTCGTGCGGGCAAGATCATCGCCCTGGCCAACAAGGAATCCCTGGTGCTGGCAGGCGGGCTTATCCGCGAGGCCTGCAAAAAATCCAACGCCGTGGTGCTGCCGGTGGATTCGGAGCACAACGCCCTGTTCCAGTCCCTGGCCGGGCACAACGGCGCGGATGTGGACCATCTGATCCTCACCGCTTCGGGCGGCCCTTTCCGCGACTGGCCTTCCGAAAAATTGGCCGCGGTCACTGCCGGGCAGGCCCTGAAGCATCCCAACTGGTCCATGGGAGCCAAAATCTCCATTGACTCGGCCACGCTGATGAACAAAGGGCTGGAGGTCATCGAGGCCTGCCATCTGTACGGCCTGCCCCAGGAGCGGGTAAAGGTGCTGGTACACCCCCAGAGCATCGTCCACTCTCTGGCGGCCTACAAGGACGGCTCGCTCCTGGCCCATCTGGGCGCGCCGGATATGCGCATCGCCATTGCCTATTGCCTGTGCTATCCTGAACGCCTGCCGCTCAAGCTTGAGCCGCTGAATCTGGCCCGCATCGGCTCCCTGACCTTCGAGGAACCCCGCCTGGCGGATTTCCCCTGCCTGGGTCTGGCCAGGGCGGCCGTTGCGGAAGGCCCCAGCCATTGCGTGGTTTTGAACGCCGCCAACGAAGTGGCGGTGGATATGTTTTTGCATGACCGTATTGCATTCCCGGCCATCGCCCGGTCGGTGGAATGGGCCGTTGAAAGCCACCGTGGCGTTGAAACGGCCGATGTCGACACCATAATGGAACTGGACCGGACCACACGCCTCCAGGTGGCCGGTTACCTCAAGGAACAGACGTGACAGGATTCTTCAGCAAAGGTTTTTACATTGTCCTGGTGCTCGGCGTGCTCATTTTCATTCATGAGCTCGGGCACTTTCTGGTAGCCCGCTTCTTCAAGATGGGCATCCGCACCTTCTCCCTGGGCTTCGGCCCCAAGGTGGTCGGCTTTCGCTCCGGCATGACCGAATACAAGCTGTCCGCCGTGCCTCTGGGCGGTTATGTGCAGTTGGTGGGTCAGGACGGCGAGGACGACTCCACCGAGGGCTTCCCGCCCGAAACATGGTTCGTGCGCCGCCCCGCCTGGCAGCGCATGCTGGTGGTGGCCGCCGGGCCGCTGTGCAACCTGATTCTGGCCTGGGCGCTCTATGCGGCCCTTTTCGCCCACAGCGGCCGCATGGAAGTGCCCGCCTCGGTTGGCGAAGTGACCGAAAACAGCGCCGCCCAAGAAGCCGGGCTCCTGGCCGGGGACGCCATCCTGTCCGTGGACGGCACGCCCATCGCCTACTTCAGCGAACTCAAATCCCTGGTGGAAGAGAGCAAGGGCCGCACTCTGGTGCTTGCCGTCAAGCGCGGCCAGGAAAACCTGAACGTCAACATCACGCCCAAAATATTCACCAAGAAAAACATCTTCGGCGAAGACATCCAGGAACCCCTGCTGGGGGTCACCTCGCCCAAGGAGACCATCACCATCCCCCTGGACCCGGCCCAGGCCGTGCAGGCGGGTCTGGTGCAGACCTGGAGGGTGACCTCACTCACCGGCCAGGTGTTCTGGAAACTGCTCCAGGGCGTGGTACCCATGTCCAGCATGGGCGGGCCGCTGATGATCGGCGAGATGGTGGCCAAGCAGTCCGAACAGGGCCTTGCCGCCCTGGCTGCCCTGACGGCCATGATCAGCGTCAACCTGGCCATCCTGAACCTGCTGCCCATACCGGTGCTCGACGGCGGACACATCCTGTTCTTCGCCCTGGAGACGGTCTTCCGCAAACCCGTGCCTGAACGCTGGCGCATGCTGACCACCAAAATCGGCTTCGCCATGCTCATGGCCCTGATGTTGCTGGCCACCTTCAACGACATCATGCGCTACATACCGGGCACAAAATGACATTGGCCGCTGGCAACGACGTAATGCGCCGCTTTCCGGGCGCGCCATGATCCTGGCCGCTGCCAAGGGCAACCAGGATTCACTGCCTGACGCATTGGGTTTTGCCCTTCCCGGAGTCGGCACAGGCTCTCAGCCGGACGCGCCATGATCCTGGCCCTGAACTGCACCGAAGAGGTGGTACAGGTGGTGCTTGGCCTGCCTGACCGCGTTGTCGCCAGCCTGGAGATAGGCAACGGCAGCAAAGTGAACTCCGTGCTGGCCCCAGCCGTGGACACCATGCTGCGCGGAGCCGGGATCCGGCCACGGGAACTTGCCGTGGTGGCCTGCGTGCGCGGGCCGGGCAGCTTCACCGGCGTGCGCCTGGGCCTGGCCTTTGCCAGCGGATTGTGTCTGGCCGCCGGGGTTCCACTGGCGGGGCTGGACTACCTGCCGCTCTTGGCGGCCAACGCCCTGGCAGGGCCGGACGGAGGGAGAGTCCAGGCAGACCGGGACGAACAGGCTGGACCGACCGGGCCGGATATTTCTGTCGCAACGGGCGCAGGGGAAACCCCTGATCCGCAAGGGCCGCCCGAACTCCACGTGCTTACCTATTCCCGGCGGGCCAAGGTGTACCATCAGGCCTTTGCGGGCACCCAGCCGCTTGGACCGCCCCTGGACTTGCCCGTGGACCAGGCTCTGGCGCTGGTGAACGCCAGGGCGGCCAGCCCGGCTGGCGGGCGGCTTCTGGCCGTGGGCAGCGGACTTTGGCGCAATGTCGAAGTTTTTGAAGCCTTGTCGCCGCGCTTCGAACGCCTTCCCCACATCAATCCCACGCCCGAGATCCTTCTCCAGGCCGCCCACGCCGCCCAACCCACAGGCCCCCCCATGGACGCGCTGTACCTGCGTGGCTCCGATGCTGAAGAAAATCTGACCGGCTTCGCCGCCCAGCGCGGCCTGGACGCCGCCGAAGCACAGCGCCGGATGGAAAAAGCCCTGGGCTGATGCCGTCCTGGCGGATCAGTCCTTCCAGTTCCACCACAACAGTTTGTCTTTTTCGCGTTGCGGCTCCGGGGTAGCGGCGAAGTACACGGCGCAGCGGAGAACATAGAGCACGCAGCGGTCAAGCCTGCCTCCGGCCTGGACGCGCAGGCGATCGTAGAGTTCCTGCGGGTTCTGGCGGGCAAGCTCCTCCAGAGAGCGCAGCCCCAGGTCCCAGAAATCCTGCGCGGTTCGCGGTCCTACGCCGGGGATGGTGCGAAAGAGGCGTTCGGTGGCCTTGTCCATGAGTTTGCCTTTTGTTTCAGGCTTGCCTACCATCACCCCCCACATGACCAAAGCACTTCTTATCGCCGCCACCGGCAGCGCCAGGGGCAAGACCTCCCTCACACTGGGGCTGTTGGCCGCGCTTCGCCTTCGCAAACTGCGGGTCGCGCCGTTCAAAACCGGGCCGGATTTCATTGATCCGGGCCTGCACCGTCTGGCCTGCGGGACGACGAGCCACAACCTTGATTCCTGGATGCTTTCCGAAGCCGCCAACCAAGAGATTCTCCTTCGCTACGCCCAGGGAGCGGACGTGGCCGTGGTGGAAGGGGCCATGGGGCTCTTCGACGGAATCTCCGGTACGGACGAGGCTGGCAGCGCCGCCCACATGGCCAAGCTGCTGGGGCTGCCTGTGCTGCTGGTGATCGACGCCTCGGGCATGGCCAGAAGCGCCGCCGCCGTGGCTCAGGGGTTCGCCCGCTTCGACCCGCAGCTTCTCCTGGCCGGGGTGGTCTTCAACCGGGTGGCCAGCCCCAACCACCGGGATATCCTGGCCGGGGCCATGGCGGGAACGGGCATCCCCGTCATGGGATATCTCACGCGAGACCCGCACATCACCCTGCCTTCGCGCCACCTCGGCCTGGTGACCGCAGGCGACCTGGAGGCCAGCGGCCCCAGCCCGAAGGCTCCGGGTAGGCCGGGCAGGCCAGACAGCCCGGTTCTCCCCGACGAGGCACCATACCCGGACGGGCCAGACATGCCCCGCAAACCGAACATGCCGGATTGGCTGCACCGCCTGGCCGCCTGGGTGGAAGCCGGGATCGACGTGGACGCCCTGCTGGCCTCTCTGCCTGAGTACATCTTTGCCGGGCTTGACGGTTTCTCCTCCCAGCCACTTCATTCCGGTTTCTCCTCCCAGCCACTGGCGGTTGGGGACAGCGCCGCGAAGCCGCCAAAAGTTTTTGATGGGGGGTCCAGGGGGGAAACTTTTTCCAAAAAGTTTCCCCCCTGGCCGCCGGAGGCATCCCCTCCGCCCTCCTCTCCCCTCGTCTCCCCCTCATCTCCCGCCTCCCCCCCCGTGCACCGGGGGGTCGGGCCGGCCCGGGCCGTCTGTTTTTGCT
>JBBRUD010000081.1:0-20102 GCA_038248065.1 Desulfovibrionales bacterium | reverse complement strand
TAAACGTCGTGGCGGCAACGAGGAAAGCGACTGGCTACCTATGACCACGGAGTTACGGGCTGCCTTGGCGACATGGTGGGAGCAGCGCCCTGTGAAGAATGAGCATGTCTTCGTGTGCCTGGACCGTACGGCCTTCTGCGAGGAGTACTACGGGAAGCCGTTCACCAGCCGCCAGCACCTGATGGACCGGCTGTGTCTGAAGGCAGGGGTGAAGCCGTTTGGTTTTCACGCCATTCGGCACCTCACAGCATCCATCCTGTACCATTCTGGGCAGCCGACCGCTTTGATTCAGTCTGTGTTGCGGCATAAAAGTCCGCAGACCACCGCCGGATACCTTCAGACCCTTGGATTGGAGCACACTCGCCAGGGCTTGGAAGATGTGATGGTGAAGCGCGGCCCGGCGAAGGTGATTGAGCTAAAAAAAGCCCCCAGCGGGCAGGCTGAGGGCTGATTTTGTGTCCGGGTTTTGTGTCCGGACCTACGAAGATTGGGTTTAAGATCGTAAACCCCTGAAAAAGTTGGCGTCCCCAAGGGGATTTGAACCCCTGTTAACGGCGTGAAAGGCCGTCGTCCTGGACCAGGCTAGACGATGGGGACGCGCTATCATGTCAAAGTGGCTGGGAGACTAGGATTCGAACCTAGGTTGACGGAGTCAGAGTCCGTAGTCCTGCCGCTGGACGATCTCCCACCGCGCGGAGCAACGGTGTGTAGTTGATGCCGGGTGGGCTGTCAATAGTCTTGTGTGAAAAAGATCTTTGGCCTAGATGGCCGGGATGCGTTCTTCTGTCGCCATCCCTCTGTTGCTGGCCATGGCCGCCGTCATCGCATCCTGCGGAGCGGAGCCGGTGCGCTCACGTGGAAAGGGCACTATGCGCCCATACACGATTAAAGGCAAGACGTATTGTCCGCTTATCAGCGCCCAGGGTTTTTGCGAGGAGGGGCGCGCCTCCTGGTATGGGCCAGGTTTCCATGGCCACAGCACGGCCAACGGCGAACGCTACGACATGCACGCCATGACCGCCGCCCACAAGCTTTTGCCCATGGGTACCATGGTGAGGGTGACCAATCAGGAAAATGGCCGCAGCACCGTGGTGCGCATCAACGATCGCGGGCCTTTCGTCTCCGGCCGGATCATCGATCTCTCCCTGGCTGCGGCCAAGGAGCTGCGCGTGACCGGCAAGGGCACGGCCCGGGTGCGTCTGGTCAACCAGGGCGACATACCGGGCCTTGCTGACGGCGATCTGCCAGGCCCTTTCTACGTGCAGGTGGGCGCGTTTGCTTTGCACGGCAACGCCGAGAAGGTGTTTCTGGGGCTAATGAGCAGAGGCTTCATGGATTCCCGCGTGCAGGAGGGCGATCAGACCGGCGTGCTGCTGTGGCGGGTGCAGGCGGGCCGGTTCGCCACCATGGAAGAAGCGCAAGGCGTCCAGGAACGGCTGAGAGTCGAATTCCCGGACGCCTTTGTTATAGCGCAGTAGCAAAACCGGTCGTGATCAGAGGACTTCGTCGGGATTCAACTCCGCGCGGAATTTCCGCGACAGGCGAAACACCACCACCTTACGTGGCGGCAGGACGATGGAATCGCTGGTTTGAGGGTTGCGGCCTTTGCGGGCCCGCTTGTCGTAGGCGTCGAACTTGCCGAAGCCCGAGACGAGCAGTGAGTTGTCCTTTTTGATGGACTGCTTCATGATGTCGAGCAGATTGTCCACCAGGACTTTCACTTCGGCCCGGTTCTTCTCGGTTTGCTCGTAGATGTAATCCACGATGTCCGCTTTGGTCAGGGTTTTCCCGCTCATGGCGGCCTCCAGGATTCGAGGGGTTTTAGGTGAGAGCGCGGGCGATGGCTGTGGCCATACGCTCCATCGCATCGGTATCGTCGTATTGTTTTTGGGGCCACAGGGTCAGGCCGTCATTCGCAAAACGGGGGATCAGGTGCCAGTGGGCATGGAGCACGATCTGCCCGGCAGAAGCGCCGTTGTTCATGCCCAGGTTGAGGCCGGTGGCACCCAGTGCGGCCTTCATGGCCGTGCCCACGGCCTGAATGGCTTGAAGCATCTGCGGGGCCAGTGAGGGCGGCAAGGCCCAGATATCGGGCAGGTGCTCTTTGGGGATGACCAGCACATGGCCGAGGTTCACCGGCGCGATATCAAGAAACGCCAGAATTTCAGGAGTTTCATATACCTTGGCGCAGGGAATTTCTCCCTTGATGATTTTACAGAAGATGCAGTTCGGGTCGTGCATGGTTTGCCTTGATGCCGCTAGTCTGGGGGCGCCGGATGGCCCGGAAATACCGCTGTAGGTGGTTGAGACCCTTTGCGGCGAATTCAAACGTGCGCCACTATAACCACTTGCTAGCTCAGGAGAATTCTTTTGGCAAGAGGGCAGGAGAAAAAAGTGGGGGAAACAGAAGATTTCTTGAGAATATATTTCCGCCATCCAGAGCCTGCGCGCAAGCGTCCGCGCATCCTCCCGATATTTATGCCGAATGCCGGGTGCCCGCATCGCTGCTTGTTTTGCAATCAGGAAGAGGTCACCGGGCACACGGATCTGGCCGGGCTGCCACCGGGGGCTGAGGGCGGGGACAAAGAGCGTTTTTCCGGTTCCCTGTCCGCGAGCGATGAGTGTTTGCGGAGGGCCCTGGAGCAACTTCCCGACCGTTTCGTCCATGTCACCCCTCAGGCGCCGGTGGAGGCGGCATTTTACGGTGGCACCTTCACCGCCTTGCCCAGCCCCTGGCCCCTGCGGTTTCTCAAGGCCCTGGAGCCATGGCGGCAAGACGGCCTGGTGAGCGCCGTGCGGTGTTCCACCCGGCCTGATGCGGTGGACCCCGGCCAACTGGAACAACTGGCGGCTGCGGGGCTTTACACCGTGGAACTGGGGGTGCAAACCTTTGATGAGGCCGTGCTGGAACGAGCCCGGCGGGGACACGGAGCCCAAGCGTCCCTGGAGGCCTGCCGCCGGGTGCGCGCGGCCGGGTTGGGCCTTGGGCTGCAACTGCTGCCCGGCCTGCCGGGGCACACCCTCCGGTCCTTTGCCCAGGATATCGCCCGCTGCATCGCTCTTAGGCCCGATTTCGTACGCATCCATCCCTGTCTGGTGCTGGCGGGCACGGGTCTGGAAGCTCTGTGGCGGCGGGGAGCCTATGCGCCTTGGGAGCTTGCCGCCACCCTGGAGGCGCTGGGAGAGGCCGTTTCGCAGCTCTGGAGTGCGGGCATCCCGGTGGCCCGTGTGGGCCTTACCCCGGAGGCCTCCCTGCTGTCGGCCATCCTGGCCGGACCGTGGCATCCGGCATTGGGTTCACGGGTGCGGGCGCGGGCGCTGTGGCATGACATTCGCCGCAGGCTGGATGGCCGCCTGGCCGCAAGCCTTACCCTGCCTCAACGTTCCTCCGGCGAGTTCTGGGGCCACGCCGGAGAGATGGAACCCGAGTATCGCGCCCTGGGACTTTTACGGAGCGCGGTGACCTTCACCGACGGAGACGAATGGATGCTGGAAGTGCGCAATGCCTGAACTACATGACTCGCCGGACGGCCAAACGGTCATCCTGCGCGCCCGCCGGGTGGCGGCCATGCTGCCTGACCGGGCGGTGATCGAAGACGGGGCCGTGCTGGTAGAGCAAGGACGCGTCGCCGCTGTCGGGACGTGGCGGGAACTCATGGGGCGCGGTGCCAAGGTGCGCGATCTGGGCGAAGTCACCCTGACGCCTGGCCTGGTCAACGCCCACACCCATCTGGAATTTTCCCACCTGGGTCTGCCGCCTGTTGCCGTTGCCGGGCAGGGTTTCACCGCCTGGGTGGGCTGGCTGCTGGCCCAGGCGCTTGACGCTGTCACCGAGGTGGATGTGCTCCGGGCGGCCGGGCAGCTGTCGGCCTGCGGCACAGCCGCCGTGGCGGATATCGCCAGCCGCAGCTATGCCCTGGTGGCCGGAAGCCTGGACCATGCTGGCATTGGCTGGCTGATGCAGTACGAATATTTCGGCTACCAGCCGTTTGCCCCGGAAGACGGCGAGCCCTCCGTGGCCGGAATCCCCCCGGACCGCCTGGCCCTGGCCGGGCACGCGCTGTATTCCACCCATCCCGACTCCCTGCGCCGGGCCAAGGCCTGGGACACGGCCCACGGGCGCTGCTATTCCATGCATCTGGCCGAGCACATGGGCGAGGTGGAACTGCTGGCCTCGGGCACTGGCGCGTTTGCGGACCTGCTGCGGGTGCGCGTGCTGCCGCCGGATTTTTCCCCGCCGGGCCTGTCCCCCGTGGCCAGGGCTGACGCCTTGGGCCTGTTGGATCGCGATACCCTGGCGGTGCACTGCGTTCAGGTGTCTCCTGCCGACATCGCCGTGCTCAGGGGCAGCGGGGCCACGGTGTGCCTGTGTCCGCGCAGCAACGCGGTCATCGGCGTGGGCCGGGCTCCGGCCGGAGCCATCCTGGCTGCCGGGATTCCCTGTTGCCTGGGCACGGATTCCCTGGCCTCGGTGGCCGATCTGAACCTGTGGGAAGAACTGCGGGTTCTGCTCGCCCTGCCGGGAGTCTCCTTGAATCTGGAGGCCGCTCTGGCCCTGGTGACCAGAAATGCGGCCGATGTTTTGGGCTTCAATAGGCTGGGAAGGCTTGCCCCTGGTGCATCGGCCCGATTCAGTACCCTGCCGCCGGATCTGGAGGCCGCACTGGACGATTGACGCGGAGGCGCGGCCTGTGTGAAAAAAGGCCGTTTAAACGCGTTGCCACCCTCACCGCAAGGAGTCCCATGGCCTGGCCACACAAAGACCTTTTGTGCGTCTCCCAACTTTCCCGCCAGGATGCGGAAGAAATCCTGCGGGCTGCCAAGTCGTTTCAGGAAATCAACTCCCGGCCTGTGAAGAAGGTTCCCATCCTCAAAGGCAAGTCGGTGATTCTGTTTTTCGCGGAGCCTTCCACCCGCACCAAGACCAGCTTCGACGTGGCCGGCAAGCGGCTTTCCGCCGATACCTTTGCCTTGGCCAAGTCCGGCAGTTCCCTGGTGAAGGGCGAGAGCCTCAAGGATACCGTGCTCACCCTGCAGGCCATGAAGCCTGACGCCATCGTCATTCGCCATCAGGCCAGCGGAGCGGCCAAGTTTATCGCCGAGCGGCTGAACTGTTCGGTGATCAACGCAGGTGACGGCTGGCACGCCCATCCCACCCAGGCCCTGCTGGACGCCTTCACCCTCACCGAGCGCTGGGGCAGTCTGGAAGGCCGCACCGTGTGCATCCTGGGCGACATCGCCCACAGCCGGGTGGCCCGCTCCAACGTGGTGCTGCTGCGGCTTCTGGGGGCCAAGGTGCGCCTGTGCGCTCCGCGCACCCTGCTGCCCACGGCCGTGGCCGATTGGGGCGTACCGGTCTACTCCGATCTGGACGAAGCCGTCCGGGGTGCCGACGCCGTGATGTGCCTGCGCCTGCAGCTGGAGCGCCAGCACTCCGGCCTGCTGCCGGACCTGCGCGAATATTCCCGGCGCTACTGCCTGACCGCCGCCCGCATGACCAAGGCCAACAAGGGCGCGCTGCTCCTGCATCCCGGACCCATCAATCGGGGGTTGGAAATCGCCTCCGACGTGGCCGACGCGCCGGTCAGCCTGATCCTCGACCAAGTGTCGGCGGGCGTTGACGTGCGCATGGCCCTGCTGCACCTGTATCTCACCCGCAAGGAAGCCAAGGAGGATCGCCGTGCCGCCAGCTGAACTCGTCGTGCGCGGGGCCGTCCTGCCCTTCGGCGTTAAAGGCCCTGACGGGCTTGATGTGCCCAAAGGCCCTGTGGACCTCTACGTGGCCAAGGGCAAGGTTGTTGAAGTGGCTGTTGCCGGTTCCCATGGCCTGCCCGACGGCGCCAAGGTGGTCGAAGCCCAGGGGCTCACGCTGCTGCCGGGCATGACCGACGCCCATACCCATCTGCGCGAACCCGGCCAGGAATGGAAGGAAACCATCGCCACGGGCCTTGCCGCCGCTGCCAAGGGTGGCTTCGCCAATGTGCTGTGCATGGCCAACACCGACCCGGTGAACGACTGCGCCAGCGTCACCGAAACCATGCTGGCCAAGGCGGCCAAGGCCCATCCCAGAGGCCCGCGCCTGTACCCAGTGGGCGCGCTTACCGTTGGTCTTGAGGGTGCGGCCCTGGCTCCGCTGGAGGAACTGAAGTCCGCTGGCTGCAAGGCCTTTTCCAACGACGGACGACCTGTGGCCAACACCGAACTCTTCCGCCGGGCCATGGAATACGCCGCCGATCTGGCCGTGCCGGTTATCGATCACTGCGAGGATTCCTTTCTGGCCCCCGGCGCGGGCATCAACGAAGGTGTTCTCAGCGCCCGGCTTGGCCTGCGCGGCCAGCCCACCGCCAGCGAGGCCATCCAGGTGGCCCGCGATATCCTGCTGGCCGAATATCTGAATATCCCCATCCATCTGGCCCATGTCAGCTGTCGGCAGTCCGTGGAACTCATCCGCATGGCCAAGGACAAAGGTCTGCCGGTGACCGCCGAGACCTGCCCCCACTACCTGGCCTTCACCGAAGAGGCCTGCGAGGGCTACGACACTGCGGCCAAGGTCAGTCCGCCCCTGCGCACGCCTCAGGATCAGGCCGCCTTGATCGCCGCCCTGTCCGAGGGCGTGGTGGACATCCTGGCCACGGACCACGCCCCCCACGCCGGACATGAAAAGGAAACCCCTTTCGAGGAGGCTCCCAACGGCATCTCCGGCTTCGAGACCGCTCTGGCCCTCACCTGGGGACTGGTGCGCTGCGGCCACCTCTCCGCCGAGGCGCTGGTTGCCGCCTGGTGCTGGAAACCCGCCGATATCTTCGGGCTGCCCGCCAACCGCTTCCAGCTCGGCGATCCGGCGGATTTCATCCTCTTTGATCCCGCCGAGGCCTGGACGGTGACGGCTGCGGGGTTGCTCTCCAAGGGCAAGAACACGCCTTGCCTGGGCAGGGAGCTTTATGGCGTGGTGAAAGCCAACTATCTGGCCGGAAAGAACGTTTTATAATCCGGGCCGCGCAAGCGGCCTTTTTCAACCGTGTGGAGTAGTATTCATGAGCCAGCCTTACAAAGACGCCGTCAGCATCTGCAAAGCCATTGTGCGCAACGGCTACGACGCCTACGTCATCAACGCCAAGTTGCAAAACAAGGTGCTTAAGGAGCTGGCCAAGCCCGAAATCGACATCTGCACCGACGCCAGCCTGGACGAACTCCAAAAGTTCTTTCCCGCCGTGCTTGAGGAGAAGGACGAAGCCTTCGCCCAGATGCGCGAGGGCGAGACCATGCTCCATTTTCACCATACCGACGCAGCAGACGGCTCCCATCCTGAGGAATGCCTGACGCGCCTGACCACCCGGCTGGCCAAGAAGCTGGCCGAAACCGACGAACTTCCCGCCAATGTGGCCTGCCCCTTTCTGCCCAAGGTGCGCGACGCCTTCGACGGCTTTGCCGATTTCTCCGAGGGCATCGTGCGCCTGAAGGGCATCCCGGATCAGACCCTCAAGCAGGATTACCTGCGCGCCGTCAGGGCCATGCGTTTCTCCGCCAACTTCAGCATCCCCATCGGCCCCAACACCTGGATGGCCATTCTGCGCGGAGCAAAGCGGGTGCTCGATTACGTCTCCATCACCGACATCATGGACGAGTGGCGCAAGGTCGAGGCCGAAAACATGGCCGCCTTCGTCAAGCTGCTCTACGAATCCATGCTCCTGCACGGCCTGATTCCCGAAATCGCCGCCCTGGCCCGCATCCGGCATAAGAAGAACGACCATGAGGACGAAACCGTCTTCGACCATACCTTGGACATGATGCGCCACTACCCCGAAGAGCTGCCCTACGACTGGTACGGCACTCTGGCCTGTCTGTTCCACGACGTGGGCAAGCTCTACACCGCTGAGATCGTGGAAGGGCAGTGGACCTTCCACCAGCATCACCGGGTGGGAGCCAAGGTCGCCCGCAAGATCCTCAACCATCTGCGCTTCAACCCGGACGAGGTGGACATGATCTGCCATCTGGTGCGCGGCCACATGCGCTTCCATTTCATGCTCACCGACAAGGGCATCCGGCGCTTCAAGGCCTTGGACGACTATCCCCGCCTCATCGAGATGGCCCGCGCGGACATCAAATCGCGCGGCGGCAGCTACAAGGAATTCAATCACAACATGAAGATGCTGGAGCGCACCGAAGTGCGCGAAGAGCTGTTGGAACCCCTGCTCAACGGCAACGAGATCATGAGCATCACCGGCATGCCTCCCGGCCCCGGCGTGGGCCTCATCCGCGAGACCTTGCTCAAGGCCCAGGTCAGCGGGGATGTGAGCAATGTGGAACAGGCCGTGGACTTCGTGCGCAACTACTCTGCCAGGGAGCAGCTGGGCGGATGACCGCCCCCGACACCCGGCAGAACCTCTTGGACCTGAGCTTCCACAAGATGGAAGACTTCCTCACCGATCTGGGCGAGCCCCCTTTCCGGGCGCGACAGGTGTGGCAATGGCTGTGGCAGAAAAAGACCGTCAGCCCTGCCGAAATGACCAATGTCACCAAGGTCCTGCGCGAAAAGCTGGAAGAGGTGGCCTGCATCCGGCGGCCCGAGGTGGCCAAGCGCCTGGAGAGCCGCGACGGCACGGTGAAATACGTGCTGGCCTTAGCCGACGGCAACGCCGTGGAGACCGTGCTTATCCCGGAGAAAGGCTACTTCACCCAGTGCCTTTCCAGCCAGGTGGGCTGCGCCATGGCCTGCACCTTCTGCCGCACCGGCCAGATGGGGCTTACCCGTAACCTCACCCCCGGCGAGATTCTGGGCCAGATACTGGTGGCGCGCGCGGATATCGAAGCCCGCGGGTTCCCCTTCAAGCTGCGCAATCTGGTGTTCATGGGCATGGGCGAGCCCCTGCTGAACTACAACAACCTGCTGCAAAGCCTGGAGAGCCTGCACCATCCGCAAGGCCTGGATTTCGCGGCTCGGCGCATCACCGTGAGTACCGTGGGGATAGTGCCCGGCCTTCTGGAAGCAGGCAAAAGCGGCCTGTGCGCCCTGGCCATCTCGCTACACGCCCCCACCCAGGAGTTGCGGGCGCAAATAATGCCCAAAGCCGCCCGGCTGCCCCTGGACGAGCTTCTGCGTGTGCTGGAGCAAGTCCCCCTGAAACCCCGCGAGCGCTTGACCTTCGAATACGTGCTGCTCGGCGGCGTGAACGACTCCCCGGCCGAAGCCCGCGAACTGGTGCGCCTGATGCGCCGCGTGCGCGGCAAGGTGAACCTGATAGCCTTCAACCCCGCCCCCGGCCTGCCCTACGACGCCCCGGACCCGGTGAAGGTGAAAGCCTTCCAAAAGATCATCTGGGATGAAGAAATCACCGTCACGTTGCGGAAGAGCAAAGGGCAGGATATTTTTGCAGCTTGTGGGCAGTTGTTGGCGCAGGAGGGTGGGTGAGGGTGGGGTGCGTTTATGGTCTTTGCTAGTTTATTAACCTTATCAAGTGGATTATCTGCCTAGGGATCCATGGAATATCATATCTGGTGCGACGAGTCAGTCTTTAAAGGAGAGTACTTCTCAAACTTTTATGGGGGTGCATTGGCAAGTTCTGCCCATGTTTCAGAAATTGTTTCAACATTAAATGAAACAAAAGCGAAACTGAATTTGCACGGTGAAGTAAAGTGGGTGAAGGTCACCGATAACTATCTTGATAAATATAAAGAGCTCATGTCGTGTTTTTTCAGGTTCATGCGAGACGGCAAACTGAAAACCAGGATTTTCTTCAAACAAAATTGTTTTCAACCCAGGGGTTTATCAAGAGAACAGGTCGACAATGAATTTTTCATGATGTATTACCAATTCGTAAAGCATTCGTTTGGGTTTACATACGCCCCTATATTTCAGGAAAAAGTTCAAGTTAAGATGCACTTTGACAAGCTGCCGGACAAGGCTGAAAAAAACAGGCTGTTCAAGGATTATGTTTATGCAATTAACACGTATGTGAATTACAAAAATCTTTTTTTACGCAGGGATGATATTTCGGAGGTGTCTTCCCATGAACATGTGATTCTTCAGTGTGTCGATATAGTCCTTGGTTCTATGGCATTTAAACTAAATAAGATGGATAAAATCAAGCATAAGGACACCGGAAGGCGTGGTAAAAAGACGATTGCAAAAGACAAGTTGTATTCACATATTAGCTCAGAAATTAGGTCTCTATACCCAGGATACGCATTCAACGTGGGTATAAACACTGGCAGGCTGGAAGGTGAAAGGAGCGGGTGGACAATGCCCTACAGGCACTGGAGGTTTGTACCTTCTAATTCAGCGTATGTCCCGAATACAAAATAAATGCCCCGCCTACCTACATGAATCTCCCAAGTAGGAACTTAGGGCTTCGGCAGGGCGGGGCAATGAGCCATACGGCTGTCAGCAAGATTTAATCATCCATCGCTGGATAGTCAACCTCCTTTTCCGCATGAGGCTTCCCAGTCCGTCCCTCTCTATCCCCTTACCTTGACCCCTGACGACAACGGCACCTTCCTGGTGACTTGCCCGGACCTGCCGGAGGTGGCCACTTTTGGCGAGGATGCCGATGCTGCGCAGTTGCGGGCCGTGGACGCCATTGAAGAAGCCCTGGCGGACAGGATTGCCGGGCGGGAGGCCATCCCTAAGTCGTCACCCGCAGCAGGCCGCCCCGTTGCCGTGCTGCCCGCCCAGACCGCCATCAAGGTGGCCCTGTACCAGGAGATGCGCACAGCCGGGGTCCGCAAATTCGATCTGGCCCGGCTGCTTTCGGCCCATGCTCCGCAGGTGGACCGTCTGCTGGACCTGCGCCATGCTTCGCGGCTGGATCAGATGGAGGCGGCGTTCGGGGCTCTTGGGAAACACCTTGACGTGCGGGTGGTGGCATGATCCTTCAGTCGTACTATCGGTCGGATTCCGCTCCATGCTGCGCCTGCTGCTGCATCTGATGCGGAGCGCCAGCAGCCAGCCCCTCCCCCTGTCTGACAGCGGCTGCGTGTGCGCAAAGGAAAAATGATGCCTGTCAATCGTGTCGTGTCCGGGGTGTTTCTGTTGGTTCTCGCGGTTCTCATCTTGACCGGCATGATGTTCCGCTACGAGTTCACCGTGGTCGCTAATCAGGATGGGTATGTCGTGGCCTATCGCCTGGACCGTTGGAGCGGTGACCTCAGGCTTATTGAAAATGACCAGTGGTATCCTGTCACCGAAGGCAACCCGGAAGATTTGCAACAGACTTTGAGCCTGCCGAAAAATTCCAATTCTTGAGATAGATTGGGGCTCCCGCCTCGCTTTCGCCCCAGAGCAGTGGTAGAGATGCGCCAACAAGCGGGGTGGGCATGCAGGTTGTTAAATTGGTGCTGGCGTTTGCGCCGTGGCTGGCGTTTCTGCTTATCGCCCAGGGCAGCATGCTGCGCCTCAAGGCCGGGTTGCTCGTGGCCTTGTCGCTCTGCGTGGTCATGGGCCTTGCCCGGTTGCACCGGGGCATCATCCTCTGGGTGGGGCTCCTGTTCTTCAGCGCTGCCACCCTCGCGGTGGTGGGCTTCGAAAACCTCTGGACCGTCCAATACATGGGGATTTTGGCCAACGGAACCCTGGCCTGCTCCACCTGGCTCACCGTCGCCCTCAAGAAGCCGTTCACACTGGAGTACTCGCGGGAGCATACGGCCCCGTCGCTCTGGAACGATCCGCTCTTCATCCGCAGCAATATGTTGATCACCTCGGCCTGGGGGCTTGCGTTCACCCTGAATGCTGTGTTGGCCTGGGGAAAATTGGAACGCCTTGTCCTGCCCGAATGGGGGTATGAGGTCGTCTCCTATTCCATACTTGCCGCAACGGTGGCCTTCACAACCTGGTATCCCAAGGCCCTCCGGCAAAGACGGCTGTCAGCGCAAGGTGGAAATCCGGCGGCCGGGGGTGCAACGCAGTCACCCGGCCGCTGAAACTGCCAGGACCGGGTAAAGAGCGGAAGGCACCATCCCGCGCTCCACGGGGATTTCTTGCCGCGACTACATTGATAGGTTGCTACTGATTAGCCTGCTTGCTATATGAAAGGCGACGTGTCTCCGTGAAAATACGGCGGGGGCGGGGACGGTTCTGCTATTGGGCGTAAGTCCTCAAAAAAGGGAGCGATCCATGAAACCCTCAGTGAGTCTCACCGTTGACAATGCGCTGTTTTCCTCCACGATGGAAGACGGCATCCTGGTTATCAGGGAAAAACAGCATATCCTGCACATGACGCACGATATCAACGCCATCTTTTCGTTCTACGACTATCTGGACTCCATGCTTTCCAGCAAGGCCTTCAGCGCTCTGGCCGTGTTTGGCCATCCCGAGAAGGATGGCCAGCTCGAACATGGCGGTTTTTTGTGCAAGGCGCTCACGGACAAGCTTGAAGGCAAAACCATGGAGCGGCTGGCCAACGTGGTCAACCGGCTTATCATGACGCTGTCGAAGCTCAACGCCGTCACGGTGTACGCCGGGCAGGGGGCGCTCTCCCTGTTCCACTTGAACCTCAGCCTAGCCTACGATTGCCGTATCGTGGCAGAGGATACCGTCTTCAAGAACCCCAACGTGGACCTTGGCCTCATCACCAAGGGGAGCGGTTATTTCATGCCTCGCATGCTGGGCGTCAAAAAGGCTGCCGAAGTGCTCCAGTGGAAGAGTTTTTCCGCAGAGGAAGCGCTGCAACTGGGGCTGGTGGACAAGATCGTTCCAGCCGCCAGATTGGAAGAAGAGGCCTTAGGCATGGTCACTGGGAGCACCGGCGGCCCGGCCGCGACTCTGCTGGGCGTGCGCAAACTGCTCAAGTGCGACAAAAAAGCTCTGGCGCGAAGCCTGGAGCTGGAAGACCAGCTCATCAAGGACCGCCTGGTGTCCCCGGAGTTTCACAAGACCTTCTCAGCCTATTGCAAGGAACAGCTGGGTTGCGACATGGAAACACTCAGCGCCGGGTAAGTGCGGCGCACCGGGGCAGAGTGCACCGGGCAGAGTGCACAGGGACGCGGGGTGCCCGGATAAGTGGAAGCCCGGGAACGCGGGGGGCCTGGGAACACGGGGAGTCTGGGAACGCTGAGCGCCGGTTGAGCGGGAGGCATGGGTCACGAAGCGCACTGGGAGCGCGGTGTACTGGTGGCGCAGGGCGGCTGACTGCTGCGCCGGGTGGAGAAGGGCGACGCTAGCGGGGCGAGGCTTCGACGCCGGTCCATAGGGGCATCAGCCAGAGGTCTTCGGGCACCAGCTTTTTGATCTTCAGGTACTTGGAGAGTTCCCAGCCAATAATGCCGTTGGCGGCTTCATTGGGGTGATGCATGGGGTCGTGGGTCAGGACGAGTTGCTGATTATGCAGGGCGAAGCCCATATACGCCATGGGTGTGCCGTGGGTGTAGCACTCCTTGGCCAGTTCCCCCAGTGAGGTTACCAGGACGAAGGGCACCTTGTGCTCCTGGCATTCTGCTTCCATCTTGCTGATGATGCTCCAGCCTACGTTCAGGGTGTCCGCCAAGATTTTAGGGTCCAGGGCCGGGACCGGGCCGACCGGAGGCTTGGGCCGCATGTACCAGGCGTAGACCGTGTTGCGCAGAATCTCGTAGGTGCGGCACCAGTCTGCCAGAAAACGGTCCGCCTCAAGGGCGGCCACGGTGGTCCAGGAGTTGTTGCCCACCGGGCTGTTGGTCAGTTGCAGCTCCCCGTCCCGCAAGAGGAAACGCGGTTTGCCCACGCCCCACAAGGTATCCTGCATATGCCGGAAATCTTCGAAGTGGGGCAGGTCGCAGATGACCAGATCCGGCTTGAGGGGCCAGCCGTCGCGGTTGAGCCGCAGGAGCATCTGGTCCACGCCATAGCCGCAGACTCCCAGATTGATCACCTCAACATTCTTGAAGTATCCTTGAAGGATAGTGGTAAAATGCTGCTCCAGAGGAATGCCGAAGCCGAAGGTGTGGGAGTCGCCCAGGACGACGATGCGGAAAACTCCGGCGGGTTTTTCAAGGGGAGTTTCAGGCCCGCGAAAGCCGAGGGAGTTGATGGTGTAGCGCACGGGGGTGCCGGTGGCCTTGGAAGAAGCCGTGGCTCCCGGTTTGAGGGACCAGCCAAGTTGTGGGTCTATCTGGCCCAGTTGCTGGGGCACGGCCATTCCCCACGTGTGGTTTGACATCTGCCAGAAAAGCCGTGAGCCGACTTCGACCAGGACCAGCAGAAAGAGAATATACGCCACACGTTGCATTCGAGACATGCGCCGCGTGTAGCAGTAATTTGGTTGAGACGGAAGTATCTTCTGTCTTCGTTGTAACTTTGACAGAAGAAGGGGTTTCCCCTACTGAGAAGGGGCTTTGGTGCTCCATGGGGGGCTTAAAAGGGAATCCGGTGCGAATCCGGAGCGGTCCCGCCGCTGTATCCGGGGACGAAACCCGCCTATGCCACTGCCTTCGGGCGGGAAGGCGCGGGGAGTAGAGTGATCCGGGAGCCAGAAGACCTGCCGAAGCCGTGTTCCAGTGTAGGCCTGGCGAGGGACGGTGGCCACATGCGGCGAATTCTTCATTCTCCGGCAGTGCATCCAAAGGAAATCCATCTGGATTTCCGTCATCTCCGTCATCCTCCGGGCTGTTGTACTCACCTCTCTATCCCGAGGAGGATGCCGATGAGGTCTTTTGCCGCTGCCATTGTTCTGGCGTTGAGTCTCCCGCTGCTCGCCTTTGCCCACACCAAAGAAGCCCCGAAGCAGAAACAGGCCATTGTGTTGGCCGCCTTCGGCTCCAGCCAGCCCGAGGCCGCTGCGGCCATTGACGCGGTGCGGGCCAGGCTTGAAGCGGCCTTCCCAGCCCTGCCGGTGCGTCTGGCCCTGACCAGCCGCCACGCCAGGGCAGTCCAGGCTGCCCAGAAGCCCGTGAGCCCCCTCACGGCGCTAGGACAGCTCTCGGACCAGGGCTATAACGACATCCTGGTGCTGCCGCTGTTCGTCTCCGCTGGCGAGGAATATCAGGACCTCAAGATTCTGGTCCAAACACTGGACGCCTTGCACAAAACCCAGATGAACAAGAAGCCCTTCCTGCGCATCCGCCTGGAGCGTACCCTTTTGGGCGATCTCCCCGAGGGTTCTCCTGCCGATATGGCCGAAGCGGCCAAAGCTCTGGCCGGTGACGCGGCCCAGGCCAGGGAGCGGGGCGCGGCCCTGGTGTATGCCGCCCACGGCAATGGCAAACGCCAAGCCCAGGAGGTGGTCAACTTTCAGGCTGCCCTGCGTAAGGCTTATCCTGGACAGACCATCGCGGTGGCCACCCTGGAATCCAAACCGGGCATTGGCGAGGTGCTCAAGACCCTCGCCGGGGCCAAGGCCCGGAAGGTGCTCCTGCTGCCCCTGCTTATGACCTCGGGCGTCCATGTGGCCCAGGACGTCTGCGGGGTGGAGAAGGATTCCTGGCGGGCGGGCCTGGAAGCTGCCGGGTACGCGGTGGAGTGCCAGGCGCGTGGTCTGGGCGAGGTGGACGCCGTGGCCGAGCTGTTTGTCCGCCGGGCCAGACTGGCCCTGGAAAAGTAAGCGCATGGCCAAGACTGCGGGCAGGGGAATCGGCATAGGCCTGAGTTTGGCCTTGGCGCTGGGCTTTCTCATGCTCGGCGCCGCAGCTACGGGTGTGGTGCCCGTGCCCGCCGCTGATGTGGCCGCCATCCTCGGAGCCAAGCTTCTTGGCCAACCGGATTGGCTGGCAGGCCTGGCCGATATGCCCATGCGCCTTGTCTGGGATGTGCGCCTGCCGCGCATCCTCACCGCAGCCTGCGTAGGGGCCGGGCTGGCCCTTTCCGGCGGCCTGTTCCAGGGTATCCTGCGCAATCCCCTGGCCGATTCCTATACGCTTGGCGTTTCGGCCGGAGGGGCGTTGGGAGCCTGCCTGGGCCTGTTGGCCGGGTTCGCCGGGCTGGGGCCGCTCTCAGTGCCCGCCTGCGCCCTGGCAGGTTCCGTGGCCGCCCTGGCGGTGGTGCTTTTACTGGCCACTGCCAGGGGACGGCTCGATCCGCTGACCCTCATCCTGGCCGGGGTTATCGTTGCGGCCACCCTCCAGGCGGCCATAGGCTTCGTGAAATTCGCCGCTGGCGAGAACGTTGCCGGGCTGGTGTTCTGGCTCATGGGCGGCTTCGCGGGCAAGAGCTGGGCTGAGGCCGCAGTAGCTGCCGGGGGCCTGGCCGTCGGTCTGGCCGTGGCCCTGGCCTGGGCCAGGGACCTGGACGTCTTGAGCCTGGGCGACGAAACCGCAGCCAGCCTGGGTGTGGCCGTCGGGCGGGTGCGCCTGGGCCTGCTGTTGGCCGGTGCGCTCATGACCGCCTGCGCCGTGGCGGTGTCGGGCATCATCGGCTTCGTGGGCCTGGTGGTGCCGCACATGATCCGGCTGGCCGTGGGGCCGTCACATATCCGGCTGCTGCCGCTCTCGGCCCTGGGCGGGGCGTTGCTGCTTTTGGGCGCGGATACCGCCGTGCGGGGCCTCCTGTCCCATGAGGTGCCCGTGGGGGTGCTCACCGCCCTTATCGGCGGCCCCTATTTCTGTCTGTTGTTTCTCAGGGGGCGCAGCCATGGCTGAAGGGTCTGGCGGCTGGAGTGCGCCACTGGCTGATAGCCGGAGCGAAACCCTGCCGGAGTGCGGCGGGGAGGGCCAGTCCGGCGGCCTGGAATTGTCCGTCCGGGGCCTCACCCTGGCACGGGGCGGGCAGGCCGTGCTTGACGGCGTGAGCCTGGAGCTTGTGCCGGGTGAGCTGTTGGGCATCGTCGGCCCCAACGGGGCGGGCAAATCCACCTTGCTGCGCTGTCTGGCCGGGGTGCTTGCGCCAACGGGCGGGGACATCTTGCTGGGCGGCGCGCCTCTGGCCAGGTATTCCCGGCGGGAACTGGCCCGGCGCGTGACCTACTCCCCCCAGGAACTGGAAGACCGGCTGGGTTTTACGGTGCTGGAATCGGCCCTCATGGGCAGGCATCCCTGGTTGCCACGCTTCGGTGCGCCGGGAGCGGCGGAACGGGCTCTGGCCCTGGCCGCCCTTACCGCCCTGGACATGGCTCCTCTGGCAGGGCGTCCGGTGACGGAACTCTCCGGCGGCGAAAAGCGCCGGGCGGCCCTGGCCAGGGCGCTGACCCAAGGAGGGAGGGTGCTGCTTTTGGACGAGCCCACGGCTGGCCTGGATATCCGCCACGCCCTGTCCGCCATGCGCCTGTTCGCGGACACGGCCGCCGGACGAGAGTCCTGGAGGCCGGGGGCGCAGCCGGAGTCTTCCTGCGCTGCCGTGGCCGTGGTGATGCATGATCTCAATCTGGCGGCAATGTTTTGCAACCGTCTGGTGATGCTTGCGGCCGGGCGGGTAGCGGCGTATGGACCCACGCCCCAGGTGCTCACGGCGGAAAACATCGCCGGGGTGTTCGGGGTGAAGGCGCGGGTGGATACCGGTGACGGCCCGGCCCGTGTGACCTTTCTGGAGGCCTGATGAGCGTGTTGCGCCTGTTGCGCCTGCTGTGTCTGTTTTGGGGCTTTGCGTCCCTGTGTCTGCTCCCACCGGGCTCTGCCCTGGCCGCCCGGTTGACCGACGACGCCGGACGGACCCTGGATTACCAGCGCCCCTTCCTGCGGGTAGTGTCTTTGTATGCGGCCCATGGGGAAAACCTCATGGCCATGGGCGCGGGCGCTTTGCTTGTGGGCGTAAGCGACCCGGAGACCGGCCCGCCGGGTACGCCGGTGGTTCAAGCCAGGGACGGGGCCGAGACCATCGCCGCCTTGAGGCCCGATCTGGTGCTGGCCCGGCCCATGCATCTGGCAGCCCATCCGGGGCTGATCCGACAGCTTGAGAGCCTGGGCATCGCCGTGGTCTGCCTGCAGCCTTCCGCGCCCAAGGATCTGGAACCCTACTGGCTGGCTCTGGGCGGTCTGACCGGCCATGAGACCCAGGCGCGGGAGATGGCCGGGCGCTTCGACCAGGGGTTGGCAGCGCTTGCGTCCCTGGTGGGAACCATCCCAGCCGGGGAGCGCCGTCGGGTGTTTTTCGAGACGATTCACCGTCAGATGAAGACCGTGAGCCCCGAATCCATGGCCGCTTTCGTGCTGGAGCAGGCTGGGGGCATCAACGTGGCCGCCGGGGCCGAACCCGTGGCCGGGAGCAACATTGCCCACTTCGGGCTGGAACGCCTGGTTGGCATAGGCTCGCAGGTGGATGTCTACCTGGCCCAGAAAGGGCCCATGAATCCGGTGAGCCTGGAGGAAATCCGGGCCACACCGGGATTTGACGGCCTCAAAGCCGCACGGGAAGGACAGGTCTTCCTGGTGGAGGAAGCCATTACCAGCCGTCCGACGCTGAAGTTGTTGGATGGAATGCGCCAGATTGGAGGAATAGTGTACCCTCAGATATTTTCCGCCGCCAAGGCGGGCCAATGAGCACCCTGGGAACCCTTTACGCGCTGGGCGCCGGGCCCGGCGATCCTGAGTTGATTACCCTCAAGGCCGTACGGGTGCTCAGCCAGGTGCCTGTAGTGTTCGCCGCAGCCTCCAGCAGGAACGACTACTCCCTGGCTTTGTCCATTGTTTCGCCGCACCTGCGGCCGGGCACGCCAGTGGTGCGTTTGCCCTTCCCCATGACCAGGGACCAGAACGTGCTGACGGCCTCCTGGGAAGCCAATGCCACCCTGGTGCTCAAGCACCTGCGCACCGGCCTGGACGCGGCCTTCGTCACTCTGGGCGATCCGCTGACGTACTCCACCTATCAGTACCTCAGCCGCACCCTGCTCGGTATGGAGCCGCAGACGCCCTTGTCCGTGGTCTCGGGCGTCAGCTCGGTTCAGGCTTCGGCAGCCGCTGCGGGTATCGGTCTGGCCGAGTCGGGCGAGAACCTCATGGTGCTCTCCGGGGTGGATTCGCCCGAGCGTCTTCGCCGTTGCCTGGAGATCGCCGACAATGCGGTCATCCTCAAAGCGTACCGCACTTTTCCCCAGCTCAAGGCCCTGCTTGCGGACATGGGCCTGGCGGATAAGGCCGTGCTTGTCAGCCGGTGCGGCCTTGAGGGGCAGACGGTGCATAGGGGCCTACAGGGGTGTCCTGACAAACCTCCCTATTTTTCGCTTATTCTTGTAAGAAAATAATATACTGCTGCAAAGCCTTGCGCCGCGCGGGCTCCCGGTCATTTTGACCGGGGGTCCGCGCGGCGTTTTCTATGGGATTTTCGATTCCCCCCTAAAGAACTGCGCCATGGGAACGATAAGAGTAGCGGAAAAGCTAAAGATCACGCGGCAACGGATAGGCCGTGGGGCCCATCCGGGGGGAGGGGTTCCCAGCCGTGTGCGGCAAGGATGCCGATTTCATTCAAGGAGGAAGTTATGGGTCTCGTAATCAATCACAACCTGATGGCGATGAACGCCACTCGCAACCTGAACCAGTCATACGCCAGCCTGGGCGTCTCCACCCGCCGCCTGTCTTCGGGCCTGCGCGTGGGAACTGCTGCCGACGACGCCGCCGGCTTGGCCACCCGCGAGCTTATGCGCTCGGATATCTCCTCTCTCAACCAGGGCGTGCGCAACGCCAACGACGCCATCTCCATGATCCAGACCGCCGACGGCGCCTTGGGCGTTGTCGACGAAAAGCTCATCCGCATGAAGGAACTGGCCACCCAGGCGGCCACGGGCACCTACACCTCGGACCAGCGTCTGATCATCGACTCCGAATACCAGGCCATGGCTTCGGAAATCACCCGTATTGCATCCGCCACCGATTTCAACGGCATCTACCTGTTGAACGGCAACCTCTCCGGTGCGACTCACAGCGGCGCAGGCCTGAACAGCACCGGCAAGCTGAAGGTCCACTTCGGCACCGGCAACCTGTCGGCGGAAGACTACTACTACGTGCAGATCGGCACAGCCACGGCTTCTGCCCTGGGCGTGGGCCTTGGTGCGGCCAGCACCTCCAATGGCCGGTCCATCTCCACCCAGGAACTGGCCCAGAAGGCCCTTGACCAGCTGAACTCGTCCATCGTGTCCAAGGACAAGATCCGCGCCAACCTGGGCGGCCTGCAGAACCGTCTGCAGAACACCGTGCAGAACCTGCAGATTCAGGGCGAGAACCTGCAAGCTGCGGAATCGCAGATCTCCGACGTGGACGTGGCCACGGAAATG
>JBBRUD010000080.1:0-20189 GCA_038248065.1 Desulfovibrionales bacterium | reverse complement strand
TGTGGCGACGAAGTATCTGGCCAACTACCTTGGTTGGCGGAGATTGTTCGAGCGTTTAGGCGAAAGCCTGACCCCGAAACGGGCACTAATCATGTCCCTTGGGTAGCTTCAACACTCAACGCGAACAGAGCCATTTTATATAAGGCAGACCCCTGGGTCAACAGGGGCCTGCCAATTATTTCAATCTCGGTCTTTAGCCGCTTCATACTGCCGGTTGAGATCATCTCGGCTTACGGTTGAAGGGAGAGGAACCTTGTTGTAATAGTCGTACCCGATATTGTACCCTTTAGCTGCACCATACGAACCTAATCCACCAGTGGCAAGAGCTCCAGGGACCGGTCCAGCACCGTAAGCCGGGATGCTAGCGGCTGCACCTAGAATACCGCCGATTGCCGCTCCGGCTTCTCCTATCTTTTTACGATCGTCATCAGTACCTCGAACAGTTATTTCGCGTTGTTCAGGCGTCATCCCATCCCAAGTCTGCTTGGGAATCCCCCCTACAAACTCCTTGCTGTCTCCAGCAATCTGTTTGAACAGTGGGTCTTCCCCAGTGACCTGCTCGGCTCTTTTCGGACCAGCTGAAACTTGAGAAGGTGGCTCCCGCCGACAAAGAGGGAGCCATGAGGAAATCACGATTTTCGGAAGAGCAGATGGTGGGCATCCTGCGTGAGGCTGACCGCGATCCGGTGCCCCAGGTGGCCAAGCGACACGGCGTCAGCGAGCAGACGATCTACACGTGGTACCAGCGTTTCAGCGGCATGAATGCCGATGACGTGAAGAAGCTCCGCCAACTGGAGCAGGAGAACGCCAGGCTGAAGAAGCTGTTGGCTGAACGGGACCTCGAAATTGAGGTGATGAAGGAAATAGCCGCAAAAAAATGGTAGGCGCACCCGTCCGCCGCCAGCAGGTGACGTTCGCGCTGAAACTCGGGCTGTCACAACGCAGGGCGTGTGCGCTGTTGTCCACCTCCCGCTCGACTTTGCATTATGAGTCGCGCATGGAAGTCCTTGACGGCCCGCTCATCGCGGCCATGACCGGCTTGGCAAACCTGTATCCCCGGTACGGCTACCGCCGGATACAGGTTTTCATGGAGCATCTGGGCCACTTTATGGGGCCTGACAAGACGTTCCGGCTTTGGAGCAAGGCGGGCCTCCAAGTGCCGAAGAAACGCGGCAGGAAACGGGTGGCGGGGGCACGTCCCCGGCCACAACTGCCATGCGGAGCCAATGAGGTATGGGCTTACGACTTCGTGTACGATGCCTGCGCCAACGGGCAACAACTGAAATGTTTAACGATCATTGACGAATTTACTCGTGAGTGTCTGGCCATCGACGTGGCCGGGAGCATTCGCTCCGGGCGAGTGATCGAGGTGCTTTCACGCCTCGCCAGCGAGCGGGGAGCACCGCGCTGCCTGCGATCGGACAACGGACCGGAGTTCGTGTCTAAGGCACTGCTCCGCTGGGCCACGAATGAATCGTTGAGCATCGCCCTGATCGACCCCGGCAAGCCCTGGCAGAATGGGATGGTCGAGAGCTTTAACGGCAAATTCCGGGACGAGTGCCTGTCCATGGAGTGGTTTCGGTCGAGAGTGGAAGCCAAGGTCGTCATCGAAGACTGGCGCAGGCTGTACAACGAGGTCCGGCCTCACTCAAGCCTGGGAAAAATGACACCCAAGGCCTACGCGGGAATGATCGGCAACAACCTGAACCAGGGGGCCACCCTCAAGAATTGAGTGGTCCGAAGAAACCCGGCAGGTCAAGGGCACTACTTAGTGAAACAACTTCGTATCAACTCGCTAATAAAGCCATAAATGAATAACACAACGATTAATTCAGTGAGCGTTGGCCTCCGAAGACTTTTTTAGCAACTCACTTAACTTATTGTATTTATTGAGCACGGTTGGTTCCATGGCAGTTCTCAGACTTGTAATCGTGACACCAAAGGGCACTGCTGCTGAGCACTACGTCACGTATGTGTGCATTGCTGGCTAGCCTTGAGTCAGTCCAAAAATGAAACAATAAACAATGGCAGCAATTACTATTTCTGTAAGTGTTGGTTTACGGAGCTTCTGTAGTGCGTCAGCAATTTGTTTATTTCTCCAGAACATGACTGACCTCTTAACATTTTCATGAATATGCATAGTTCAAGTCAAGAACAATCCGTTATCGCTAAAACAATTCGTATAACAATTCTGTAGCAATTAATTAAATAATTAGCCGGGCTTAGTTTTAAGTTAAAAATTATCAAGTATTTTTAACACTCTATCCTGTCATGCGCACCCACACAACACAATTTTTCTGTACGATTCAAATCTAGAACTCTTATGGATAGTTGCGTAGATATCTCGCTTGCTTTAACATAAAAAGCCGCTTGCAAAGAAAACTTACACGTGTACAGTGCGAGGCAGGCGGCGCACGAAATACAACTCAAACTAGTTGCCACAGCGTCGCAAAGTAAAAATGAATGTGATGCAAAAAATAATTAACATTACAACAAACTGAAAAACTGTTGGCCTCTGATACTTTTGTTTTTGCTTTGGAACTCTATCAACATCCTTGGGCATGGCATATTCTTTGTCAGTGAAATAGCAGTAGAACGTGTCAAACAAGCTTAAAATCATACAATAAATATATCAAACAGGCCTCTGGGTCAACAGGGGCCTTTTATTTTCGTCATTCTCGTCCTTTGGTAGATTCGTACTGCTGTTTAAGTACTTCTCGGCTGATGGGTGAAGGAGGGCTCAACTTATCTGGCAGGTTCCAACCTGCGTTATATCCTCTGGCACCACCATAACCAGTTAAAACAGCACTCGTAACACCGCCAACAACGGGTCCAGCTGCATATGCAGGAATGCTGGCTATAGCCCCGATCCCACCACCGATTGCCGTTCCGAATTCAGAAAACTTTTGGCGATCTTCATCCGTACCATGAACAAGACTTTTTCGCTGCTCATCGCTCATCCCATCCCAAGTTTCCTTAGGAATCCCACCTACAAACTCCTTGCTGTCACCAGCAATCTGTTTGAACAGCGGGTCTTCCTCAGTCGTTCCATTAGCACGTTCGGCCTCTTTTGCCGCTAAATAACTCTCCGCAAGTCTTTCAGAGTAAGGCATAATCATCTCCTGTATGTATGTTGGGAAGGGTGGTCTTCTCCAACGTTCGTCAAGCTTCACCACCGAAGGCATCAGGCCGTTGTAGGTCAACAACTGTGCGCTACTGCTTCTTGCGCCGGGAGTTGGTCTTGTGGACCGCTTTTCGAGCTGCTTTCCGCATTTCCACATAGAACTCCAAGGCCTCGTGAGGGCATCGGACAAAGAGGCGCTCCAGAGCGCGCTGGGCCGTAGGCGGAAGGCCCTGGATGTAATGCTCCATAACGTCCTTGGTAAGGGCGAACAGCGGGTCATGCTGATGGAGCTTTTCGTACATTCTTCGGGTACGACTTTGGGTGCGGAACTTGAAGGCATCTTCAAAGTGCTTGCCGTAGTGGTCGTGGAACTGTGAATTGCAGTCCTTGAGCAGACGCCAGCGCATTTTCCCTTCCGGGTCCTGGGGCTGCGGGCCGATGTCCAAATGCCTGTTCCTATCGAGTTCATGCTCGTAAAGGATCATGGTCGCTTCAGGGTCGTTCTTGAGGTTGGCAAAGACGTTGTCAAAAGCGGGCGCGTGCAACTCTTGATGATCGTTTGCGCCGGTAGCTGCTGGTGATTGCCCCACCTGGAGTTCCCCTCCGTCAGGAGAGTTGAGATGGCTGTCCATCCATTGACGGAACCGTTCCTCGTTGGCCTTCTGCATGTCGTCGTGCGTTCTTATGATGAGGGTGTACCTCTATCCTTGTGTATTCCGGCCAGATGGGCTGGCAGGTAACAAGGCAAGATACTCAAAAAATCGTCCGTGTCTCCCCATATAGGGCTATGTGGGAAGAAAGTGAAAATAGTTGGCCATCAACTCGCCTGTGTACGGCGTCATCATCTCCCAAGTATCCATCATCGCCTGTGCGCCTTTGCACGGCATAAAAAAAGGCCACCCCGGGGGGTGGCCTTTTTGCATGTCGTGTAGCGCGAAACGGAGAAGGCTAGAGCGATCCTTCGACCTCTTTGCGGACTTCCAGGGCGATCTTCCACAGGATGGTCAGCACCACGCCGCCGAGGGCGTAGATCATGAGGGCGATCATCATTTCAGACCCAGTGGGCATGTATTCGGTAACCTTATCGAAGGGGTTGGGGGTAAAGCCGGCCACGATCAGGCCCATGCCCTTGTCCAACCAGGTGCCGATGACCAGCATGATCAGGGCCGGGACAAGGATTTCCGGGGTGTAGCGCCACTTGTAGGGAATCAGCATCACCAGGGAGCCGATACCCAGGAAGGCGGCGGTCCACATGAACGGGGTCATGTAGGTGTGGCCTTCGAACCCGCTGAACAGGAACAGGATGGGGTCCATGTGGCCGGGCATGTTGGAGTAGAATGCCGTGAAGATCTCCAGCAGGAAGAAGAAGACGTTCACGCACATGGCATAAGTGATGATGGTGGACAGCGTCTTGACTGCCTCGCGGCCGGGATCAAAGGAGGTCACGCGCTTGAGCAGCAGGGTGAGCAGCAAAAGCAGCGCCGGGCCGGAGCAGAAGGCCGAGGACAGGAAACGGGCGGCCAGAATGGCGGTAAGCCAGTAGTGGCGGCCGGGAAGGCCTGCGTACAGGAACGCCGTGACCGTGTGGATGGAGAAGGCCCAGATGACCGACAGGTACACCAGGGGCTTCACCCACGTGGGCGGGGAAACGCGCTTCCAGTAGGCCATCAGCGAGGTCCAGCCGATGACCACGTTGAGGATGAGGTAGCCGTTCAACACCACCATGTCCCAGAACAGCACGGAATTGGGGGTGGAGTTGATGAGCACGTTCAACATGCGCTGGGGCTGGCCAATGTCAATGACAATGAAGCCCAGACACATGATGACGGCGGCGATGGCTAGAAACTCGCCCATGATGATCATCTTGGAGAAGGCTTTGTAGTGGTGGAAGTAATAGGGCAGCACCAGCATGACCGCAGAGGCGGCTACGCCGACCATGTACGTGAACTGGGCGATGTAGAAGCCCCAGGACACGTCGCGCGACAGGCCGGTGATGACCAGGCCTTCGTTCAACTGGTAGAGGTAGAAACCGGCCCCAATGCCCATGACGGCCAGCAGGACGAACAGGGTACCGAAGTACCGGGGACTCCCTTTGAGAGCTTTTTCAATCATGGCGCGTCTCCTAGAGGATGTAGAACACGCCGGGCTCGGTGCCAGCGTCGGGTTTGCGCCGAATGGCGAACTTTTCCTTCAGGGCCTTGCGCACGGAGGAGCCGGGGTCTTCCAGATCGCCGAAGACAATGGCACCGCCCGAAGCCTGCACGCACAGGGGCATTTCGCCCTTGGCCAGGTGCTCCACGCAGAAGGTGCACTTCTCCACCACGCCGCGAGTGCGGTGGGGGTACATGGGGTTCATGTCCTTTTCCGCAATGAACTTGGCAGGGTCCTGGAAGTTGAAGCTACGCGCGCCAAAGGGGCAGCCTGCCATGCAGTAGCGGCAGCCGATGCAGCGGTGGTAGTCCATCATCACCAGGCCGTCGGCGCGCTTGAAGGTGGCCTTTGTGGGGCACACACGCACGCAGGGCGGATTGGAGCAATGGTTGCACAACAGCGCATAGGTGCGGTGCTCCACGTTTTCGGCCAGGTGGGCCGGACGCTCGGTGGGGAAGGCGGATTCGAAATCCGCGCCCCAGAACCACTTGATCTCTTTATTGGAGCCGATGGTGGGCACGTTGTGGTAGCTGTGGCAGGCGTCTGCGCATTTCTTCAACGTGGCCGTATCGAGTTTGGCGGTATCGATGACCATGGCCCAGCGTTTGGCCTTCAGGGGGGCCTTGAAGTCGGCAGCGACAGGCAGGGCGTCCGCAGCGTTGGCTCCCTCGCCCAGGAACCCCAGGGTTCCGGCGGAAAGGGCCACGGCGGAGATGCCGGCCAGTTTCAGGAAGTCACGTCTGGTGCTGTTCATGCTATTTCCCCCCCTTTTTCACGGGCGAGATGTTGTGGCAGGTCCAGCAGTAGGGATTGACGCCCACGGAGTTGTGGCACTTGTCGCAGAACTTCTCTTTGTCCGCATGGCAATCCATGCAGGTGTTGGTGAGACTCATGCTGAATTCCTTGCCGGCCTCGTTTTTATAGATGCGATTGCCGTTACGGATGACGTCATCACGCCACTCGTTCAAAAGCACCATATGCTTGTCGCGCATCTGTTCGGTGGGCAGCACGCATTCCTTGGAACCGTTTTTGGGTTTTTCAGGTTCGATCGCGAACTTTTTCTCTTGTCCCGCTCCCTTGATGAAGGGGAACAACACCAGGGCCAGGAAGATTACCAGCCCCGGAATGATGTACTTTGCATTATACATTATTCCTCCTCCTCAAAACCGGGCAGGTATTCCTGGCGCAGGTTCATGCTGCGAACCTGCTCCTCGCCGTCCAGGACCAGGGCGTTGCCAACCAGTTCGTGCAGGCCGGTAACCTTGACTCCGGGCGCCCAGTAGTCGCACAGGGGGGGCAAGGTGGCCCGGTCGATGGCGCAGATGCAGGACAGGGTGTTCACCCCGAACTTCTGCTGCACGTACTGCACGGCGTTGCCGCGGGGCAGGCCGCCGCGCAGGCGCATTTCCATGAACTCGGAGTTGTTCAGGCCGGCACCGCCACCGCAGCAGAAGGTCTGCTCGCGAATGGTCTGGGCGGGCATTTCGTAGAACTTGTCCACCACGTTTTCCAACACGTACCGGGGCTCGTCGAAGAAGCCCATGCCGCGCGCGGTGTTACAGGAGTCATGCCAGGTGGGCACGACACCGACGTTGCGGCTCTTGTCCAGCTTGATCTTGCCGTTCTTGATAAGGTCGGCGGTGAACTCCACGATGTGGATCATCTTGGTGGACTTGGCGTTGTCGAACACCGTGCCCGTGATGGGGCTCTTGGGCACTTCCAGGAAGTCCGGCGGTCCGTTCATGGTGTCCATGTACTGGTTGAGCACGCGCCACATGTGGCCGCACTCGCCGCCGATGATGTACTTGACGCCCAGGCGTTTGGCTTCGTGGTACATCTTGCCGTTGAGCTTCTTCATCCACTTGTCGTTGGTGAAGGAGCCGAAGTTGCCGCCTTCCGACGCATAGGTGGACCAGGTGTAATCCAGGCCCAGCTGGTGGAAGAGCAGCAGGTAGCCCATGAAGGTGTAGATGCCCGGCTCGGCGAAGATGTCGCCCGAGGGGGTGATGAACAGGATTTCCGCGCCCTTGCGGTTAAGGGAAGGCTCGACGCGCACACCGGTGATGGTCTCGATGTCGTCGACCAGGAATTCCATCATGTCTTTGAAGGCGTGGGGCTGGATGCCCAGGTGGTTGCCGGTGCGGTTGCAGTTGGCCACCGGTTCGAGAATCCAGTTGATGCCCAGGCCCACCAGATGCAGCATCTCGCGCGCCATCAGCGTGATCTCAGCCGTATCGATGCCGTAGGGGCAGAACAGCGAGCAGCGGCGGCACTGAGTGCACTGGTAGAAGTACATGAACCATTCTTTCAGGACGTCTTCTTCCATCTTGCGCGCCCCGGCCAGCTTGCCGAGGATCTTGCCCGCCATGGTGAAGTCGCCGCGATAGATGGAGCGCAGCAGTTCCGCACGCAGCACCGGCATGTTCTTGGGGTCGCCGGAACCGATGAAGAAGTGGCATTTGTCGGCGCAGGCGCCGCAACGCACGCAGACATCCATGAAGATTTTCAGGGAGCGGTACTTCTTCAGGCGCTCGCGGAAGCCTTCGGAGACGATTTCCCGCCAGTCGGGGGGAAGCTTCCAATCCTCGTCCGTGGGGCTCCACTCGCGGGGGTTGGGCATGCCCAGGTACTTGAGCACGTCGGGTTTCCCGGGATAGGAAAAGTTGCCGGGTGCGAACTCCGGCTTGACATCCATCCACCCCTTTACGGGCGGAGTATAGTCGACCTTCATCAACTCTTCGGGTGGCGCCATCTTGGCCATACGATCTCCCTTAATACTGTCAACGCCCACCACAGGCGGTTTTAAGCTTCTTTATCCACGGGCAGGCCGCATTCGATCATCTTTTCCCGGAAGTCGTCTTCGTATTCAGCGTAGGAGTGGCACTTGACGCTGGGATCGTTCCAGGGATTTTCGAAATGGACCATGCGGGTGTTGTTGGGCAGGTTCCGGGTGGGGCTCAGGAAAACGCCGCCCAGGTGCATGAGCTTGGAGAACGGGAAGTAGGCCCACAGCACGCACACCAGGAAGAAGTGGGTGTAGAACAGCGGGTCCACGTTCTTGGGGATCACGGGCTTGAAGGTCATGAGCCCCATGATCAGCTCCTTGATGGCGATGATATCCACCTTGGCCACATAGCGCATCCAGATGCCGGTTCCGGCAATGGCCAGGATGAGCATCAGAGGGAAGAAGTCCGCCGCCAGCGAGATGTAGGCCACCTTGGCGTCGAAGATGCGGCGCGCCAGCAGGAAGGTGACGCCCACAACAAAGAAGACATCCGTAAGATAGAGCGTGGGAACGCCGATCTGCAGGATGGAATCCACAAACTCGATGCCGGTGATGGCCATGGGCACGGGTTCAAGGAACAGACGCAGGTGCCGCAGCAGCACGATGAGAAAACAGTAGTGGAACATCAGCGAGAACAACCACAGGGACTTGTCCGAACCGTAGCCCACCCGGCCCTCAGCAGAGCGGTTGTCGAGCTTGGAGTTGCGGAAAAGGCTGCGGAAGCAGAGCACTTCCAGGGCCATGCGCACGAAAGTGCCGCCCGCAGTGGAAGGGTTGTCGAACGGTTGATTTTTGATCCACGGCAGGGAGTATTGCTGCCCGCCGGTGGTGGGGATGCTGAAAGGCACCGGAGTGGCCGCCCACCCGATGACTTTCTTAGCGAAGCCCACCACAAAGATGCCCACGGCCACGTACGGGACGATTGTCCCGAACACCCCGGCCATGCCCGCCCCGGCCCCTAAGATGGGCAAGGCGGCCAACACCAAGACCGCTAGAAAGGAAATAACCAATGCTGCCATGTACCCTCCACCTCGCAAAGTTGCGTGACCCACGGCCGGCTTATTCGGCCGGTTCCCCCTCGCCGACGCCCACGATCAGTTGGGCGCGCTTCAACAATAAATACTGTTGATCTTGTATCTCTTTGACCTTGATCGCGTAGAGTTTTTCCTTGCACTGGCCATAGATGTCCAGGCAGGCCAGGGCAAATCCGTCGATACGGGTTTCAAGCGCCAGAAATTGCGCCCAGAGTCCCTGTTCGTTCAACTCGCCCCACAGGGCCTCGCGCAGGCTCTTCTTGAGCAGAAAGATGAACCCCACCGCACCGGACGGAGCAAAATTCTGCACCGCACGAACCCGCACGATAGTGTCGAGGGCTTCCATGGCCGCGTCGAGGGCGGCCGCGTCATCCTTGGCCATCAGGCTGGCATAGATGCGCTCCGTGCCTACTTTGAGCCCATAGCCCACGGGATTGGCGAAATGATCCTGCCCCTTCTTCCAGAGCTTGGCGGTTTCAGGAGGGTAAGTTTCCAGTACATGGTGGAACCATGTCTGGACGATGGCCTCGCGGTGCGTGGCCAGAAGCTGTTCCAGTGCGTTCATTGAGCCCCATACGTGACAAAAATTTTAGAAGCTTGTTCAACCCGTCACAAACTCGCGCTCTATATCCTGCGGCTCCCGTCCTGTAAAGTTTCATTCGCTCACTGAACCCGCCTGATAACGGGAATTCCACACCATTCGGAGCTGGTGGTTTACAACCTCTCTGGGCAGGTGTAAAAATTCCGTCGTCTCACAAGCATTATGGAGGCCGCACTCCAACTAGGACCGCTATGCTTCTGCCCCAGACCCAAGCATCCATTCTTGCGACTGTGGCGCAATTTCGCGACATCGCCAAATACCATGGGGTGATGCCCCACAAACACGTCATCGCCTTTGACGAGGGTGACACCAAAGCCCTGGTCGCCCATGATCTGCTGGAATGGACTACCTTCACCCTGCCCTGCGGCGTGGACATCAAAGGGCTGCGCCTCACCCCCGAAGGCGAGCGTTTCCAGGCGGACCCGTCCTGCGAACTCCTCGACGCCTCTCCCCGCTGCCAGGGAGCCACGCCCGAGCCCTCTGGCCAGCCCCTGGCGACCGACCAGCCCCCGGTCCCGCAAGCCGCCATTGAGCCGCTGCTGGCCCACGAATACCTGATCATCCTCAAAGACGTGTTTCATTTCAGCGCCATGCCACGTTATCATTTCATGATGCCCAAAAAGAAAGCACGGTTCTACGAAGCCGACGACGTTAAAGACCTCCTCGACCGAGGCTACATTATCCACGTGCGGGTCGAAGCCGGAGGCGACCGCAAATACAAGGGATACACCATCTCGACCAAAGGCAGACAGGCTCTGGCCGACGCCGACATGCTCTAGCGCCGTCTTTTTACTCGCTCGTTCTATTATTCACAAGGCTTGGGCCGGAGCAGTGGGTATATATGCCTCCGGCGGCCGGGGGGCCAATGGCCCCCCGGTCCCCCCTTATAGGTGTGCGACGACGAAAGTGCGTTTTTCCGTACTTGCGTCACACTGTGGAGGGTCGGAGCTGAGAAGAACCTCTTACGGCTCCCCTCAGTCCAGCATCAGGGACAGGCCTTCCAGCGCGGCCTGGACGCTCTGTTCTTTGACCTCGGAGCGCCCGCCTGAAAAATGGAAGCATTCCGCACGGACCACCGGCCCGGCCTTCCAGCCCACCCACACCGTGCCTACGGGTTTTTCCGGCGTACCGCCGCCCGGCCCGGCCACGCCAGATACCGCTATGGCCGTCTCTGTGCCGATCACGCGGGCCGCGCCCACGGCCATGGCTTCCACCACCTGGCGGCTCACTGCGCCGTATTGCTCCAGATCTCCAGCATCTACGCCAAGAACACCCTGCTTCACCGAATTGGCGTAGGCCACCACGCCGCCGAGATACCACTCCGAGCTGCCCGCGACGCTGGTGAGGGTGTGCCCAATCAACCCGCCGGTGCAGCTCTCCGCCGTGGCCAGCCACCAGCCCCGGGCGGTAAGCTTCTTCGCCAGTTCCAGTACCATCGCATCGTCCATGCCTGTCCTCCTCGCAAGCTCTATCGCTGCGTCTTCACCGCCGTTCCGCCCCCGTTGTCTCATTTGCAAAAATCTCTGCACTCTGTTCAACCGCTTTCCACCAAACCGCCCTCCAGCCACAGCCCCCACGCGTAAATATATGGGATTCCAAAGGGCCAGTGGCCCTTTGGCCGCCGGAGGCACATCTCTGCCCGCCAGTGCCCCTTTGGCCGCCGGAGGCTCTTCTTCTCCTGCCATGCCATCTTGACCACTGCTCCGCCACGCCGTAAGACCCTGGCAAGCCCAAATAGCTGCTCGGAGGCCGCCCATGCTCGATATCCGCTTCGTCCGCAAGAACCTCGACCAGGTGCGCCAAGCCCTGGCCAATCGCAATATGACCCTCGATATGGACGAGTTCGTCCGCCTTGATGAACAGCGCCGCACCCTGCTCAGCCAGGTGGAAGCCCTGAAGGAGGAACGTAACGCCTCCTCCGCCGAGGTGGCCAAGCGCAAACGCCAAGGCCAGGACGCCTCGGACATGATGGAGCGTCTGGGGCAGGTGTCCGAGCAGATCAAGGCCCTGGACGAGGCCATGCGCGCAGCCGACGAGGCCTCCCAGGCCTTTCTCTACAGCGTGCCCAACATCCCCCACGCCTCCACCCCGGTGGGCAAAAACGAGAACGACAACCCCGTGGTGCGCGTGGTGGGCGAAAAACCCGTTTTCGACTTCGCGCCCAAGGAACACTGGGAGCTGGGCCAGAATCTGGCCGGGCTCGATTTCGAGCGTGCCGCCAAGCTCACGGGGTCGCGCTTCGCCGTGCTCTGGGGCTGGGCCGCCAAACTGGAGCGCGCCCTGGCCGCCTTCATGCTCGACCTGCACACCACCACCCACGGCTATACCGAAGTCTCCACGCCCTACATCGTCAACTCCCAAAGCCTGACCGGCACCGGACAGCTGCCCAAATTCAAGGACGATCTCTTCAAGCTGGAAAACTGGGACTACTACCTCATCCCCACTGCCGAGGTGCCCGTCACCAACCTCCATCGCGACGAAACCCTGGACGAGGCCGCCCTGCCCCTGACCTACGTGGCCCACACCCCCTGCTTCCGCTCCGAAGCCGGGTCCTACGGCAAGGACACCAAAGGGCTCATCCGGCAGCATCAGTTCGACAAGGTAGAGCTGGTGCGCCTCACCCACCCGGACAATTCCTACCAGGATTTGGAACTGCTCACCAGCCAGGCCGAAGAGGTGCTTAAGCGCCTGGGACTGCACTACCGGGTCATCAGCCTGTGCACCGGCGACGTGGGATTTTCCTCGGCCAAGACCTACGACATCGAGGTCTGGCTGCCGGGCCAGAACGCCTACCGCGAAATTTCCTCCTGCTCCAACTTCGAGGACTTCCAGGCCCGCCGGGCCGGGCTGCGCTTCAAGCCCAAGAGCGGCAAGAGCCAACTGGTGCACACCCTGAACGGCTCCGGCCTGGCCGTGGGGCGCACCATGGTGGCCGTTCTGGAAAACGGCCAGCAGGCCGACGGCTCCATCCGTCTGCCGGATGCCTTGGTGCCCTACATGGGTGGCCGCCAGGTGATCGAGCCGGGTAAGCCGTGACCGCCGCGCCGGGTGAGGGCCTTGGGCAGCCCCTGGAGCTGGCATATGGGCAGCCTTGTGCGCAGGTGCCTGGCCAGAGCCTTGGGCGGATATCTCTGCAGACCTTTGCACAGGCCCTTGTGTGGGCCTCTCGCCGGGCCCTAGGCCGGATATCGGGGCAAACCTTCGCGCAGCCGCCTTCGCAGGCCCCTGTGAGGTTCCCGTGAAATCTCTCGCTTCGGCTTCCGTGCGAGCCATGCTGACCGGCGCGGCCATGCTGGCCATGGCCCTGGCCTTCTCGCTTACCCTCAAGCAGGCGCTGCTGCTGGGCTGCGTCGGAGGCCTTGCGGCTGGGATTATCCGGCTGTCGGTCGGAGGGAAGAACGAGGGGGGAGTGGGACAGTAAAGGCGTGTGGCGGTGAGGACTCCGGTGGTCAAGGAGCGATACCTTCAGTGGTCACTGCTGAAGCACGCGGGGTTCCTGATGGAAAAGCTGGCTGGCTGGCGGACGCGCTTCCGGCGGTCCTCGGGCAATGCGATTCCTCGGGGCAAAGCCCCCTGCGGCGCATGGCCCTGCGGTCCGGCGGAAACACGCCCGCCAGCAGATTCCCCGCTCGATGTGTGAAGAAAAAACTGTGGCGTGCATCTGCGACGCGGGAACGACTTGCTTTTTTATGGGGAAGTACAGTTTCGGACAGAGGCTTAACAGCCCATGAAGAATGAAACATTCCGTTTCAAACCCAGTGCAGCCCCATATATACTCTTCCTCTATCCGATGCGCTTCCCATCCAGCATGGCCAGGGCCGACTCTTTTTCATCCGCCAGGCGGCTGGCCACGGCGCTGCGTGTGCGGCCGCTTCCGCCGAACTGGGTCATGCGCTGGCTGTACACTTCCTCGATGAGGGCCTTGTCGTTCTTGGCCAGATGCTTGGCATCGAGCTTGTCGATGGCCTGGCTGAAGATTTCGGAAGCGCCGTGAGGTCCGTGCTGCACTGCGGTGCTCCAAAGCACTTCGCGCACGGCCTGGGAGCGTTTGGACAGGTCTTCGCCGGTGGAGAGCGTCACGGATTTGAGGGCCGGGTCGTAATGGGTGTTCCTGATGAACTCCTGTTGCAGCGCCTCAAAATGTTTGGGGGATTCCGCAGCGATGCGTTTCCATTCCGCCACCATGCCGCCTTGACGGCCGCCGGTATTGGCTGGTCCTGCCTTTTCCAGGCGCGTGGCCATTTCCGGCGCCTTGGTGCGCAGGAAGTCCATGAACCTGCCCATGGTGCCGACGCCGGAAGCGATCTGATACTTGCCGTAGGACGTGCCGCCCTTGCCGTCGTATCCTATGGCATCGATGGACGAGCCGGATTCGTAGGTGGCTGAGAGGATGCCCGTGCTGTCGGCTGCGGCAAGTCTGGAATTGGATTTGCTCCCATGCTGCGATTGGCGTTTGGCAGCCAGAAATTTGGTTTCCGCTGCCGCCGCCGCAAAAATGAGGTCTTCCTCGTCTTTGGTGAATCCTGCGGGCAGTGGGCCTTTGCGTCCCGCTCCCGGCAAGTGGCCCAGGTCATCAGTCTTGGCGGTCTCGGTTTTTACGGTCTCGGTTTTTACGGCCTCTGTGGCGATGGTCCCGCGCACCTGGCTGGGAGCGAGGGAAGCACGCACGATATGCGATTTGGCCGCCACGATGGCTGGCTGGCGTGGGGCAGGAGCCGTTCCAGCGGATTCCTGAAACTTGGCACGGGGAGTCGTCGTATTTTTGACACCCCTGTTCATGGAAGGATGGAGCGGATTAAGGCCCGGAACATCAGCGAACGTGCTGGGCAATTCCTGAAGCTTCTTGCCCATGAGCTGGCTGCTGGCCCCAAGCTGGCTGGTGAGCATGGTCTTGAAGGCCCCTGAATCCTCGGCGAGTTTGGCCGGGCCCAGACGATTGAGTTCCGGGCGCATGACCAGTGAGCTGGTGATGGTATTGTGTGTCAGAGCCATGAACTTTTCCCCTTGGATGCTGGGTTTGCCTACGACGAGCAATGTTTATGCCAGCGTCTGGGGTTGCGGGGAAATCTGAAAGGGGTAAACTTGGGGCATGGACGCTTCGTACAAATTCTTTCAAAACCGCGCTTGCCAGTATTTCCCGTGCCACCGGGGAGCCGACAGCGAGACCTTTAATTGTCTGTTCTGTTATTGTCCGCTGTATTTCCTGGAGGAATGCGGCGGAGACGCAACCTGGCGCGGGGGCGTCAAGGATTGCACCAACTGCCTGCGCCCCCACGCGCCGGACGGGTACGAGACCACGTTGACCCGGCTGCGCGAGGAATTTTTTCGTCGGCGGAACGAAAATAAAGGCCCGGAGTGATCCGGGCCTTTGTGGTTCAGGCTCTCAGAGCCGCTGGTCCCCCCTGATCCCCGCCCACCATTCCGTGGATAAGACCTTGCAGAACGACGGCCTGACGGGCCAGTTCGGCAACGGCTTCAGCCGAGTGGATCATGACGCCGGCAGTTTCGGTAGATATGTTGTGAATTTCCCCCACGGCCCGATTGATCTCCTCGCTGGCTGCGGACTGCTGTTCCGAGGCTGCGGCGATGGAGTGGACCTGTCCCGTGGCCGCGTCCGAGAGGCTGACGATCTCTTCCAGGGCGCGGCCCGAGCCGCTGGTGAGCACGGTCACTTCGTCGATGGCCTTGGCCGTGGCGTCCACGGTGTCGCGGCTCTCATTGGCTTCGCGCTGGATGCCGGAGACGGCTTCATCCACCTCCTGGGTGGCACGCATGGTCTTTTCCGCCAGTTTGCGCACCTCGTCGGCCACAACGGCGAAGCCGCGTCCAGCCTCTCCGGCGCGGGCGGCCTCAATGGCGGCGTTCAGGGCCAGCAGGTTGGTCTGATCGGCGATGTCTGAGATGACGTTCAGGATTGAACCGATGTCCCTGGCCCGTTCCTCCAGCTTGGACATGCGTTCGCGCAAGCCCATGGCCTGGCCATGAACGCCCTCCATGGCCCGTATAACCCGGGCAACGGCTTTGGCACCTTCCTGGGCTTTGTCCCTGGCCTCTTCGGAGCGGCGCGCCGCGCTCTGAGCGCTGCCCGCAACTTCCAGTACCGTGGCGTTCATTTCTTCCATGGCCGTTGCGGTTTCGGCGGAACGGTCCTTCTGGCGTTCAGCCCCCCGTGAAGCCTGCTCAACCTGGGCGGAGAGCTGCTCCGAGGCGCTGGAGACCCCTTCAGCTACTCCTTGAGCCTCGTCGGCCACAAGCAGCATCTTCTTGTGCTGGGCCGTTACCTCGGCTTCCTTTTCCCGAATGTCGCTGATGTCCACCCAGACCGAAAGAGTGCCCAGGATATTGCCCGCAGGGTCGAAGAATGGTGACGACGAAATCTTGGCGTGGCGGATTTTCCCCCGGTGGGTGGTAAACTGACGGTCCACATGGAGGATGCGGCGTTCACGCAGTGCCACGCTGGAAAGGGTTTCCTTGTTGGCGTCACCCAGGATGAATTGACCGGAGGTCATGTTCTGGTAATCCTTGGGTTTGCCGCCGCGCTCAATAAGGTCGATCATGAGCTGATTGGTGAAGAGGGTTTTATCTTCGGGCGAGAAGACCGAACATGGAACGGTGATGCCCCGCAGCACACCTTGGGAAAAGGACAACTGCTCTTCCAGATGGCAGAGCATGGTCATGAGGGCCTTTTGCAATTGCCCGATTTCGTCATCGGAGTCAGCCGTCATGGTGCAGCCGGACATGTCGCCTGCGGCAACCCGCTCGGCCAGGCTCTTGGTAGCGGTAAGCCGTACGGTGATGTCCTTGGTGAGGAAGAAGGCAAGCACCAACCCGGCCAGCAGGCTGAGCCCGCCCAAAATTTCCGTGGTGCGAATGCCTGAGTCGGTCAGCAGGTCCACTTCGTCGCTCTTGTGGTGACCTTCCTCCTGGGCCAGCTTGTTCAACTGTTCCAGATCGTTGATTGCCTTGTTGAAAGCCTTGGAGGATTCGCCCTGAAGGAGTTTTTTAGCGTCCTCGGCCTGCCCCTTGGTGGCGAGCTCAGTGAGTTTGGGGTTAAGTTCCAGGTAATGGCCCCAAGAGGCCTCGAAGTCCTTCCAGAGGGCGGCCAGTTGCGGCGGCAGGACAATCTTGCGCATTTGCTCCTGGAGGCGGGCAACGGCCAGTTTGCTTTTTGCCTGCCGCTCTGCGCTGGTTTGCTGCGCGGCAGTTCCCTCATCAAGCACAGAACGGAACTCGGCACGGCGATGTTCGTTGACTGCTGAAAGCAGATTGGCAGCAGTGGACATGGCGGGCATCCAACGTTCGTCCACGTCGCTCACAGCCACGCTCAGGGTGCCGAACTTCGAGTATGCCGCCATCCCGAGCACAGCTACCAACACCAAAACCACGCCAAATCCACCGCCAAGTTTCAACCCGATACGCAGGTTCCTGAACAGGTCCATTTCCGCCCCTTTTGCATGTGTGATTGCAAAAATGCCTTACTGACACTTCCGCCGCACATAAAGTTTCGAAAATGGCTCTATGACAATTGAGTTACACTTGTCGAGTAATTCACACCGCCACGGTAGAATATGCGGAAAACACGAAGACTGCAGGGACGGCCTCAGCTCCCTGGCTGGGTTCGAGAGCGCTTTTACGCTTCCGGCGGCAAGCTGCAAGCCCGCCCCTTGAGCCCAAAGAGGGCCTTCAAGGCTTTTGGAAGCAGTCCGTCAAAGATCTTAGGTGCCAGATATTCGCCTGCCAGACGTTTATGGATTTCGCCCAGTGTCGGATAAGGATGCACGGCCTGGGCCAGGGTGGAGAGTTTCACCTTGCCGTTCAGCATGACCACCCATTCGTTGATAAGCTCGCCCGCATTCAATCCGCAGATATGGGTGCCGATCACCCGGCCATGGGAATCCACCAGCATCTTGGCCATTCCATCAGGGGCACCCTCGGCCTGAGCGCGGTCGTTGTCCTCGAAGCTCTGCGTATGCACGGTATACTCAATGCCCGCTGCGGTGGCGGCCTTTTCGGTCATGCCGATGCTGGCCAGTTCCGGGTCGCAATAGGCCACCTTGGGCATGAAGGTGTAATCTACCTTGCGGGGCAGGCGGATGACGGCATTGGCCAGGGCCACCCCGGCCTCGTACCCTGCCGCGTGGGTAAACTGCCACACTCCCAGCACGTCGCCAGCCGCGTAGATATGCGGTCGCGTGGCCCGCAACCTGGCGTCAGTATGCACCCCATGGCTGTCATACACCACGCCAGCCTTTTCCAGGGCCAATCCGGCCACGTTGGGGGTTTGCCCCATGGCCACCAGCAGAGCGTCGGCACTGAGCAACTCAGGAACGCCCGTGGCGTCCTCAATGCACACCGCCGCCCGCCCCCCCCGCTGCTCCACAGCCTGGATGGTCGACCCCAGATACAGACACACGCCCTCTGCCCGTAGCCTTCCAGCTACGATGGCCGCCATATCCGGGTCGTCTTTGGAGAGCAGTTGCTGGCTGCGCTGCACGATGCTCACCCTACAACCCAGCCGCTGGAAGGCCTGGGCCATCTCCACGGCCACGGCCCCGCCGCCCAGAATTATCATCGAGGCGGGCAGGTGCTCCAGGCTGAAAAGTTCGCGGTTGGTGAGGTAGGGGGTGTCTTTGAGACCAATGATATTGGGTACCGCCGCAGAAGACCCTGTAGCGATAAGCCATTTGGCCGCGCTGATGCGCGCACCGTTCAGACTGACGCAATGGTCGTCCACAAAGGCCGGTGAGCCAAACAGCACCTTGACCCCAAGAGAGCAGAAGCGCTCCGGCGAGTCGTGGGGTTGCATGGCTGCAATAACTTTACGGATGCGGTCGGCCACCAGTCGGAAGTCCACTGGCGGAGGAACGCACTCCGCCAGCCCGTAGCATCCGGCGGTATGCATGAGGTGGCGGACTTTGGCCGTCTTGATGAGGGTTTTGGAGGGCACGCAGCCGTAATGCAGGCAATCGCCCCCGAGCTGTGGCTCCTTTTCGATGAGCAGGGTCTTGGCCCCCAACCGGGCCGCCCCTGCCGCCGCAGTTAGCCCGGCCGCGCCGCCGCCGATGACCGCGAAATCGTAATCGTAGGTGGGCATGGGGGCTCCTTGCTGGCGTTGCGTCGTGGCCACGTGGGAAGTGGCGAGTTTTCGCTTCTTTGCAATCTACAGCACAGACGGGGGGGATGTCTACGGGGGAGGTACGAGGTCAGGCCCATGGACATCGGCCCACAGCCTCAGGACCCGGATGGGGAAATGCGTTGGCGTCTGCTCAAAGACTGCACTTCCCAGTTCCACGACCACTACGGCAAGCACTTTGAAGATGCCTTCAAGTTCCGCACACAAAGTCGTACCCGAAGAATGTACGAAAAGCTCCAGCAGCATGACCCGCTGTTCGCCCTTACCAAAGACGTTATGGAGCATTACATCCAGGGCCTTCCGCCTACGGCCCAGCGCGCTCTGGAGCGCTTGTTTGTCCGATGCCCCCACGAGGCTTTGGAGTTCTATGTGGAAATGCGGAAGGCCGCTCGAAAAGCTGCTCACAAGACGAATTCCCGGCGAAATTAGCAGTAGCGCACAGTTGTTGACCTACGACGGCCTGATGCCTTCGGTGGTGAAGCTTGACGAACGCTGGAGAAGACCACCCTTCTCAACATACATACAGGAGATGATTATGCCATACTCTGAAAGACTTGCGGAGAGTTACTTAGCGGCAAAAGAGGCCGAACGGAACAAAGGAACAGCTGGGGAAGACCCGCTTTTCAAACAGATTGCTGGAGACAGCAAGGAGTTTGTAGGAGGAATGCCCAAGGAGACTTGGGATGCGCTGAGCCCTGAATGGAAAGACTATCAGTCTAGAGGTACTGAGACCATGCGCCAAGTTGCTTCATGGGGTGCAGCAGGTGCCGGTGGACTCATTGGCAAAGGGTTAGGCTTGGTTGCCGATAAAGTTTTACCCGGATCTGGCTCTTGGGTTGCTGCAGGTGCCGGACCTATGATTGGGAATTATGCCAAGGATGTCACGAAGAATTATCTAGACAACCGACAGCCCCCAACAATAAGCCGAGACGATATGTACAAGGAGTACCAGTCAACAATCGGTAGAGAATAGATAACGTTAGAGGGCTTTCACCTTGTGAAAGCCCTCTAATACTATTCTTACAAGGTTTACAAACAAACACAATCATCTTCAATTAAAAAAGCACCTCCAATAACACTCAGGCAGCTGGTTCGTATGACTCAGATAAAAATACTTTGCCACATGATATATTGTAAGGCTCGTCATAGCTACAAGCACATGGAAAGCCCATCTGATTAACTTTGCCCGTGTAACCATTTCCACCCTCCTAATCATTAATAATGGCTGTGTTCCCTTTCGGTGTTGAAACTTGTAGATTGCTCCCCATGGAGGCAGCCATGGACACTGAACAATTCCTATCGCTTCTCGCCAGCCTTGAACGGTTGACCACAAACCAACGGCTCCAGCTGGCCGAGGCGCT
>JBBRUD010000079.1:0-20252 GCA_038248065.1 Desulfovibrionales bacterium | reverse complement strand
CGGGCCGTCTGTCGGCTCAAAGGCAACAAATGCGGCGTTTGAGGTCGCCTCGGAAGACTTGACCGCTTATTTTGGGGTTGGGATTGAGTGTTTGCGGTGAATCAGTCACTTACACGCGAAATGTCTGAAGGACAGGCTCTATAGGCGCAAAGGAACTCCGGCTGGCCAGGGGGATTCGTTTTTCACCGGAGCGCGCCTTCGAGTGTGCGAACTGGAGCTTTCTGCGGACGCTGCCGCGCGCCGGGCCCCGGCCATGCTTGCGGAAAAGGCTTTGCTGAAACGCTACGGCCACCCTGCCGTGCTTCTTGACGTCGGCCTCAACGCGCTGCACTTCTGCGGCGATATCAGCCCCTACCTGGAATTTACCGAAGGCGAGCCGAGCCACCGCCTCTTCAGGCTGGCCCGCAAGGCGCTCAGGCCCCATCTGCGGTCCGTCGTCAAGACCGCCCTGGAATCCAGGCAGCCATGCCTGGTCCAGGGAATCAGCCTGGGACACGGTGAGGGAACGCGGGTGAATCTGGTTGCCGACCCAGTGCTGGATCAGAACGGTGCCCTGAGCGCCTTGCTGGTGGTTTTTGAGCGGCCCGGTGGAGAGCAGGACGCCCCGGTGGCCACCGTGGTGGAAACCCCCTCCGACGATGCGCTTATTACCCGGTATGAAGCCCAACTGGCCGGGGCGCACGAAGATCTTCAACGCGCCGTGCAGGGGTACGAAACCCTCAACGAAGAGCTCAAGGCCTCCAACGAGGAACTTATCAGCATAAACGAGGAACTCCAGACCTCCAACGAGGAGATGGACGTTTCCCGTGAAGAGCTGCAATCCTTGAACGAAGATCTCCAGTCCAAGGTGGAGGAGCTGGCCGAAGCCAACGGTTTCGTGGAGAACCTGCTCAAGAGCACCAACCTGGCCACGGTTTTTCTGGACCGGAACCGCTGCGTCATGCGCTTCACCCCTGAAGCCCGGAGCCTGTTTCACTTGCTCGACTCGGACTTGGGCAGGCCCCTGAGCCATGTCAGGAGTGCCTTCGACGACGAGCGCCTGGATGACGACTCCCTCCATGCCATGCGCGACGTGCACATGGTGGAACGGGAAATACGCACCCACGAGGGCAAATGGTATCTCAAAAGGGTTCATCCCTATCAGCTTCCTGGCGGTGACGTGGCCGGAGTGGTCATCACCTTTGCCGAGGTGACCCAGCTTAAAGAAGCCGAGGGGGTGCTCCTGCGGAGCAAGGAAGATCTGGAGGCGCTGGTGGTGGAGCGCGCCAGGGAGATACACAGTTGGGGTAAGTTCTCCCAGGAAAACCCCAATCTGGTATTGCGCGTGAGCCGGGACATGGTCATCACCCACGCCAACCGCGCCAGTTCGCCGTTTCTTGAATGTTTTGATGTCGCAGTGGGCCGGAGTTTCCCCGAGCGGTTCGCCGGGGTCATTGCCCGGACCATCGACACAGGAAGGGTGCAGGAGTTCGAGGTTGCGATAGGTGAGACCATTCTGACTATGAGCACGATCTTCATCCCCGATGAAGGGTACGTCAACATCTACGGTATGGACATCACCGAGCGTAAAAGGTTGGAAGCCGCCCGGGTGAAAGACCTCGCCGAGATCAGGCGGCAGCGCGATTTCCTGGAAGGGCTTATCCGCAACGCCCCCATGGTGGTGGGCGTGGTGGAGGGGCCGGACCACCGGTATGTCCAGGCCAACCCGGCCTATGAGTCCATCGTCGCCCAAGCCTGTAGGCCCATGGTCGGCAGGACCGTGCGCGAAGTGTTTCCCGAGGTGGGCGAGGAGGTGACCCGGCTTTTCGACTCGATTTACGCTACCGGGCGGCCTGTCCACATGCGGGAATTCGAGGTGCCTTTACAGTCCAGGCCCACTTGGTGGGACGCAGATTACGTGCCGCTGCTCGATGACGGCGGCAGAGTGTCCAGAGTCCTCATCATCGGCCGCGACGTCACAGAGCTGGTCCTTGCCCGCACCAAGGCCGAGCAGGAAAGCATAAAATGGCGGGCGGTCATCGACAACCTGGCCGAGGGGCTGGTGCTTGTGAATGGCCAGGGCGACATACTTTCCATCAACCCCTTTGGCTTGAAGATGTACGGTTTCAGTTCCGCGTCGGCATTCCCCGCCTCTACCATAGCCTTCAAAGACCTCTTCGATGTCCGTGATCTCACAGGAAGCCCCGTGCCGAAATCGCAGTGGCCCACGGCCAGAGCCCTGAAAGGGGAAACCTTTTCCGGGTACGAACTTGAGGTGCTGCGCAAGGACACAGGCCAGAGCTGGATAGCGCGTTTTAAGGGCACCCCGGTGTTGGACAGGAACGGCGACTTGCTGTTCTGCCTGGTGTGCTTCGAAGACATCACCGAGCGCAAACGTGTGGAAAAGGAACTGGGAAACACCCGCCTGTACATCGAAGATATTCTCAATTCCATGCCCTCCAAGGTGATCTGTGTGGAATCCGGCGGCCGGGTCACCCATTACAATACTGCTGCGGCTTCCTGGCTGGCGGACCCTGATGCGGAAGTCCTTGGACGTCAGTTGGAACACGCCTTTCCTTTGTTGGCAGCTCTTAACGCCGATATCGCCCTGGCCATTCGGGAACGCAGGAACGTTCTTATGGAAAAACAACCCGTGTTCAGCAACGGCGAGTTCCGCTACCGGGATGTGATGATATATCCTCTGAGCGCCAAGGACCTGGAGGGAGCTGTACTGCGTATCGACGACGTCACCGAGCGGGTACGCCTCTCGGAACTCATGGTCCAGACGGAGAAGATGATCTCCGTGGGAGGGCTGGCAGCAGGCATGGCCCACGAGATCAACAATCCTTTGGCCAGCATTCTGCAATCCGCCCAGGTGCTTCTGATGCACTTTGATCCAGACAGGGAGGCCAACCGCAAGGCCGCCGATGAGTGCGGCCTTAACATGGAGGCCCTGAAATGCTACGGCGAAAAACGCCAGGTCCAGCTGTTTCTGGAGGGAATTCGCGATGCAGGAAAACGCGCAGCCAAAATCGTTACCAGCATGCTGGAATTCAGCCGCAAGAGCGAATCGCGACGGGAGCCCGTCGACCTCAACGCCCTATTAGAGAAAAGCCTCGAGCTGGCCTCGCGCGATTATAATTTGAACAAGAAGTACGACTTCAGGCACGTGGTCATTGTCCGGGAATATGATCCGAATCTGGGACAGGTGCCCTGCGCCCATACTGAGATCGAGCAGGTGGTGCTCAATCTGCTTACCAACGCGGCCCAGGCCATGGCTGGACAGGGTGACAGGGGGCAGACACCCACCATCACCCTGCGCAGCAGGCGGACGGAGGGATGGGCCGTCATCGAAATTGCGGACAACGGCCCTGGCACACCCGAAGCCGTGCGCAAGAGAGTGTTCGAACCCTTCTTCACCACCAAGGAGCCCGGCACGGGAACGGGCCTTGGGCTTTCGGTGTCATATTTCATCATCACCTCCAACCACGGCGGAACCATCGACATGGAGTCGCAACCCGGCCAGGGAAGCACATTCACCATACGTCTGCCCCTTATTGCGGGGACGCTGGCCAAAACAGGCGTCTCGGCCTGATCCCAAAGTTCAGCAAAGGATTTCTTCATGAAACCGGACATACTCGACGTTATGGCCCGGCGGCCAGTTATTGCCGATGGAGCCATGGGCACGCTGCTGCTCGCACGGGGCGTGGATCCGTCGGCGTGTCTGGATATGGCCACCATCGCGGACCCCGGGCTGGTTGCGGCCATCCATCGGGAGTACCTGGCAGCAGGGGCCGAGCTCATCGAAACCAACACCTTCGGGGCCAACAGGCGCAAGCTGGAGCGCTACAACTCGGCCGGGCGCACGGCGGAAATCAACCTCCAGGGCGCTCTGCTGGCCCGTTCCTGCGCCGGGGAAGTGGCCTGGGTGGCCGGGTCCATGGGGCCGCTGGGCCGCCTTCAAGGGGAAGACCTCACGCCCGGCGATATCCAAACGCTGTACGCCGAGCAGGCCACGGCCCTGGCCGAGGGTGGCGTGGATATGCTCATGCTGGAGACGTTTTCCGACCTGGAACAGCTGTTGCTGGCTCTTGGCGCAGTCAAAGTCGCCACGGGGCTTCCGGTGGCCGCCCAGATGGTCTTTGTCGGCGGAGGCAAGGCCTTCGATGGCCGCACCCCTGGCGAGTGTTTCAAGGCCCTGCGCCTGGCCGGGGCGGATGTGGTGGGACTTAACTGCGGCTTGGGCCCAAAGGGAGCGCGCGACATCCTCCATGAGATGCAGGGGCAGGACATGCAGGCACCGGTTTCGGTATTCCCCAATGCCGGATTTCCAGAGCGCCTGGGCGACCGGCTGGTGTATCCCTCCTCGCCGGAGTATTTTGGGGACATGCTGGCCCGGTGCGTCTCCTTGGGCGCGCGGTTGCTGGGCGGCTGTTGCGGCACAGGGCCGGAGCACATTCGCGCCCTAGCCGTGGCTTTAAAGCTACAACGTACAGAACAGCCCACAAAATTCAGGTCGAATAGTACTACAGAACGTCATTTAGAAACACATACTCCGGGGAGTGTCACGGTGCAGGCTCCGGCCCTGCCACGAGCCGCCACCACTGAAGCGGGCCCTCCGGTCGTGGAGGTTGCCGCCTCTGCCCAAGGTTTTGCCGCCAAACTGGGCAGGCAGCCCATGATTCTGGTAGAGCTTGATCCGCCCAAGCATCTTGATGCCACGGCTGTGCTCGAGGGCGCAGCCGCCCTGGCTCTTGCCGGGGTGGACGCCATTACAGTGGCGGAAAACCCCCTGGCCGCGCCCAGACTCTCAAACATCGCTCTGGCGACCGAAATAACGGCCAGGACCGGTGCCGAGACCATCGTCCACCTCACCGGGCGCGACCGCAACCTCATCGGCATGCAGTCGGCCATCATGGGCCTGGCCCTGCAAGGGCTCACCAACGTGCTGGCAATCACCGGCGACCCGCCATCCGCAGGCGGCGAGGAGCGTCTGACCGGGGTGTACGACGTGCGTTCCTACGAGCTCATCACTCTGCTGGAGGGTTTCCGCCAGGGCCGTAACGCCCAAGGGCAGGACATGCGGGCCAAAGCGGATTTTTGCATAGGCGCGGCCTTCAACCCCAACACCCGCGACATTCGCATGCAGGTGCGGCGAATGGTCCGCAAGGTGGAGCTGGGGGCCAGGTATTTTCTCACCCAGCCGGTGTACTCGCGCGAGAAGATCGACGAGGTTCTAGAGGCCACCCGCGACATTGCCACGCCGGTCTTTCTGGGCATCATGCCCCTGGCCAGCCTGCGCAACGCCGAGTTTTTGCACAACGAATTTCCAGGAATCTCCATCCCTGCGCCGGTTATCGAGCGCATGGGCCGGGCAGGAGACCACGGCGCGGTCGAGGGCCTGGAAATCGCCTGGGAGCTGATGGAATACGCCCTTCCCAACTTCGCGGGCATTTATCTGATACCCCCCTTCAATCGCCACGCCGTGGCCCTGGAGCTCATGCGCCGGGCCAAGGGCTGACCCGGCACGGCAAGGGCCTCCGGCGGCCAGAGGGGCGCTGCCCCTCTGGACTCCCCGCCGGGGGGCCATTGGCCCCCCGGACCCCCCGTATAGCTCCGTGTCGGCAAGCAAAATAATGGGGGGGGGCAAGGGGAGTACGGATGTTAGCCTCCCAGAGGCTTAGCAGCCCGTTTCGAACGCAGTGCAGTGCCCATTACTTCTCTTCGGCAGGCCTTACTGGCCCCGGCGGGTCCAGTATTCGACGTCAGGGTGTATGTGGGTGAGCCCGAATTCCTGAGCCACGGAAAAGCATAGGATGATGCCGAAGAGCGTCAGCATCACCAGCCCTCCCATGAAAGCCTTCCGTCCGCCGGGACCGTTACGCCCCTCACGAAGCAGCAGCAGGCTTGGCAACACGCCGAAGATGACGCACACGCCGATGCCGCCCACCACGTTCATGGCGGTCAGGAATATGCCGGGATAAAACACCGACACCACCAGCGGCGGCACAAACGACAACACCCAGATAAGGACCTTATTGCGGCTTTTGAAGCAGGTGTGGGTCAGATCCAGCAGAAAGTCGCGCAACGCTTGGCCGTTGGCCATGAAGGCGGCGGTCATGGAGAGCACGGCGAAGACCAGCCCGATGTTGGTGAACAGCTTACTGCCGAGCATCCGCGAAAGGGGGATGGTGGCTGGCAGGTCCAGGTCGAAAGCGTTGAGGATGGAGAGGTCCTTGGGCTCGTTGAAGGGCAGGGCGCAGAAGACAGTCACTGTCCAGAGCAGGTTCATGCACAGGCCGATGGCCGAGCCGATGAACATGGTCAGGCGGATGGCCCGGCGGTCGTTATTGAGCTCCCGGCAGACCGTAGGGATGAGGTTATGGTACAGAAAAGCCGTGAGCACCACCGGCATGGCGGCGGGGAGGAATTCCCAGCGCATGGGCAGCGCCCTGGCCGGTTCAACATGGCTTGCGGTCATGGCGATAAGCATGAGGAAGGTGACGCCCATGGCTATCAGTATCCCCGCGTTGCAGGTGCGCAGCACGCTGACGCCAAAGCTGGTCAGCCCGGCCACCACAACGAAATAGAGCATGCAGACGGCGGATAGTGGAAGCGGGATATCGAAAAGCCCCATGAGTATGGTGGTCGTGCCGGTGAGATAGGCGGTCAGCACGCCGTAGAGCACGATAAGGTCCGCCACCACGGCGATCCATTTGGCTGTGGGGCCAAGCTTGAAGCCAAAGAACGAAGGCAGCCCGCCGGTGTCACCGCAGATAAGCTCTTTCTGGTCGGCCAGCACAAAGGAACTGTAGAGCATGAGCGCCCAGACAGCCGTGATGCCGATGGCCGCCGGGATCATGCCCGCCGGGCCAAGATTGACCGGCAGGGCCAGGATGCCCGCACCCAGCAGGTTGCCGGTGACCATGAGGGACATGGTGAAAATGGGCGGACGCGCGGCTGCCATGCAATGCTCCCTGTTAAAAGCGTATTAAGGGTGTTCCTGCGCTAGGAGCGCTTGGCCAGCATGATTTCCAGGATTGTGGGGTCCATGGTGGTCATGCCATTCTGGGCGATGGCCCCCAGGTTGCGGATGGTCTGCTCCACGCTGCGGTCGATGATACCGTCGATGGGCCGGACCACGCAGCCGTGAAGCGCCAGCAGCGCGCTTTTGACCCCGGATGCTGTCATTTCGCCCACCTTGAGGGCGCAGCTGGTCTTGGCGCCGTCGCAGATGACGGCTGTGAAGTTTTCCAGATGGTTTTTAACGGCTCCGCCGATGATATCCACTGTGCCGCCAAGCAGATAGGCCGTTCCTGCGGCGACGCCAGCCCCGCCGGCGATGCCGCTGCCGCACAGTGACGAGAGGCGGCCCGTAGTGGCCTTGATCAGGCAGGTGACCAGATAGCTGAGGGTGACGGCCTTGAGCATGAGCCCTTCATCTTCCAGCACGGCGAACTGGGCCACCGCTGCGACGGGCATCCCAGCGGCAATGCCCTGGTTGCCGCTTCCAGCCAGAGTCATGGCCGGCAGCGGCACGCCGCCCATGCGGGAATCGATTCCAGCCGCGGCCTGAATGCCCGCCCAGACCACGGCGTCCTTTTTCAGCAGGCCCTGGCGCAGCAGGGCCAGTTGCGTGCGTCCCACGCCCAGGCCAGGTCCGTGGGTCAGGCCGTATTCCACCAGGGCGGCGTTCAGCTCCAGCCCTTTGCGAATGTAGCCCAGGTCGTTGGAATCGAGGTCGTCAAGCAGATCCACCAGCTCTGCCAGGGACATGTCCAGCAGCCAGCGCATCAAATCGGCCTGGCCGTTGCCGTCGGAGCCTCCGGATTCGCACCCGTCGGCCAGTGCGGGTATGGGTTTGCCGTCCAGCACGCGGGAGACGATGTTGTCGTGGGAACCGGTGATGAGCACTTCGGCAGTGTGGTCTCCGGCGGTGATGGTGGTCTTGACGTACAGGCCTTTGACGCCTTCGGCGAGGCGGGCCGTGACAACGCCCGACGCCAGAAGGGCCGTGGCTCTGGCCAGCCCCTCGGGCGTTACGGATGCGAACACCTGGAGCATGAGGCGCGGGTCTCCGGCTGCCGCGCCCATGGCCGAGGCCAGAGGAATGCCGCAATCGCCGCCGGAATTGGGGATGATGACTCCCATGGCGTTCTTGTAGATGTTGGGGTCGGTTTCAACGGTGACGGAGGTGAAATCCTTGGAATCCAGCAACGCAGCGGCGGCAGCGGCGCATAAACCCACGGCGGCGGGTTCGGTGCAACCCAGGCCGGGCTCGGTTTCGATACGGAGCAGTCGCTTGGCGTTATTATGAAGAATATCTTTGATGCTGTATCCCACGGTGGCCTCCTGTTCACGGGGTTGCAGCCTGCGGTCAGGCCAGTAACGTTGTTGGCGAGAGTTCAATCCATGCCTGTATGGAGCTGATTCCGCAAGGAATTCTGGAAACAAAATGCAGGGCAGACAGCGCAGGCAGTCGCAGTCGGAATCAGGGGTTATTTACCGTGGAGGGGTCGGCATTTATTTGTTAAGGGGAGCAAGTCCGCATGGCCGTTGAACCGGTGCTGCCACAGCCCGGTAGCGCATAGTCCCGACCGCAATCGCGACTTCGGCATAGCCGGGGAGTAGTAATGAACCTTGGCCGCTTTAAGCTCTCCCTTCGGGGAAAATTCAACCTGGCCATCGCCCTGGTTTATCTTGTGGTCTCCCTGGCCGCTTTGGGAGCATTCGCCTGGGTGACCAAGGGCATCCTCATGGATTTCGCCCAGCGCATTGCGGTGAAGCAGGCACTGCTGGAGCGCAACAGGATCTATTCCGCCATTGAGCGGGAGGTCGCCCTGGCCCGCACCCTGGCCCGCGATCCGGCAATCAGGCGCTGGGTGCTGGCCGAGGACGATCCGACTGCCAAGGCCCAGGCCATGGAGCAGTTGGAGAATTACCGGGGGATGTTCCGGGACCAGAGCTATTTCGTCGCTATCGAAGCAAGCAAGCACTACTACATCAACAACGGGGACAAGGGCGGCAATCGGCTGTCGATCACGGTTCTCGACCCCGACAAACCTTCGGACCGCTGGTTTTTCCGCACCATGTCCACAGTGGACGACTATGCCCTGAATCTGGATTTCGAGCCGGTCATTCAGGCCTCCAAGGTCTGGTTCAACGTGATCATCAAAGACGGGGACGGTCGTAAGATCGGCGTGGGCGGCGGCGGCATTGACCTGACCGGCTTCATCCGCGACATCGTCACCCCAGCGGAAGAGGGCGTCTCCGCCATCATCGTGGACAAGGACGGCATCATCCAGGCGCATCCTGACCAACGCATTGTCGAGCACAACGCCCTGGCAAAGGATGACGGTCGCAAGGTCACTTTGTACACTGAGTTGCGAACAGTGGAGGCCCGGCAGCATCTGCTGGATGCCCTCCACCGGCTTTCGGTGGGCCTTTCCAAGGTGGAAGCCTTTCCGGTGGATATGGGGCATGGGGTGATGCTGGCCGCAGTTTCGGCCATCCCGGAAATCGGCTGGTTTAACGTTGTGCTGGTGGACGTCTCCAAAGTGCTCAGCGACCGGGCGTTCTGGCCCATGTTCGTGGTGAACGTGGCGTCCCTGCTGCTGGTCATCGTGACCATCACCGTGCTTACCGGAGCCATGGTTATCAAGCCCCTTGTCAGCCTGACCGTAGCCACCGGGCAGATGGCCCAGGGCAGCTACGACATCACCCTGCCAGTCACCAGAAGCGACGAGTTGGGCCAGCTCACTGCCAGCTTCAACACCATGGCCGCGCAGGTGCGGCAATACACCAACAATCTGGAAGACATGGTGCGGGAGCGCACCGCCGAGCTCACAACTGCCAATGCGGAACTCCATGAAGCGCGCGGCCGCGTTCTGGAGAGCCTGCGCTACGCCCAATCCATCCAGCGTGCCATCCTGCCCAAACCGGCACAGCTGGACCAGGCTTTTCGCGAGCATCTGGCCCTGTACCTGCCCCGCGACATCGTGGGAGGCGACCTCTATTATTTTCAGGAATTTGCAGGACATGTCCTGTTCGGCGTCCTGGATTGCACGGGGCACGGCGTACCCGGAGCCTTCATGGCCATGACTGCGCATTCGGTGCTCAACCACGTGGTCAGCGAGATATGCCGGGACGATCCGGCGGTTATCCTGCGCGAAGCCGACCGCCTGCTGCGCGAAACCCTGGGGCAGGGCGGCATGGCCCACAGCGGCCACGGTACTGTGGACTGTGGGCTGGAGATCGCCTTGTGTCTGGTCAGACCTGGAAAAGTGGTCTTTGCCGGGGCAGGGCTTTCGTTGTATGTGTTTGCAGGCAACGAATTGCGCGAGGTGAAGGGCGACAGGCAGCCCATCGGCTACCGGGGCGGCGCTGACGGATACATTTGGGCCAACCACGCGGTTGAGGCCGGGCCGGGGACGCGGTTCTGGGCCACCACGGATGGGGCCCTTGACGAAGGCGGCGGTGACAAGGGCTATTGCTTCGGCAAAGACCGCTTCCGGGAGATGCTCCTCCGCCATGCGGACCAGCCCATGGCCTTGCAGGCGGCGTTGTTCCAGGAAGATCTGGCCGCCTACCGTGGGGTGCGCCCCCAGCGCGACGACATCGCGATCATAGGCTTTTGCGTGTAAAGGATCAGCGGAGGACTCCATGGACTTGTTCAAACTGCGCGAAGAATTCACTAACGCCGGGATAATGATCTGTTTCAACGGTCCCTTTTCCCACAGCATCATTGAGGAGTTGGGCGTGGCCGTGCGCAACCACCTCTCGGCGGAAAAGACCGCCATGGCCGCCGTCATGGACGTATTCGCCATTTATGTAGAGCTGGCCCAGAATGTGAAAAACTACGTAGGCCTACGTAAGTTGTCCCTGGAAGACGCCCAAGCGTCCATCATCACCATCGCCAAACAGAATGGAAAATATATCATCACCTCGGGCAACAACATGTTCAAGGAAGATGTGCCCCGATTCAAGGAATCCATTGATACCATCAATGCCCTCGACGCCCCTGGGCTTAGGAAGATGTACAAAGAACAACTGCGCAAAGATACCCCGGAGGGAGCTCTGGGCGCGGGGCTGGGCCTTATGGAAATAGCCAGGCATTCGTCTGACAAGATGTCCTACGGAGTGGATGACATTGATGATGCTATGTCCTTTTTCAGTCTCAAGGCCTACGTATGAGCAAGGAGCATTGCATGCAGCCCGTTGACATACCGGCGACATCTTCTTCGCCGCTTATCCGTTTCGAACCGTCGACAGCCACTCTGTTGATGGTTGGAGAGTCCTATCCCGAGAACTCCTTCGAGTTCTACGAGCCTATTCTCGTCTGGCTCAAGGAGGCGCTGACCAGCCTCGACGCCCTGCGGGTGGAAATTTCCATCAGCTACATGAACAGCAGCAGCACCAAATGCGTTCTCGACCTGCTGGATCTTATGGAAGAGGCCTTCGGCCGGGGCGTTATCGTCTCCGTGCTCTGGCGCTACAGCCCGGAGAACCCGCGCGCTCTGGATCTGGCCGAGGAGTTTCAGGAGGAAGTGACCTTCGATTTCAGCATCGTGCCCTCGGAGGCCTAGCCCGTGGCCCCGCCCAAGAGAAAACCCCGCGCCGATGGAGCGCCCCTCAAACGGGCTGAAGCCGTGCTGGAGGCCTTGTCCTCCCCCGTGCCGCCTACAGCAGACGAAGTGCTGGCCGAGTTTGGCCTCTTGACCAAAAGCTACCGGGCCCTTGAGCGCAGACTCTACAAAACCGTGTGCATCAGCGACGGCTACCAGCAGCAGGTCAAGGATCTGGCAGGCAGCCTGGAGGGCATGGCCACCAAAATGCGCCAGTTGAGCGAGGTTGTTCTGCCTCTGTGCGTGCGCTGCCGCAAGGTGCGCTCCGATGACGACTATTGGGAACGCATGGAAAGCTTTTTTGCCAGCAACGTCGAAATCATGTTTTCCCAGAGCATCTGTCCTGAGTGCATCCGGGCTACCCATACGGATCTCGGCCCGATAGCATCGGGGCATGCTTCCGAATCCGGGGGAGTGCCTTTGGAGGTTGGGAAGGCTCCCGGTCGGCGCAGGCGCTCGAAAACCCGCTTGGAATTGCCCGAGGAGAGCGCTGTTACGGAATTTCGTGCTTTGGTCGGCAAGACGGCGGCGGCCATTCCCGAACTTTCCGGCGAGTTAGACGTGGTCGTGGAACGCTTCGCCAAACTCTCCAGGCGCTTCAACAAGACGCTGACCATCAGCGACTCCTATCAGTCCCAACTTCGTGAATTGAACCTGCGCCTGGAAGTGCTGGCCCGCACCGACCTGCTCACCGGGCTGGCCAACCGCTGGGAGATGGCCAGCCGCCTGGAAGTCGAGCGCAGCCTGCTGGAGCGGCATGGTACGGTGTTTTCCATTATCATGGGCGATGTGGACCATTTCAAGGAGGTCAACGACGCTCATGGCCATCTGGCAGGCGACAGCGTCCTGCGCGCCGTGGCCAACGCGTTGCGCAGGAGCCTGCGCGGTGAAGACCTGTGCGCCCGCTGGGGCGGCGAGGAGTTCATGATTCTTCTGCCCCGCACGGATGCGATTCAGGCCCAACTGGTGGCCGAAAAATTGAACGTCCTGGTGCGCGAAACCGTATCCGTGTGGGCTGGCCATCCCATCTCGGTGACCATGAGTTTCGGTGTGGGTGCCTTCCAGCGGGGCATGACCATAGATGGGGGCATCAAGCGGGTCGACGACGCCATGTATGCCGCCAAGGAGAAAGGCCGGAATACCGTGGTGGCCGCAGGGGAGTAACTGCGGCGCGCGGTGTTGCGCGGCGTCCGGTCGGACGCGCGCCAGGGGGCTTCCGGCGCCACGTCGGGGGCTTTTTTTGGGCCAACGAACCGGTGGAGGATGCAGGAAAGGCTCTTGATGGAGCGGGCTGGCGGTGGAAACCGGCGGCGGATCTCCGCCTGCGCTATCCCTTGGCGTGTTTGGTCAGAAAAATGTCGAAGGCGTTGGCAAAGGCTTCTCTGTCGCGGTTGGAAAGCGGCGGGGGACCGCCTGTCACCACGCCGCCGCTGCGCAGCTCGTAGAGCAGGTTGCGCATGGCCAGGCGTCCCTGGATGTTGTCTTTGGTGTACAGCTCGCCCCTGGGGTTCAAGGCGTGGGCGTCCTTTTCAATGACCAGGGCGGCAAGGGGAATGTCCGCCGTGATCACCAGGTCTCCGGGGGTGACGAGTTCCACGATGGCCGCATCCACCACGTCGAACCCCTGGCCCACCCGGATGGTGCGGATGTGCTCCGAAATGGGAATGTTGAGGTGCTTGTTGGCCACCAGGGTCAGCCCGATGCCCAGGCGCACGGCAGCGCGGAAGAGTATCTCCCTGATGGGCCCCGGCAGGGCGTCAGCGTCGGCGTAGATGTGCATGAAGTTCCTCTGGCGGTTCGGTCTGTGGCGGCTGGGCGCCTGGAGTACCCGGGCCCGCAGATTAAGGCTGGCTCTGGCCGCCCAGAATTTCTGCCACCCGTCCCACAGCGCCACTTGTCAGGCGCACCTTGATGCCCCGCGAGTGGTAGGGGGCCTTGGTCAACAGATCCCGAACAATGCCTTCCGTGGTCTTGCCGGTGCGCTGGTCCTGCTTGAGGATGATGAGCACCCGGCAGCCGGGTGTGATGTTCTTGCGTTCTGTTCCGTTCACGATGTGGCTCCGTTGCGTGGGGGAGTTCCAACTGCCATGCCTTCAGGGGCAAGTGGCCGGATGAGTGCCCATGCCGAGGGGAAAGGCGGAATCTGGCAAGCCCTTCTGAGCTGTCAAAAACATTTCACAATTATAAGTGTAAAAGTCAAATTATTCAAGTATATTGAAGTCGCTACTCGCCGTAGTCAATCCCGTTGAAAATGACTCTGAAAGTTGTCCTTAAGGGCTTGTTGGTCAGTTCTACACAATATAAACTGGATGCTTGCCGTAGCTCTTTTGGAAAGCAGAGGCTCTCTGTTGTGACTGTGGAGAAGCGCCAGGCTTGACCTTACTGGTAAGCGCCAGGCGAACCATGGCGCGAAATGAAAAGACGAGCCGGCCCAGTCTCGCAGGGGGCATGGATGCCCCCTGTGGGGCTGGCGCATCATCTGCCGGGCGTGGGATAGATTTTTTGTTCGGTCTTGGCCGGGTTTTTCTGGAGATGTTCGAAATGGTTCCAAGCCGTTTTCGACAAACGGTCCAGAATGTTGTTCAGGTCGGATTCCTGCATCAGGACGCGCAATCCCGCTCCGTCCATGAGGTTGTTCGAGAGTCGGTAGCCCTCGCCCTGTTCCAGGTCGAGTTGAATATCCTGGATGTTGAAAACAGGCAGAGTTTCGCAGATATCCACCAGTAGGTCGCGCACTGTCTGATAGAAGAACTTCTTTATATCCTCTGTGGATTCGGCCTGGGCCATCATCTCGCGGAAACGGCTGCGAATTTCCTGTTCCTGCGCGCTGAATGAACGCTGAACGGTCATAGGTTCTCCTTGGTTGTTGTCGTGTTGCTACTATTCCGCAGTTCGTCGGAACTGACGGTCCATAGTGTAGTATAGCAGACAAAGTGGGAGAGTGTAAGCGATCATACCCCTATTCTCTTTGCCTTCTCAATGTTCTTGGGTTCAAGGGTGTGGAGCCGGAGCCACGTGCTCTGCCGTTTGGGACGTGAGCCGACAACGGAAAAAGGGGGCTGCGGCAAAATGCCGCAACCCCCTGACGTATCCATACACCGTGGCGGCCGTGGCGCGACCGCTCGTTTCCCTACGTTCCCGTTGTCCGCCCTTGCCCTACGTCATTGAGAGGCCGTCTCGGAGGCTGCCTCGGCTTTGCGTTGTTTGTCGAAGGCGAAGTGCACCAGGTTGGGCACGTCCAGGATCACCGAAACCCCGCCGTCGCCGGTCACCGTGGTGCCCGCGATAAAACGCAGGCCGGAAAACACCTCGGCCAGGGGTTTGATGACCGCCTGCTGCTGGCCGAGCACGGCGTCTACCGCCAAACCGACCCAGCGGTTTTCCACCCCGGCGACGATGATGCGCTCGTAATCCGGTTGCGGGCCGGGCACATCCAGGAGCCTGCGGATGCTCACGCAGGGGATAAGCCCGCCCCGGTATTCCATGGAACCCACGGCGGGCGGGGGCTCGTGGACAAAGCGTTCCTGGCAGGCTTCTATGGCCGAAAGGGGAAGCACGTAGAGTTCCGGGCCCACCCGCACGTGCAGTCCGTCAATGATGGCCAGGGTGAGGGGCAGACGGATTGTCAAAGTGGCCCCTTTGCCCTGGACGCTTTCGATATCCACGGTTCCCCGCAGATTCTCGATATTGCGCTTCACCACGTCCATGCCCACGCCCCGTCCTGAGACGCTGGTGATGCTTTGGGCCGTAGAAAACCCCGGCGCAAAGATGAGGTTGACGATTTCCTTCTCACTCAGATCGTCGCCAGGGGCGATCAGCCCTTTTTCCACGGCTTTGGCCCGCACGCGTTCGGCGTTGATGCCTGCGCCGTCATCGGTGATGGTAATCACGATGTTGCCGCCGGAGTGGACGGCGTCTAGCACGATGTTGCCTTTCGGGGGCTTTCCTGCGGCAATGCGGGCTTCGGGGGTCTCGATGCCGTGGTCGATGCTGTTGCGCAGGATATGCACCAGCGGGTCTTTAAGCTGGTCGATGACATTCTTGTCGAGTTCAGTCTGGTCGCCCAGGCCGGTGAAGGTGGCGCTTTTGCCGATGCTTTCGCACAGGTCGCGCACCAGGCGGCGCATTGTGCTGTAGATGGACCCGATGGGGATCATGCGGATGCCCAGGGCCTGATCGCGCATTTCGGACGAAAGGCGTTGGAGCTCCTCGGCAATGGACTTCAGTGTGGGGTCCTCGGAGCCGTGGGCCGCCTGGGAGAGGCGCGACTGCACGATGACCAGCTCGCCCACCAGATTGACCAGCACATCGAGCCTGGCGGAATCCACTCTGATGCTTGAAACCGCAGCCTTAGCTTCCTTGCCCTCCGTGGGGCGGGCTTCGGGGCTTTCGAGTTTGGGCGCGCGCTGGCTCACCTTGGAGGCTATCCAGGCGGTAAGCTCGTTGCGTATCTCCAGGTGGCTTTTGTCGACGTCAGCGGCAAGCATGTCTGTAAGTATCGGGATGTCCACCGTCCTGATGGAATCATTGAAAATCTCTGCAATCTCAACCCCGTGATCGTCTTCCACGAAGATGAACACGTCCTTGATGGCGTCGAGTCCCTTACCGGTGATGAGCAGGATATCCCACCATCCGTAAACGTTTTCGGGGTCGAGGCCTTCCAGACCGGGGATGTCGCCGGGCCGGAACACGCTCCAGGCCGTGCCCAGTTCTTCCAGTTCGGTCAGCAGGGAGAGGGGGTCGGTGCCTGTCAGGAAGGCGTTGGCCGCTGGACGGTAGCGGATAAGCCAGGTGTGTGCGGTCGTGGGCTCAACTATGGGAGGCGCTATTTTTGCGGGCGCGTCGGTTTCCTCCGCACTCACCGATGCTCCCAGGTAGGTCCGAAACTGGGCGATAAGCGTGTCCGAGAGGGCTGTTTCCTCGCTGGTTATCCGGCCTTCGTCGAGCAGCGTTTGGATGTGGTCTTTTGCTTTGAGGGTGAGCGTGAGCAGATCTTTATCCAGGGGGATGTCTCCGGCGCGCACGAGGTCGAACACGGTTTCCACCTCGTGGGTAAAGCGCGCCAGTTGGTCGAACCCGAACATGGAGCCCGATCCCTTGATGGTATGCATGGCTCGGAAGACCTTGGCGATGCCCTCGGCGTTGGCCGGGTCGGATTCCAGTTCCAGCAGCGATTGCTCGATGGTCTCCAGCAGTTCGGCAGCCTCTTCCTTGAACGTGACAGCGGGATCGTTACTCATGGCGTACCCTCCGGGCCGATGACCGTTGTACCGGGGGGCTGCTGTCCGGCTAGTTCCGGCAGGCCGCATTGCTTGGCCAGACCTGCCAGTTCCGTCGGCAGGTTATCCTCCAGGTGGCAGGCCAGGCCCCGCTCCCGGCAGCTCGTGCGTACGGCATGGATGATCTGGCAGAAGGTCAAATCCATATCCGCCACGCCTGTAAAGTCCAGTTCCAGCTGTTCTCCGGCGTCCAGGGCCTGCAACAAGCTGGCCCGCAACTCGCCGGCCCTTGCGACAGTACATCGGCCTTCAAAGGAAACACGCACGGTATAGCCCCTTTGTTGTGTTATTGGGTCTGGCCGGATTCAGCCGACCCTGGCAGCGGGCTGCCGTCGTTCAAGGTGCGGCTCACCTCGCCGAGCATGTAGACCTCGTCCGAGTGGAGCACCTTTTCAATGTTGAGCAGCAGGATGAATTTGCCGTCCCGCTTGCCGATGCCACGCAGAAAAGCGGTGTTAACAGCCGTGCCCATGGCCGGGGGAGGGTCGATGCTGGTGGTATCGAGTTCCAGCACCTCCTTCACGGAATCGGCGATGGCCCCCAGGATGGTGGTGCTGTCGCCGACGCGGAATTCCACGATAATGATTCGGGTGTTCACGGTGCGCTCCGCCTCTTCCAGACCGAAGCGCAGCCTCAGATCGATGACCGGCACGGCCATGCCCCGCACGTTTACCACGCCTCGAACAGCCGGAGGCATTTGCGGAATCCGGGTGATTTCCGCCATATCCAGAATTTCGCGCACCGAGGTGATGGTGATGGCGAACAGCTCCTGGGCCAGGGTGAAGGTCAGGAATCGTTCCGTGCCGTGGGTATCAGTATCGGACATACAGTGCTCCTTGCTGGTAAGAAGAGGGCTTTAAAAACTCTCAAAGTGGCTGTCGTCGTGGGTATCCGCGTCAGCCAGGCTGATGCGCGCGCCCTTTGGCCGGGGCTTGCCAGCAGGCAACGCCTTGGACTGCCGCGCTGGAGTTACGGCCCTTTGAGATGGGGCGTACTGCTTCTTCATACCGCGTACGCTCTCAACCTGGAAGAAGGCGATGGAGGCCTGGAGCTGTTCGGACTGGCTGGAAAGCTCTTCAGCCGTGGAGGCCAGTTCTTCAGAGGCGCTGGCGTTTTGCTGGATGGTCTGGTCGAGCTGTTGCAGGGCCTTGTTCACCTGGCCTGCGCCGCTGCTCTGTTCCGCGCTGGAAGCGCTGATTTCCTGCACAAGCTCGGCGGTCCTCTGGATGTTGGGCACCAGTTGGGTCAGCAGGCTGCCCGCCTTTTCGGCCACGGAGGTGCTGTCCTTGGCCAACTTGGTGATTTCGGCGGCGGCTTGCTGGCTGCGTTCGGCAAGTTTGCGGACCTCGGAGGCCACTACCGCAAATCCCTTGCCGTGTTCACCCGCCCGGGCAGCTTCGATGGCGGCGTTCAAGGCCAGCAGGTCTGTCTGGCGGGCGATCTCTTCGATGATGGAGATACGACCGGCGATTTCTTTCATGGCCAATACGGTCATGGTCACCGCCTCGCCAGATTCCTTGGCATCCGCCGCCGATTTGACCGCGATGGCTTCCGTCTGGCGGGCGTTGTCGGCGTTCTGCTGAATGCTTGAACTCATTTCTTCCATGGAGGCGGAGGATTCTTCCACTGCGGCGGCCTGTTCCGTAGCGCCCTGGGAGATGGCCCCGGCGGAGGCGGCCAGCTGTTCGCTGCCCGCAGCCACGTTTTCCGTGCCGGACTGCACCTCGATGACCACATTCGAAAGCGTCTCAACCATGCTGCCCAGCGCTTCAAGCATGACGTCATGTTCGGAACGTTTGGAGACGGTTACCCGGAGATCGCCCTGGGACAGTGTCTTCGTGATTTTTGTGGCGAGGGTCTCGGCCTCGATCAGCGAGGCTATGGAGTCCATGAGCACGTCCTGTTCGGAGCGTTTTTTCACTTTGACTCGGAGGTCGCCAAGTGACAGTTTCTTCGCGACGGCGGCGACTTCTTTTTCAGTTGCCAGGAGTGTTCCCATGGCGAGGAGCAAAGTGTCCTGTTCGGAGCGCGGGGTTACTTCCACATTGAGGTTGCCAAGGGCAATTTGTCCGGCGACCTCCGCGATCCGTTGTTCGGCTTCGGCCAGGCTGCGCATGGAATCCGCTAGCTCCCCCACCTCGTCCGTCCCGGTGACATCAAGGCGGGCCGCAAGGTTACCTTTGGCAATGGCCTTGGCGAACACGACGCTCTTGAGGAGCGGGCCGGTTATCGTGCGAATGATCACCAGGGAAAAGACGAACAGAACGATCAACGCAACGGCTATCCCCGCAATGAACATCATCTTAACGTCTGCGTACAAGGCAGCCGCTTCCGCAAGGCTTTCCTTGTGGACTTTTTCACCGGCAGCACTGATCGCATCGACGATGCTGTCGAGCATTTGTGTCGGCTCCCGGTCTATGCCGGCGACGAGTTTGTCAAGTTTCTTGCCTGTGGAGTCGTCCAAGACATCAAAGGATTTCAAAGCAGTCGTATATTTTTCGTATAAAGCGACGTGGGTTGAAATGGCCTTTTGTGTCTCATCGGTTGAAAGACCGAGCTGTTGCAGTGTGGCTATTAACTCTTTCAGGCTTGCAAGTACTGCTGCATGGTCAGATTGTAATAGAGCCGTATACTTTTTCAAGTTTTCAGGGTCATTCCCACGAATAAGAATGTCTTTCCATTCTTGCACCTGTTTTTTAAATGAAACCTGTGCAGAACGAGCTTGGTCAACTGCTTTTTTAACGTTTTCAGCCTTTCCAAGCTGAATTCCTACGGAAGTATTAATTGTAGATACATTGTAAATTCCATAATATCCCAAGAATAACAGAAAGAACAAGGCTGTACATACCAGAAAAAATAGTCTGGTACGGATTTTAAAGTCGTTGAGCTTCATTGGGCCCTCCGTAGTTTCGTGGGCATGAAAAACAGAATTCGCCTTTCGTTAAACCCGCTCAGACGCATCGTACCGACTATGCACCGTTCGTTGTGGCAATGTCGAACTTTTTGTGTGCGAGCCGTATGGGCAGGCTGAAAGTGTCAGGTTGCAAGGCCCAGCCCCCGTCCGCCTTCGTACGGGGGCTGGGCGTCATTAAAAGCTTTCAAAGCGGCGGTCGGTCTCCGCATCGGATTCATCGCCCTGTAGGCTGATGCGCGCTCCACCGGGGCGTGCTTTGTCGGCAGAACCCAAGGATTTCTTGACTTTGGGTACAGCGGCAGATCGTTGGGACGTCAGGGAGCGCTGCCCTCTGCCGCTTTGTTGGCCGCTGGTCTGGAAGAAGGCTATGGTGGCTTGCAACTGTTCGGACTGGCTGGAAAGCTCTTCGGCAGTGGAGGCCAATTCTTCAGAGGCGCTGGCGTTTTGCTGGATGGT
>JBBRUD010000078.1:0-20494 GCA_038248065.1 Desulfovibrionales bacterium | reverse complement strand
GTACATTGAGAGTCAGGACGTTAATAGTGACGATGGCTTCAAAGTTGAAGGGGATGACCAAGGATAATCGGCTGCAAGCCGATCCCTCCAGCTTTAGCTGTTAAATGAAGCCACCGCCTTCAGGCGGTGGAGTATTCACTCCGTCCGGTTCCCGGATGACCAACGATTGGACCTGCTTGGCGTCCATTTCCGAGAGAAGCGCCTCTTGGGCCTGCTTGGCGTCCATATTCCAGATGGCCTGGACCGCGCTCTTGGCCAGGCGGTTCGCAACACGTTGGGCACTATCGTTCAACTCTGTGGACGCGATGACGGAGCGTTCATGGTAATTGTAGACCCCGAAGGCGAAGAGGATAGTGGTAGTCACCAGCACAAGGGCCGCATTGAGGAAAACTCCGACGGAGTATGAAGATATGGATTTTTTATGGGACACGGCACTCTCCTCGGCGATACGCATTGCGTTTTGATTTCCGGCTATCAACCTGACACGCCGGAGCGCGGACCGGGCCAACCCACTGGAGCAATCCCTCACGCGCTTCGGTGCGGGTGGTGGAGAAAAGCATCACGTTCGGTTCGCTCTGCACCAGGCTGTATCCTCTTGCCCAGGGCATGACCTCGATAGGCGTGGCGTCGCCAATGCGTTTTTGTACCTCCTTCACGATCTCCGCTGCCTGGCCGGTGAGTTTGCCCGTTTCCGTGCCGTCCTCAGTGTAGTTTAGTGGGGGCGCGATTTCCGTGATGATGCGCAGTTCAGCGGCGCAGGCCAGGGAGGCAGAGAGCAGGAGCATAAGGAGCAATAAGCAAAGGCGTTTCATGATTCACCCCGGTGTTGTTCGTTGGTTTGGTGGGTACGACTGGAACACGGTGCAGCGGCAGAGGCGAAAACTCCACATGAAGTCTTTGACCACGTTGAGGAATGGACTCTTTCTGCCTACTTCAGCCATCATGTCAGCCCATATTGTCATAATGACGGCTTGCCACCCGGTGGGCGAGCGAGAGCGAACTGATTTCTTGGTAGGCAATGATATGTGTCAACGGCGCGATAAGGGTATTACAATTATGTATTTTGGGGGATTCCTGACAGACGCCCAAGGACGGGCCAGCCATACCTGCAAAAAAGGCTGGACGTGGTGTTAGCCTGCGTCCTCGCCGCCAGGAACGGAGAACGAGGGGGGATAGCTGTGCTCCTGCGGCAGGAGGCTAGTTTTTTGTCGTAGCCAAAAAGTAACACGCTTGCGGCTGTATCAGTAGAAATCCTTGGGTACGTTCACGTGTGCCCCTGGAGGGTGGCAGCCGTGAGTTTTCTCAGCCACCTTGCCTCTGGCGCGGACCTCGAAAAGCTCAGCGCGAGTGACGGAATACCGCGAGAGGCGTCTCAGGGCATGACTCTCACGCCGCAGGAGGTCTGACGGCGTGCTGCGTTTCTTGGCAAATGTTGCCGTACCAAGCACGTAAACATGGGAGGAGTTTCATGTCGGCGTATGTAGTTCGCACGTTTTTGTTGTGCCTGAGCCTTTTCATGTCCTTGTGCGTTCCGGCCCTGGCCGAACCGGTCATGCTCGACTTAAGCAATCCCCCCTTCATGTACGGCGGCGAGGGCAAGGTCATGGGCGTCTATCCGGCTCTTCTGGGAGAAGCCTTCAAGAAAATGGGCATCCCGTTGGAGATGGAAGCCGTGCCTTGGAAGAGGGCCATAGCGGCGATTGACGAAGGCAAGGCCGGTGTCGGGGGCATCTACAAAAACGATGAGCGTCTCAAGAAATATGACTATTCCGACAAACTGTTCGACGAAGTGATCCAGGTTTACGCGCGCAAGGGCGCTGAATTTGCGTTTACCGACGTGGCTTCCCTCACGGGCAAAAAGATCGGCGTCCTGCGGGGCTGGTCCTACGGCGACGATTTCGACGCTGCTGCCAAGGCCGGAAAAATCACCATAGACGAGGCCGAGGGGGATGGGCAGAATTTCGCTAAACTGGCGGCTGGTCGGATCGATGCCGTGCTTGCAGTGCGCGAGTCGGGCGACATCAACATGGCTTCCCCGGAGACGGCCAAGGCCGTTGTCGCGCTGGCGACGCCTCTCTCCAGCTCTCCGTCCTTCCTGGCATTCAACAAGTCGGCAAACAAAAGCGAGATTCTGGCCAAGTTCAACGCCGCCCTGGCCCAGATGAAGGCCGACGGCAGCTTTGATACATTGGTCAAGTCCATCCTTTCTGCAAAATAACCCCCGAATGAGCTCCAGGCCCGGCTCCAGCCGGGCCTGAAAGCTCTCAATCCGTACAGTGCAGATCCGCGAAAAACGCATTTTCGAAAAAGATAACCCACGATCTCGTTTCACCGGAGGTGACCTGCCGGGTTTCTTCGGACCACTCAATTCTTGAGGGTGGCCCCCTGGTTCAGGTTGTTCCCGATCATGCGGGCATACGCCTTTGGGGTCATCTTTCCCAGGCTTGAGTGGGGGCGGACCTCGTTGTAGAGTCTACGCCAGTCTTCTATAACGACTTTGGCTTCCACCCTGGAGCTAACCACTCCATGGACAGGCACTTGTCCCGGAACTTCCCGTTGAAGCTCTCGACCATCCCGTTCTGCCAGGGCTTGCCGGGGTCGATCAAGGCGATGCCCAGCGATTCGTTCGTAGCCCAGCGCAGCAGCGCCTTGGATACAAACTCCGGCCCGTTGTTCGAGCGCAGATAGCGCGGCGCCCCCCGCTCGCTGGCAAGGCGCGCCAGCACTTCGATCACCCGCGCGGAACGAATGCTTCCAGCCACGTCGATGGCCAGGCACTCGCGGGTGTATTCGTCCACAATCGTGAGGCATTTCAATTGCTGGCCATTGGCGCAGGCATCGCACACGAAATCATAGGCCCATAACTCGTTGGCTCCTGTCGGCAAGCAACGGCCCGTCGCGGGCGTCCATTCGCGACTCATAGTGCAGCGTCGAGCGGGATGTGGACAAAAGCCCACACGCCCTGTGTTGTGACAGCCTGTGCTTCAGTGCGGACGTCACCTGCTGGCGGCGGACGGGTGCGCCGACCATTTTTTTGCGGCTATTTCCTTCATCACCTCGATTTCGAGGTCCCGCTCGGCCAGCAGCTGTTTCAGCCTGCCGTTCTCCTGCTCCAACTGGCGAAGCTTCTTCACGTCATCGGCGTTCATGCCGCTGAAACGCTGACGCCATGTGTAATCGTCTGCTCGCTGATGCCGTGCCGCTTGGCAACTTGGGGCACCGGATCGCGGTCAGCTTCTCGCAGGATGCCCACCATCTGCTCTTCCGAAAATCGTGACTTCCTCATGGCTCCCTCTTTGTCGTCGGGAACCACCTTCTCAAGTTTCAGCTGGTACGAAAAGAGCCGAGTAGGTCAATTGGGCCTGTTCCAGATGAAGAATGAGTCGGACGCGTTCTGTTTGCATTTTGGCGGGTAAGCCAGATATTTCAAGAATTGAAACAAACGGACAAAAAGTAAAATAGTTCTAAACAAAAAGAGGATATAGTGTTATAGGGGTAAGGGACTTTCAATTATATTTGGAGTGAAAATCATGCCCACGCTTGCATTGAAAGTCTTTCCCTTCCTCGGCTGGTTTAAGACCTACTCAACCGCGCGCCTGAAAATGGACTTCACGGCCGGACTGACAGTGGCCCTTGTCCTCATTCCGCAAAGCATGGCTTACGCCCAACTGGCCGGCCTCCCCCCGCATTACGGTCTGTATGCGTCGTTTCTGCCTCCGCTTGTCGCCGCGCTGTTCGGCTCCAGCCGTCAGTTGGCCACGGGGCCGGTGGCCGTGGTCTCCTTGATGACTGCCGCGACCTTGGAACCCCTGGCCACGGCTGGCAGCGAGAGTTTCATAGCCTACGCAGTGCTTCTGGCCCTGGTGGTCGGTGTGTTCCAGCTTTCCCTGGGCGTTCTGCGCCTAGGGCTCGTGGTCAATTTTCTCTCTCACCCCGTGGTGTCTGGATTCACAAACGCCGTGGCCATCATCATCGCCACCAGCCAGCTTTCCAAGCTGTTCGGGGTATCCGTGGACAATGCCGAACACCACTACGATACCATCCTCAATCTGTTCACGGCCGCCAGGGTCTACACCCACTGGCCGACTTTCGCGCTTGGCATCTTCGCACTTGCCGTCATGTTCCTGCTCAAACGCTTTGCTCCGCGCATTCCGAACGTGCTTGTTGCCGTGGCCCTGACCACCTGTATCGCATGGGCTACCGGATTCGAGCACAACGTCACTGTGGCCGCCCAGCAACTGAACGATCCCCGGGCCAGCGTCGGCATCTTGGGCTACAATCAGGCCATGGAATCCCAGGCCAGTCTGGCTGCCGCGCGAACGGCAATGACCACGGCCATGGAAGCGGCCAAGGCCCATGATAAACAAATTGTCGTGGTGGAAGACGAATACGAACTGAGCCGCCTAGCCCTGGAAATGGACTTCGTCCAGATCAAGGCCAGGGACGCCAGAACAAAGCTGCGCTCCATGTTGTTTACAGGCGTCGTGAGTCCAGATGGCACCACCACATTCCACCCGTTGAATATGGTTGTGGGCCAAGGGCATACCGACGGCCGCACATGGCGTATCAAGGTCGGGAGCAAGGCTCTGGACCAGGCAAACCTGACGATGATCGGCGGCGGCAGCGTGATAGGCACCGTGCCAAGCGGCTTGCCGAGCCTGGCCATCCCGAAATTGGATCTCGCCGTCATGGCCAGGCTGCTGCCCTATGCCGCCATTATCGCGCTGCTGGGATTCATGGAGGCCATTTCCATCGCCAAGGCCATAGCCGCCAAAACCGGCCAGAATCTGGACCCGAACCAGGAATTGATCGGCCAGGGCCTGGCCAACATTCTGGGTGCATGCAGCCACAGTTATCCCATTTCCGGTTCTTTCTCCCGCTCTGCCGTCAACATGCAGGCCGGAGCACAGACCGGGTTCTCCAGCGTGTTCACCAGTGCCCTGGTCGTCCTGGTCCTGCTGTTCTTCACGCCGTTGCTCTACTACCTGCCCCAGTGCACCTTGGCGGCCATAATCATGATGGCGGTCACGGGGCTTATCCACCCGTCCAGCTTCGTGCATTCCTGGAGGGTGGCCTGGTATGACGGCCTCATCTCGATCATCACTTTTCTGGCAACTCTGGTCTTCGCCCCGCACCTGGACAAGGGCATCCTGATCGGCGTGGCCTTGTCCGTGGGAGTCTTTCTCTACCGCAACATGCGGCCTACGGTGAGTTCTCTTGCTCGAACCGGAAAAGGCGATCTGCGGGATGCCACCCTCTACGGGTTGGAGCTGTGCCCCTATGTGGATGTGGTCCAATTCCACGGCCCGCTCTTTTTCGCCAATGCGAGTTTGTTGGACGAATCCATCACCTCCAGAGTGCAATCGAAAAAGCAGCTGAAGCACATCCTCCTGGTTGCCAAAGGCATCAACGATATGGATGCAACCGGCGAAGATGCGTTGTCCCTGGTCGTTGATCGTTGCCGCAGCAGAGGCGTGGACATTTCCATGGTAGGGGTCAACGATGCGGTTCTGGCCATCATGAGCCGCAGCGGCTTGTTGGATAAAATTGGCTGGGATCACATCTATGCGCATGTGGAGCAAGCCCTGTGCAGCGTGCATGGCGACGCCCATCAGGACGGCTCTGAAGCCGACTGCCCGCTGACCTCGGCATGCAGCCTGGATGACCAGCCTCTGGCTCCGGCCAAGCGCCCCCTGTCTCAGGGATTCGCGCCATGACCAGACGCCCCAGGCCGGAGCGTCTCAAAGCCGCCAGTGGAGACTTTCGAGGCATGTCCCCTTTGGCTCTACTGAATTCACTGCCGGTGGGCTTCACGGAGTCCATTAAGGCAAGGTCCATGTCGTCAGTTCGTCCTGATGATCTGTGATACTGGCGTATGTGCCCCATGCACAGCAGACCGGCAGAAGGTCCCCACCTTTGCTTCTTTTGCCACCCAATCTTGACGACGGGCTTTCCCAGCAGCACCTGGCCCGGTTTCTCGCCGACGTCGTGGTGAACCCGGACCTCAAACCGCTTCTGCGACGACTCCGGTGACGGCCTGCCCAAGATCGACAGCGCCAAAGAGCGCCTGGCCCTGATCCGGCGCGCCAAAGCGGAGCTTGAGTCCCAGGCCAGAGAGGCCGCTCGGGAACAGGAAGACGCCCTCGCGGTCAGATCGTGGAGGCGGTGTTCAGCCTCGTCTCACGATGTGAGCCACCCTTCAAGCTCATTGCATCGCTCCGATCATGCGGCGCAGGCGGTGGTGCGCCAGAAAGAAGAAACCAAGGCCAATTGCCGCCACCAGGGCGAACTGGGGCAGGACCATCCCCAGGCTGGCACCTCGAAACAAGATTGCCTGGGCCAGGCTGACGTAGTGTGTGGTGGGCGCGAAAATCATCAACCATTGAATGGCTTCGGGCATGCTTTCACGCGGGGTGGTCGCCCCCGAAAGAATCTGGAGAGGCAGGAGCACCAGGATGGCCATAAGGCCGAACTGGGGCATGCTGCGGGCCAGCGTCGCCATGAATATGCCGATGGAGGCCGCCGCAAACAGGTAAAGCAGGGTGCCCAGTCCGAAAAGAACCGGGGAACCGTTCACCGTCACGCCAAGAAGCTCCCTGACGATGATTTGTAGCGAGAACGTGGAGGCCAGCAGGACGACAAGCCCCATGGACCAAATCTTGGACAGCATGATCTCCAGGGGCGTCACCGGCATGACCAGCAGGTGCTCAATGGTTCCATGCTCGTTTTCACGGATCAGCGCGGCCCCGGTCAGCAGTATGCCAAGCATGGTGACGTTGTTTATGATGGCGGTGATGGCGGAGAACCAGGACGCCTTGAGATTAGGGTTGAACAGCACCCTTGTGATGATATCAATGGGAAGGCTGGCATCAGCCCGATAGCGTCGCACAAAGGCCCGGACCTCGTCACTGATGATATTTTGGATGTAGCCCGTGCCTGTCTGCGCCTGGCTCAGGCGCGTGGAATCGACGTTGAGTTGCACCGACGGCTGCTTCCCTGCCAGAACGTCGCGCTGGAAGTAGGGCGGGATGTCCAGGACGAAGGTGAACCGTCCTGAGTCCATGCCCTTATCCATGTCCGCCAGGTTGATACGCTCCGGGACGAGAAACTGAGGCGGTTGCATGGCCGTGATGATTTGACTGGAAAGCTGCGACCGGTCTTCATCCACAACGGCCACCGACGCCCGGTTCAGGCTTTCGGGCTTGGCTTTGGCGTCTGCGTAGATGGAAACCGTGAACATGAAAAAGATCAGGAACAGCATTACCTTGTCGCCAAGGAGAGTTCGAAACTCCTTGAGCCCGAGGTTGTAGATGTTCTGAAGTTTGCCGAATCGTGTATTCATAGCCATGCTCCGCTTACTTAGCCTGTTTTTTCAAAAGAATGATCGACGCCAGCGTCAGCACGGGCACGGCTATCAACAAGGGAATAAATGATCCGGTCAGGTCGGCGAAGCCAAGCGCCTTGGAGAAGGTTCCCCGGCTGATGTCGAGGAAATGCGTGGTCGGGTAGATGGCCCCGATCCAGGCCCCGAGACCCTCCAGGGACGAGGTTGGGTCCATAAGCCCGGAGAACTGGATCGCCGGAAGCAGTGTGGAGATGGATGCGGCCGCTATGGCCGCGATCTGGCTATCGGTGAGGGTCGACGTCAGGAGGCCGAAGCCGGTGGTGGCCGTCACGTAGAGCAGGGCCCCGGCGCAAATCGTCAGCAGGCTCCCTTTGAAGGGCACCTGAAACAGAGTGATCGCCACCAGAAACATCAACGCGAAGCTGAACAGTGACAAGGCGATGTAGGGTAACTGCTTGCCGATGAGGAACTCGAATTTGGTGACCGGCGTGGTGTAGACATTCAGGATGGATCCCAACTCTTTCTCCCGAACCACGCCAAGGGCCGTGAGCATGGCCGGGATGAACACCAGCATCAGCGGAATCACCGCCGGGACCATGGACACGATGCTCTTCATCTCGGGATTGTAGCGGTAGCGTACCTCGATGGTGCTCAAACCGGAGGAGCCTCCCTGAGCTGAGGCAAGCAGGGAGGCATGCATGCCGAGTACGTAGCCGCGAGCGACCTCAGCGCGCATGGGCATCGCGCCATCCAGCCAGACGCCGATCTCAGGAGGCTGCCCGCGGGCCAGATCGCGCCCGAAATTTGGTGGAATTTCAATGGCCATGGCCAGATTTCCAGAGCGCATGCGCCGGTCCATGTCCGCATGGTTGGTAAACGGGGGTTTTTGGGAAAAATATCGCGAGCCCGCGATATTGAGCGTGTAAGTGTCGCTGGCTATGCTTTGGTCCAGGTCCAGCACGGCGTAGGAGAGGTTTTCCACGTCCATGTTGATTCCGTACCCCATGACCAGCATCAGAAGCAGGCTGCCGAGCACGGCCAGGGAAAGGCGTATCGGGTCGCGCCGCAGTTCCAGCATCTCCCGGGCGCTGAAGCTCAGCAGGCGGGAAAGGCTGAACAGAGCCGGGCGGGGATGGACGGCGTTGGCGGCCGGACTGGCGAGGGCTTGCAGCGCAGCCTGGTCGGCATCGCCGCCGTCCTTGGATATCCCCGAGGCTTCCTCCAGGAAAGAAATGAACGCTTCTTCCAGGCTGTCCGCGCCGCGTTTGGCGATCAACGCGGCTGGCGTGTCGCAGTCGAGCACCTTGCCCGCATGCATCAGCGAGATCCGGTCGCAGCGCTGGGCCTCGTTCATGAAGTGGGTGCTGATGAAGATTGTCACGCCGTCCTTGCGGGACAGATCGATGATCATCTCCCAAAATCGGTCCCGCGCCACCGGGTCCACGCCGGAAGTGGGTTCGTCCAGTATCAGCACGGCGGGACCGTGCAGCACCGCCACCGCCAATTGCAACCGCTGGCGGATGCCCAACGGCAATTGCACGGGCAGCCTGTCCATCATGGCGGCAAGGTCGAAACGCTTGGCCAGCGCGGTGATCCGTTCGGCTGCCTCGTCGTCGGGCAGATGAAACAGGCGGGCGTGGAGTTCCATGTTCTGCCGCACCGTCAGCTCGTTATAGAGCGAGAAGGATTGGGACATGTAGCCGACCCGTCGGCGCGTCTCAATATTCTTGGCGTCAACGGCCTGGCCAAGCAGCACGGCCTGTCCCCGTGTCGGCGGCAGCAGGCCGGTGAGCATCTTCATGGTGGTGGACTTGCCGCAGCCATTGGAGCCGAGAAAACCAAATATCTCGCCCTTTTGAACGCTCAGGTTCACATCCTCCACGGCGATGAAATCCCCGAAGCGCATCTGCAGCCCTTTGGCTTCGATCACCACCTCCCCGGCGGTGAGCGGCGGAACCACCAGCTCGTGATGACCGCTCCGTCTCTCTTCCGGCAGCATGGCCAGAAAAGCCGCTTCCAGCGTCTCGGCACCCGCATGTTTGCGCAGTTCCTCGGGGGAACCGGTGGCAAGCGTCTTTCCCTGGTCTATGGCCACCAGCCAATCGAACTGCTCGGCTTCCTCCATGTACGCGGTGGCGATAAGGACGCTCATGTTGGCACGGTTCGCGCGGATGCGGTCGATCAGCGCCCAGAACTGCCGCCGCGACAGCGGGTCGACGCCAGTGGTCGGCTCGTCGAGGATCAGCAGATCAGGATCATGGACCAGAGCGCAGCACAAGCCGAGCTTCTGCTTCATTCCCCCGGACAGTTTCTGGGCCGGACGGTCGGCAAAGGCGGCCATGCCCGTGGTGGCCAGAAGGTCTGCGATGCGCCGCTTGCGTTCCGAGCGGGGCTGGCCGAACAGGCGGCCGAAGAAATCGATGTTCTCGGAAACGGACAAGGTGGGATAGAGATTCCTCCCCAGCCCCTGGGGCATGTAGGCTATGCGCGGTAGGACTGCTTCGCGATGCCGTCGGTCCGCCATGTCCCCGCCCAATACCTCCACGCTGCCGCTTTGGATCTTCCGCGCTCCGGCGATAAGGCCCAGCCATGTCGATTTTCCGACTCCGTCAGGACCAATGAAACCGGCCATGCAGCCGGAAGGGATATCCAGGGTGACATCATCGGCCGCCAGGGACTTGCCATAACGGTGGCTAAGCCCCACAAGGCGGACCACCGCCGGTTGGGCCGTGTGGCCCTTTGGGGGGCCGTCCGGGGTCACTTCTTCACTTCCGGTAACCTGACTTGCAGTTTTTCGGGCCACGGCTTGTTGGCGTCCAGACGCGCATAGGCCATTCCTGGCAACCCCGTCTTTACATACTTGGAATACTGGCTGAGGAGTTCAGGGTCGATGCGGGCCTTTACGCGAAACATCATTTTCTGACGTTCGCTTTGCGTTTCAACTTCCTTGGGCGTGAATTGGGCCACTGTGGCCACGTAGGACACCTGTGCCGGGATGACATACTGGGGAACCGCATCCAGTACGATTCGAACCTCGCTGCCCATGGCTACACGCCCTGCAGCCATTTCCGGCAGGAAAAAGGTCATGTAGACATCACCCAAATCCACCAGGCTCACCACCTTGCCACCGCCAGCCACCACCTCGCCGGGTTCTACAATGCGATACTGCACCCGGCCGGCACGCGGCGCGCGGAGCACACAATCTTCCTTTTCCGTGCGCAGGCGCTCGACAAACGCATCGGCCGCGTCGATTCCGGCCTGGGCATGGTCGACCTGTGCCTTGGCGGCTTTCACCGCCGCCTCGGAAGCCACGATCTGGGCGCTGGCGGCATGCAGACTGGCTACGGCGTTATGCACCCGCGAGGCGCTCTCGTCGGCCTCCTGGGCTGAAATCGCGTGCTTGGCAAAAAGAGTCTGCATACGGCCATTGGTCTTGTTGGTCAGATCCAGTTCGCTTTGCCGCTGAATGTTCACGGCCTGCGCCGCAGCGATATCCGCCTCACGCTGGGCCACCAGCGCCAGAGCCGCTTCTTTCGAATTTCTTTCGCTTTCCGCCTGAGCGATGGCCTGGTTGAGCTGGGCCTCAACGGACTTCATGTCCATGTAGGCGACCACATCGCCTTCCTTCACCAGATCACCCTCATTGACCTCTATGCGGTCAACCCTCCCGGCGGTCTTGGCGGCGACATCGATTTCCGTCGCCAGGATGCGACCGTTGCCCTGAGCGAGCAGGTTGTCAGTTGGCTTGTGAAGCAGGCGCCAGACGCCCCAGGCAACGCCGAGGATTACGACTAGAAGAACAATCCATTTAAACCAGCGGTTGGACATGATGCTCATGGGTTCGCCTTACGACTTTTGTAACGGTTCATAATTCTTTCTTCACTTACCATGCATTGGAGAATGCGCAACCAAAGATATTCGGCACTTATGCGGCTCCAGCTTTTCCTACAAAGAGCCCACCGCCCCCAGTTCATTCCGCGACCCTTCATTGCCCACGCGCAAAACTCGGGTATTCCCTCCGCTCTCCCCATTTTGCGAGCCTCCCTTGGCAGCGATGGGATGGCCTCTTCAAAGGGATGTTGACGGACATTTCATCCTTACCCCTTTAGGAGGGGCGGGGCCATTCCATCGCTGTTGCGCTGTTTTCTCTTGCCATCTCGGCGTTGAACGCCAGAGTGGTGATCACGAAATCGCTACGTTCCCACCTAACTTAGGCATCTCCAGTGATATTTCATTAACAACATTATGTTTATGTGTTGTAATATTAGAGTCTTACAAGCGTTTCCATTCGGAAAATATCTGTGAGTAAGAACTAATGTTAAGAAATGGCTATGCAAAAGTAGGCCATGATGTTAGATTGTGATTTGAGTTTGCGGCGAGATGTTTATGTATAGCCATGTTGCTGTTCAATCGTTGAACGAATTAATGCCAGCAAAGTGTATACTTTGTGAACATAGATATTGAACTATTTAAGATAACTCAATTAAATTTAGTTGCAGTTTGCAAAAATAGTATCTGTAGTGTGTAATATTGCTAGAATTGGTAATGCAAAATTGAAAATCTAGGCAGATTGAAGTTTTTAGCATAAGGAGAATTATGATATGAAAATACTCGTCGCCATCGACATCTCTGCACAGTCAGTTTTCGTCGTGGAACGTGCATTGGATCTCATCAAATTATTTCAAGCTGAGTGCATATTCTACACGGTTGCAGAGGAGATTCTCGACTTTGGTGATGGAATCGCTTTTGGGCTTGGAGAAAAAGTGCGCGATCAATCACAAAGGAATTTGTACGTCGCCTTGGAGAAGGCTCAGGCCAAGGGAGTCCACGCTACCGAAGTGCTTGAAAGCGGATCCTCTCCGGCAGACAGCATATTGAATTATGCGGAGCAAGAACGTGTTGACCTGATCATAGTGGGCAGCAGAGCCAAAACAGGCCTTGACCGCTTTTTAATTGGCAGCGTGGCAAACAAGGTTGTCAGTCATGCTACATGCTCCGTTCTGGTGCTACGTTAGGGAGTCACCACGGTTGTTATTCAGTTTTAAGGCCGCAGAGGTGTCTCGCCAACGTTGTTATGGCGGTCAATATTGTCGTACATTTGTATGATTTAATGGAATTCAGCACGCTTTGTGTGACTACAAGAGTACTTTAAGTCAAAAATTTTTAACAAGGGAGTGGATTATGAAGTGTGCAATGAAGCCTTTTCTCGTGGGTATGGTTCTGTCTCTTTCTATGATTGCGGGTGTCGCATTGGCGCAATCCCCGCCAGTTGCTGGAACGATAGGTGTCCATGCCGATCAAATCAAAGTTCTCGCCAAAGGCTGGAGCATCAAGAAAGACATCATGTCCAAAGATGTCTTCAACGATGCTAACGAAAAAGTGGGCGTCATAGAAGATATTATCGTGACTCCAGAGAAGTCCATGTCCTACGCCATCGTCAGCTCCGGCGGCTTCCTGGGAATCGCGACGCACGATGTGGTCATCCCGGTCAATCAGTTCAAGATTGTTACCAAGCGTGTAATGTTGCCTGGCGCAACCAAAGAAGCCGTCAAGGCAATGCCCGAGTTTAAGTACGCCGACTAACTGTATCAACGGTGTCCTCATGTGTTTAGGCATGAGGGCACTTGCCTGGGGCAAGGGAGTTTCTATCGGCGCAGAACGGCGACTTAGTGCTCAAGCTCCACCCCGCATGGACGAACGTGGCCGAGCGCAATGAGCACCATAGCAAAGATGAATGTTGACGGAGCAGAACTCGCTCAACCGGTTTTCCTAGCACTCCAAAACTGAGTCCGTCGGAATATGAACCGTGATAAACGTTTCGTTCATTTCATCCGAAGTCTGCATCTCAATGCTGCCCCCCTGAGCCTCAATCATCATTTTTGCAGAGTAGGTGCCAAGTCCTGTTCCGAATGTCTTGCCTGAAGTGGCATATTTTTCAAGAAACCGGTCGCGGATGTCGAGGGGGATGACCCCTTTATTTCGTATCTCGATGCGCAAGTCCGTATCGGAGACGATATTAACGTGTACGGCATCCCCTTTTGGTGAAGCCTCTAAGGCGTTTTTCGTAAAGTTGTAGATTGCTGCGCGCAACAGATCAGGGTGTCCCATGCAGGGAAAACTTGCATCAGTCTCTGGGAGGACACCATTCACAAGAACATCCAGAACGGCGTGTTTGTTTTGTGGCATGCCGAGGAGGCTTTCAGCTACTTCACGCGTGAGATGCAAACAGTCAATGGACTGAGGCACGTACTGGTATTGTCCTGATTCAATCTTTATTAAATCCAAAGATCGGTTTAGAGTGTCCAACATTTGTTTCCCTGCAGTTTCCATAAGAGTTAAAAGTTGACGCTGTACTGGTGTTATATTTGTATCTTTGCAGAGTATTGCAGCAACATTTATTGCGTTGTTTGCTGGAGAACGCAAGTCATGCTGGATAATTCCCTCGACCAGGTCGCGTAATTTTTCTGTATGCTTGCGCTCGGTGATATCGCGCGCAGCAGCGAAAACACCCTGCAACTTCCTGTCACGGTTGTAGAAAGTTGTGAAGTTGAACGACAACCCTGTTTCCTTACCGTCTCGTGATCGAACAGTAAGCTCGTAGTTGGTGAGTTTTTTTTCGCTTAACACCATTTGGATACTCATCCCAGCCATATCTGGGTCGGTGAAGTAATTCTTGAACGGTGAACCGATGAGCTCGTCACGCGTGCAGTCTGTCAGCATCTCCAGCTGCTTGTTAACGTCAGTGATGATGCCGGATGCATCTGTAGTCATCAGCGCATCAATGTTGGATTCGATCAACGAGCGGGTGTAGAATTGGTGGTCGCGAAGGCTCTGAGCGAGTATCATTTGCTCTGCCTCAATCACCTTGCGTGCTGTATTGTCTGTGCCGATCAGCAGATAGCCGATGATGGCGTCTTGATCGTCGCGTAGCGCCGTGACTGATACAACCGCCGGGAATCGGCTTCCATCTTTGCGGATATAGGTCAGCTCGTAGATGTCCTCAATGCCGCGTGAGGCCTTGAACACCAGAGCTTCGAAACCAGGCGCGATTGGCGTATCGAGCTCAGCGCTTAATGCCTTGGCCCTTAGGATCACTTCCTTAGGGTCGGAAATGTCGGCAGGAGTAATCGAGTTCATCACCTCGGCGGCGGAGTAGCCTAACATGTGCTCCGCGCCGACATTGAAAATTTGGATTACCCCGTTCGCGTCCGTGGCGATGCTCGAGAAATTGGCACTGTTGAAAATCGCTCGCTGAAGTGCTCCCGCCCTGAGAAGCGCCTCTTCCGCCTCTTTGCGTGTACTGATGTCACTTATCACAACCCGGCGAACGGAGGAGCCTTCCGGGTCCTGTGCGGCAACGGACGTCAGATCCGCCCAGAGCACTGAACCGTCATTTCTCAACATTCGCAGTTCGTAGTGCAGAGGTTCACCGGTTTCACAGAGATGTTTGCGCAAAAGGTAAAACCGGTCCTGGTCTCCTTCAAATATCAATTGGGCCATTGGTTGGCCGACAAACGTGCCTCTGGGTACGCCCAACATGGTGGAAAGGGTGACGTTCGCCTCAAGGATCAGACCGTGTTCGTCCATGGTGGCATATCCAACAGGCGCAAGATCATAAAGATTAAAATACCGGGCACGTAGAGTATCCAACTCATCACGGATTCGCCGCAACTCTTCATTTTGTAATTCAAGTTCTACAAGATGAACATCATGTTCTTGAAGTATGCCACGCATCTCATCACTCATAATAGTGTTATTACGAGATGCAGTCAAAACACCGGAACGCTGCTCAGCTTTACGACGCAGATCGTTTGTCATAAGACTCCCCAAGGAAAAGGCTGTAACAACCGACCAAAATGATATTTAATTCCGTGTCTTCCCGCCACGTATTTCAGTGCCTCTAGGGGCTATTAGTCACATCCAGGGGAGGAATACAAGGCGATGACGGGGATATGACTTTGTCTCGCATCTCAAGGGTCAGTGCTTCAATGTGCTGGCTTAAGTTCTTCACTATTTCAGTCAATTGGGTGTTCTGCTGTACAAGAACCATGAGCTGCGCGGCTTGCTTTTCGGCAAGTATCTGCCGATGCTCGGCAGCCGTGGCAAGGTCTTCACGATGAAGAGCGTCGGCCTCAGTGTGTGCCTTGTCTCTGTCGGACTGCCGCGTTTGTGCAAGAAGGATGAGCGGAGCGGCATATGCAGCCTGGAGACTGAACGCAAGGTTAAGCAGAATAAACGGATAGACGTCAAATTTGAAGGAATCTGAAACGTTAAGACCGATCCAAACCGCAACAAGAATCGATTGTCCACCAAGAAATACTGGCGTCCCAAAAAAACGTGCAAAAGCCTCCGCCTTGAGTGCGAACCAATCATTTCCGAATGTTGGACTAAGGTGGAGATGGGGCCAATGGAAACGTAAATGTTGTGGTATGTTGACGGAAGTATTTGTGTCGCTTTGAGGTGTTAATGTGGTATTTTTCATGACATCTCCATAAATCTAGAATCAAATAATATAAAATTTGATATGCACAGAGCATTTAATTTTGTCTGCGTAGTATGCATTATTGTTAAATATCAATAAACCCGCCAAGAATAATGTCTTCTTGGCGGGTGATTTTCAAAATACTTATGCTCAACGCCCCAAAGGAATAACTATGTTAAAGTTTGGGTACGGCGGGGATACAATCACTGCAGGCGGTGCAGGGGGGTAGTGCACCGGAGGTGGATAATACGCTCGCTGGTGGTAATATCCTGGTTGAACAACAGTACGTTTTTTATCCCAACCACAATGGCGGCCATTATCTCTGTGCTTGTTGTTATTGTACCCACGATAGTCATTGTTGTCTCCTTTGTAGGCGTTGGCCTGGTCAGGGACGACAGCAAGGGCAAACATTGCCACTATAAAGATTGCTACCAGCAGCGCTGTGCACTTTGTCCATATTCTGTTCATGATGCCGCTCCTTGAGGCGGATTGTCAATGCGGTCGTATTTTGCGGTTGGATTTGAATGCCCGTTATGAATTCTTTCCCTTGTGAGGTCCGCGGACTTTCTTATGTTCGAACACCATGTCTGCACCCTTCTTCTGCTCAGGAGACATGGAAGCGTAGAGCGTTTCCAAGACAGGAATAAGCCTGGAAAGAGACTGAGCATATTCATCGGCCATTTCTTTCTGGGCCTTCATATTCTCCACAGCAGTTCTTTTGCCTTCTCCCTGAGCCCACTTATCAATAAGAGCGTTCATCTGTTTGGAGTTGTCGCGCATCACCTGAGCAAAATCCTTCCACGCCGCATCCTGAGGAGCGGTGACTTGAAGTTGGTCATGCAATCTGGCAATATGTTTTTCCACTTGTTCCGGGGACACAGTCCGCTGTTGTGTCGATTTTTCAGGAACTGTCTGAGGCTTCTCCTGTTGAGCCTGTGCGGCGAAGGGTAAGGTGAAAAGCAGCGCAACCATAAGAATCAAAGCGGCAAAGAATGTGCGAGTTCCGTGATTGAGAGAATGAATAACCATGAATTCCTCCAGCGTTATCCGACCGGTAGGTCGGGTTATGTATAATCATCATAAAGCTTTCATGCGGACAGTCCACATGGAAAGGAGTCAAAGATTGTCATGGAAAACAGTGGAGTTATATCATGCCCATCCTGACTGTTTTCCTGTTTGTACTGGTTGTTTAGTATCTTCTGCCAGACTGTTGCTGTTGCTGATTCCCGTAGAGTCCACCAGCGACGCCTCCTAACGCGCCGCCGACAAGGGCACCTGCGCCAAGGCTGCCCCCGGTGAGGGCGCTGATCCCAAGGCCAGCACCTGCCCCAATGGCAGCGCCGGAAACTGCCCCTTGTTGGGTTTGATTCATATTTGTACACGCTGAAAGTGATAAAAACGCAAGAATCAGCGTAGAGAATAGAATTTTTTGCATAACGAACTCCTTAGCTTTTCAAGTTGGGCTTAATAATCTCATGCCAAATGACTTCAAACACATGCTTCTGCATTTTATCTGGGTTGTTTTTGTAGTAGCTGTCTAACTTGCTAGCGAGTTCCGTCCAGCTTATGTCTTTCAACCCGTCAACCCATCCCTTGACAAACCTGGATGGTTCTTCAGAGTGTTTCTCTTTGATATGGTACTCAAGTACGATGGCGCTCCCAGCTCCGAAGAGGAAGGCCTTTTTCTCTTGCTCAGTTGACTTCATCCATACATTGCCATTCACATCTGGAGCGGGATGATCCTCAGCGGCCTGAGCAGATGTTGATGATGTAGCAACAATGAAAAGGCATGCAATCAAAAAGACGTATACAGAGTTAAATCTTTTCATAAATTCCTCGTATTGTTAAATAGTTACTAAGTCTTTCCGTTGCTGAAAACAATTTCCGACTCAGGACTTTTTCCTTCCGATTATAAGTAGAATGACGCCGCCAGCCAGCGCAAGCGTTCCTACGATAGGAGGCAACGGGAAGGTGTGAGTTGCTTCTGTAGTCACTTTCAGCGGGCCAAGGTCGACAACATTCTCCTGGGTCTTGTAGGTAATGCTGTGATACCCAAGGACAATTCCTCCTATGGCAATAAGTAGAATGGCAACAATTGTAGTAGCTTTCATCGTGTACCCCCTTAAACGACAACCACCATGTCTTTAAAAATATTTGGCATCATAGAGAGATTAAGAGTAGAAACACTCTATTTGCCAATGACATTTTAATCTTACAGATCTTGTCCTGAACTTAGCCGCGAATGTATATTGTCTAGAGTCATGATGCTCATTGCACTGTTCGCCTTATTGACAACGCTTAATAATTTGTTTGAGTAAACATATCCTGTACTTGACATTGTTCCAAAGCCCATCACGACGGCCCAAAGTTTTAGGAGTGAATGTTTCGTTGGGCGAACATGCTGAAAAAATGTAAAGCTAAATCATTTAGCAGGTGCTAAAGTTGCTGCGAAGTTAATTATTAAGTAAAGCATGTTTTTAATTGTGCCAGCTGTTGAGCCAAGCGGAGACATTTCTGTTCTCCGCTTGGCTGGTTTAACAAGTTGCTGCGAGTTTACTGCATGGCCTTGAACTTGATTTCCACTCGACGGTTGAGCTTACGGCCTTCAGCAGTGGCGTTGTCGGCGCGCGGCTGTGATTCGCCGTAGCCTACAGCGCTGATGCGGTTGGAAGCGACGCCCTTCTTGACGAAGTAGGCCTTCACCGAGTTGGCGCGACGCTCGGACAAACGCTGGTTGTAGCTGTCCGTGCCGACTGAATCCGTGTGGCCTTCAAGCACCACGGCCATGTTGTTCTTGGACTGGCTTATGGCCACGCCTTCGTTCAGTACCGGGACGAATTCGGGCTTGATGTTGGACTTGTCGAAGTCGAAGTAGATGGACCGGAAGACCACAGTTTCGGCGCTCATATCAGTCATCTCTTCGTAGAGGCCGCAACGTATGAAGGCTACGCGGTCCGCCTGGTTGCGCAGGAAGTCTTCGCCCCTGACGAAACAGTTGCAGCTGGAAAGGGCGGCGATCTGCTTCAGGGTGTCCTCGCCGTGTTTGCTGTCGGCAAAGCTGACCACCATGAAACACAGCCTGTCGCCATACTTGGATTGCAGTTGTCTGGCTTCGGCTACGGCATTAAGGCCCAGGTTTTCGTCGCCATCAGAGAAGATGACCACGGCGGTTCTGCCGGACAATCCGCCAAGAACCGTGTCCAGGCTCTGCAGGCCAGGGCCCATGGGGGTCATGCGGCCATAATGTACATAGTCGATGCTGATTGGGTCGATGGCCTTGTCCACTGCCGCTCTGTTGTAGGGAGCCATGGCACCGTACTTCTTGAAGGGCGCAAAGGTGAACACGCCGCTCTTGTATCCAAGATCAGGGACAAGATTGTTGAATTCCACCATCGCTGACTTGGCAAGTACGACCTTGGATTGACCGCCCAAATCAACAATGCGAACACCCTTGTAGAAAAACTTCATTGAGCTGGAGTGGTCCAGGAACAATATGAAATTGTCCACTTTGGGAACAAGCCTTGCTGCAGAGACAGGGATTGACATTAAGAGAAAGGCAATAGCCAAGAATGCCGAGAGAAGACGTGCCTTTTTAAGGCGTATATTTTTCATAATATCTCCAATGTTATTGTGATCAAAACCTCGTATATTTTACGAGTATGCAATAAACCACATTCAAATGAATGCTTTGTTAATACACGTTCTGGTTGGAAACATACCCTGTCTCGCCAGTGCCGACGACTTCAACGTGAGACCAGCCTTCGATGACATCATAAGACAGAACCTTGAGTTGCTGGCCAATGGGCAGTTTCTTCAGTTCCGCGGCATACATGCCCTGGCAGAAGCGCAAAGGAAGACCGGAAAATCCGGCTCTCACAGTGGTGCCGGGTTGCATGGCCATTGCCGGTGCAACTGAACACCCCAACACTGCGATAATGGACAGGGCACAGGAAATCTTTGTAAAACTCTTCATGATGAACTCCGGGTGTAATTTGTTAATGCCATATATTTACAGCAAACATGGTCTGTAGGATACATCACAACCTCAGTACGGTGTGAGACACTGCTCTCTTTGGTTGTCGCAATTCTCAAGACAACTTGCATTGCTGTTCAATCCGATGCCCTCGTTGCACTTGTTGGAGCATTTTCTCCATGCATCATTGCATGTTTCCAAGCTTCGTACGTGCTCGATCCTGGGGTACGTGTTGCCGCGCAAGAGGGGCAGGGGGTCGATAACTCGGCCTGCTCCACTGTCTTCAATGTAAACATCTCTTCCTGATACGTCACGGTAGTACACACGACCGTCATTGCCAGTATAATAACTGATATTATCATCGTCTACAATGTAGTACAGCCCTGCTGTTCCCCTCTGTACTCGTGCATTTCTCTCAATGGTGTGGACAGCGCCATTCTGGTCAACGTAGTAGAGCTTGCCGTTGTCGTCGCGGTAGTAGCGCCTGGAACCGTCATCGCCCCTATGCACGATTACGGCACGCTCGTTGACGTACGCTACGTTTGGGCTGGGTGTCGCCACTGGACGTTCTGTCAGGTCCGGCGGGGTTCTCTGTTTTCTGGCACAGCCGGCTGCTACACCGATGGCCAATACGGCGGTCAAACCAAACAGTAACAAGCCTTTTTTGTAGGAAATTCTCATGATGCTATACTCC
>JBBRUD010000077.1:0-21019 GCA_038248065.1 Desulfovibrionales bacterium | reverse complement strand
GATCAAACTCAACAAAAAAGGCCTGGGAGTGGAGCCATTCGACAGTAGGCCCCTTCGTCAGTTCTGGAGATGATGAGGACATGTCGCGGATACTCCGGAATCAGGGGCGCAGGCGACCTCATGACTCTCCCTCGCAGGCTTGGACTGCCCACCATCTCGCGACTCAAAAAAGAGGAGGGAGGCCGGAGGTTCATCTTTCTCTTCGTGTGGCTTTTCTACCCGAATTGGTATAGATGCCAGTCATGTCCGCTCCCATTACCATCTCCGTTTTCGAGCTCTTCAAGACCGGTCCTGGTCCGTCTTCCAGCCACACCATCGGACCTATGGCCGCCGCGAGGGCGTTCATGCAACTGGGTGCCGGTTTGCCTGCCGGGCAACTCGCCCAGGTGAGCCGTCTTGAGGTGCGTCTGTTCGGCTCCCTGGCGGCTACTGGCCGGGGCCACGGCACGACACGGGCCGTGTTGGCCGGGCTTCTAGGCCATGGGCCGGAGACTTGTCCGCCGGATATTCTGGACGCCATGGAGGGTTTCGAGGGTGGTGCGGTGGAGCTTGACGGATGCCGGATTCCCATCGGCGAAAACTCTGTGGTCTATGACGATCTCACGCCGCCACCGCATCATCCCAACACGCTGCTTTTCAGGCTATTCGACGCGACGGGACAGGTGCTTCTGGAACGCGAGGCCCATTCCGTGGGCGGGGGGTTCATCGAGTGGCTGGGCGAGCGCCCTTCGGCCAGGCCGGAGCCTCCCTATCCCTTTTCCAGCATGGCCGGGCTGCTGGCGGCGATGCAGCGGGAGAATCTTGCCCTGCCGGAACTGCTTATGGCCAACGAGACGGCCCTGACCGGGCTTTCGTCCCAGCAGATAGGCGAAAAGCTGGAGCAGGTGATGCGGGCCATGGAGGACGCGGTGGAGCGCGGCCTGGAGACCGAAGGCCCTTTGCCCGGCCCTCTGGGCCTGTTCCGAAAGGCCAAGGCCCTGTTTGACCGCTACAAGGCCGGACCCGCCCTGCCCGACGCCCCCATCCTGGCCCTGTGCGCCTGCGCCTTTGCAGCGGCTGAGGAAAACGCCGCCGGCCACGTCATTGTCACCGCTCCCACTGCCGGGTCCTCCGGCGTGCTGGCCGCTGTGCTCTACGTTGTTAAGAACATCAGCCCTACAGCCGGGGTGTTCCGCAAAAGCCTGCGCGACGCCATGCTCGCTGCTGCCGTAGTGGGCATGCTGGCCAAGCACAACGCCTCGGTGAGCGGAGCGGAGGTGGGCTGCCAGGGCGAAATAGGCGTGGCCTCGGCCATGGCGGCCGCATTTTTGTGCCAGTTGCGCGGTATGTCGGCCCAGGTGGCCCAGAACGCCGCTGAAACCGCTCTGGAGCATCATCTGGGCCTCACCTGCGACCCGGTGGGCGGCTACGTGCAGATTCCCTGCATCGAGCGCAACGCCATGGGCGCGGTCAAAGCCTGGGCCGCCTACCAGATAGCTGCGGCAGAGGTGGCCGGGCACCATCTGGTGGGCCTGGATCAGGCCATCAAGGCCATGGCCGAAACCGGCCGCGACATGTGCGTCAAATACAAGGAAACTGCCCAGGGCGGCCTGGCTGCCAATCTGCGGTGTTGAACCGGGCTCAACTTCGGCAGGCCTGCGGGGTATGCCGCGCCCGTCCGGCGGCTATGCACACGCCAGTCCGAAACAATCCTCTCTCGGAGCGCCTGTGAAACGCGAAATTCCCCAGCTTCATTTTATCAGGGCCATGGCCATGGTGGGCATATTCCTGCACCACCTGTATTCGGGCATCGGTTCCTTGCGCCAGACCACCGGCGATAGCTTGTTCGGCGAATTCATGATCGATCTGGCCCTGGGAGTGGTGGTGTTCAACGTAATGACCAGCTTCCTGCTGACTATGCCCTTTGTGGGCGAAAAGCCCGCCCCTGTCCCGCTGTTGCGCGACTTTCTGCCCAAGCGGTTGTGGCGGCTGTGCCCCCACTATTATCTGGCCGTGCTCCTGGTCATCCTTGGCAACGCCGTGGTCTACCGGGTTACCGACCCTTCGGCCTGGCTGCCCTCGGCCCTGTATCACATCTTCTTTCTCGATCCCCTGCGGACCCAGTCGTTCATGTCCAACACGGCGGCTTATTGGTGGCTGGGGCTTCTGGCCCAGTTCACCATCGCCTATCCCTGGCTGCTGACCCAATACCGCAAGTATGGCCCGGCCAAGCTGACCATCACCGTCACCCTGGTGGTCTGGCCCGCCACCGAGCTGCTCAAGGCCTGGGGCCGTGCCTCCCCGGACGGTTGGGGCGGAACCATTGCCTTTCTCTCCACCTTTAACTTGCCCGCGCGCCTGCCGGAATTCCTTATCGGCATGTGGATGGCGGACCTCTGGAAACAGCGGCCCGGCCGGGTGTGGCCCGTGGACAAGGCCCTTGGCGGGTTGATCTTCGGAGCCTGTGGGGTGAGTGCCGTGTGGTCCTGCATTCCAGGGCTGACCACACCCTGGTTCGCGTCCCTCGCCTGGACTCTGGGGCTCTTCGTGCTGCTGTTCGCCCTGCCGCTGTCTTCAACTATGGGCAGGCGCCCCTGGGTGCTCTGGCTGTCCGGGGCTTCCTACAGCATCTATCTGGTGCATCAGCCTGTGCTTTCCTACCTCAATGTGGCGTTTGGCTCCTTTTCGCCCTGGTGGTGCTTTCTTGTTCTTGGCGGGTTGGGCTGGCTGGCCAGCATGCGAGAAGGGCAATTCCTGGATGCGGCTTCAAACTGGGTCATGGCCCGGCTGGCTCCTGTGAAAAGATAGGGGAGGGGAGCGCTCCGGGGTGTGCCGGGGCGCTCACGCAGTGTTTCCCGCCCTGATGCACGGGGGTGGTTTCAACCTGGCAGTTCCTTGCCCGGCCATTCGAAAAGCCTTTTCAGGCGCGCCCAGAATTCTTCGCCCAGGACGAAAAGACTCACGAAAAACAGCACCTCGCCTGCCAACAGCAGGCGCAGCAAGGTTTGCAGGTCCGGCCCTTTGGGAGCCCCCAGAAGCAGCACGCCGATAGTGGCGTAATACGGAACAATGCTGAGCACAAAAAGGATCACGCCGATGGCGTGCCGCGTGCGGCTGATAATTTTTGGCCGGTCCTGGGTCTTGGGCTTGAACAGGAACGCTTTGATTTTTTCTTTGATGGCCGTGACGAAGGGTTTGCCAAGCAGCGCCACAGCCGCAACCAAAGCGAGTTCTCCAGAGGCCAGGTAGATGGCTCCGAAGGTCACTGCGGTGGCGGTGGAAACCTCCATGAGGGTGATCAGCTCCACGGTGATGAGCGGAATGAAACTGTAGACGAAAAGCGCAATGCCCAGACGGTATTTCCAACCGGCGGGCGCGGCTGTGGCAGGGATAGGTTGCGCAGGCATTCGCTTCCTCCTGTTCTGTCTCGGTAATGGCGAGAGTGTCGGAAAGCCCGGGTCAATGCAACCCTCTGCACGTCTGAGCGCAGGGAGTGCGGAGAGCGTTGGTATACGCCGCGCCTGGCCGTGCGTTCCATGTATCATGAGGGGCCGTTGGGGCTGGCGTCAGTTGGAAGTCTGTTCTGCCCTGCGCAGAAAATCGCGCACCGTGCGTTCGTCGGCAAGGGCCTCCAGGGATTTCAGGGAGTCGTGGGGAACGCCGGGTCCGCCGTGCAGGACCAGCAGGGGAGCGCCGGACGAGTGCGAGCCGAAGATTGTAAAGGAAATCCTGCCTCCGGGTACTGTGAGGAAGCCTTCATGCATTGGCTACTCCCTGAATGTCAGACCTGCTTATAGTGTCCAGGCAGCAAATGTTCCCTCGAAGTTTTTGCCAAGACTATACGACGTGAAAACGCCTCCAACATGATGGAGGCGTTTACGTCCTGCTCATGGGCGCGAAGCAAGCGCCACTATTGCATAAGGTATTGGGCCCATGGATTAATTTCCATTGACGTCTGGGCTTTGTTCACCGTGACGTCCTGTTGTATGGTTGAAATGGTTGATTGTTGGTCTTGAAGCTGAAGCCATCTCTGTTGTTGCTGGGCTTGGGCCTGCTGCGCAAGCTGTTGCTGAAGGGCATCTTGGCTGGTGGTATCCGTCTGGGTCATTTGTTGAAGGAGCGTGGGATCAAAAGCACCCATCGCTACAACGGAGGTTGGTGAGGCAACGCACATGGCAATCATAACCAGTAGAATACAATGACGAGTCATGGGAAACCTCCTGGTTATAGGGTGAGAGCATGTGTTGGCGTTGGTAGAGCTTCCTCAGAACATTTGCCAACACGTACAGTGCTTGGCTATATTATGTCTCCATGAGACAGATTCAAGCAGATGGTGAATACCATGGATGATCTGATTCATGGCTACCTGACGTTCACTTAAACTGAAAAAAGTACATCCTGATTTGTGTTGGGCTTGGGTGCGCCAGAAGCCCGAGATGTCCTGCCTTGCGATAAAGACTGACGCGAAGAGCAATCCCTGTTCAAAATCGAGCACGTTGATGTTTCCAATTTTGGGCATGTGAAATGTCTGCCATTGGCAAAAGGGATTTTATATTGAGCGACAAGATGAAAAGCACAGTTATGACAGGACATAACGCCTCCAGAACGATGAGATCCCCGTAAGTGTCTTGTAGGGGTATGCTTCCTTAAGCACGTTTTCAATTTAATGGAAAGACAAATGAGCATATTGTTGGGTGCTGCCTGCTCGGAAGTGTTAATTCTGCGTGACAATGTATTGGAATAGCGGGATGAATTAATTTAAAACGAAGTGAATAATCTGAGGGGGGATGTGGGACGGTTCTCCCACAGAACATCATCTCAAGAGGTGGCGAGGCACGAAGAACGCAGCAGACGCAGCCGGTGGGCAAACCGAACCCTCTGTTCATGCTCAGGAATCACCTCATACCCAGGAATAGCCTGCGTTTGCGCTGTTCGACAAAATAATAACGGAGCTCGGGGCCGACTAACACCCCAAGCCTCCGGTTCATGAGGCGGCGGTCGCACCTATGGAATCCAGCGTCCCGTAACTTTTCAGTGCAGCCATTCCGCCCTGAACGCTGGCGATATTGTTGAAGCCAAGGTCGCGCAGCATGACCAGGGCTTCGTAGCTGCGGGCTCCGGTGTTGCAGACCACCACCAGGGGGATGTCGCGAGGCAGCTCGCCCTGGCGATCGCGGATATGCCCCTGTGGGATGTTGTGCCAGCGGGTTCCCAATTGCTCCAGCATCGCTTTGGCGTCGAGCTCCTCCCGGCAATCCAGGAAGTAGGGAGCGTTCCCATTGGACATCCACAGGCGCTCGAACTCTTCAGGGTCAGTAACCGTGTTGCGCCCGGCCAGCACGTTGTCTGCCAGGTTGGCCAGGCTGTTCAAAATGTCCATTGCCGAGGAGAACGGCGGCGAATACGCCATTTCCAGGTTGCTCAGGTCTTCGATTGACGGATGATACTTGAGCATGGCCGCCACGGCGTTGATGCGCCCCACCATGGCGTCACCGGCGCTTCCGAATCCCTGGATGCCCAGGATGCGCCGGGTGCCCATTTCCACCACGAGTTCCAGGGTCATGGCCTGCTTGGTGGGGTAGAAGTGCGCCCGGTCCGGCTGCACGATGATCACGCTGAGGGCGTCGTATCCCCCAGCGGTGGCCGTGGCCAGGGTAAGCCCCGCTCCTGCCGCCGATTTTTCAAACAGCTTGACGACAAAGGTGCCAACCGCCCCTTCGAACTGCGTGGTTCCTCCGGCAAGGTTGGTGCCGATGACCCGGCCCTGCCGGTTGGCCATGGAGCCCATGGGCAGATAGAAGGGGTCGCCGGTGATCTGGTGGCGTATTTCAATGCAGTCGCCTCCAGCGAAAATCAGCGGATCGGAGGTCTGGAGCCTTGTGTTCACCACGATGCCCCCCCGGGCGGAGACATCCAGCCCGGCCTCGCGGGCCAGCCCGGAATTGGGGATCACCCCGGCGGAGATGATGACCAGATCCGCTTCCAAGGTGCGTTCGCTGGTGCGCAGTCCGGTCACTTTACCGTTTTCGCCGTGGATCTCGCGCACCTGCTCATTCAAATGGAACGTCACGCCGTGCTGTTCCATGTGGCGCATGGACATGCGGGCCAGGGTGGAGCTGACGTAGCGGGGCAGAATCTGGCCGGCCAGTTCGACGACGGTGGTGTGGATGCCCCACATATCCGCCAGGGCGTCGGCCATTTCCAGGCCGATGAACCCCGCGCCGACCACTACTGCTTTGTTGACGCCGCCTTTGGACACGGCGTCACGGATGCGGGTGGCGTCGTGGAGGTTGGAAACATAGTGGACGCCGGTCAGGCCGTCGCCGGGTATCCGCAGCCTGCGCGGCGCGGCACCGGTGGCTATGACCAGCTTGTCGTATTCGAGGGAACTCTCTTCTCCGGTTTTGACGTTGCGGGTGTGCACTTGGCGCGTCTTGCGGTCGATGGAAAGGGCCTCGACCCCGGTGAAGACATCCACCCCTTTGGTCTGCTTGAAGAATTCCTCGTCGCGCAGCATGTGAAAGCTGGTCTGGCGCAACTGGGACGCATCGGCCACGTCGCCGGAAACGAAATAGGGTATGCCGCACCCGCCGTAGGAGATGACATCGGCCTGGTCGATCATGGTGACGCGCGAATCGGGCTCCATGCGCTTGAAGCGGGCGGCGGCCTTGGGACCAAGCGCCACAGCGCCGATGACGACCACATGCTGGGACATTGTTCTCTCCTTGGGTGTCTTCATGCAAAACTTTTGGCAAAACACGGTAAAGGCGCATCACAAAAGGCCAAGGCCGCGTTTCCCGGAGCCGGAGGCGCCAACCACTAGCGCCGGGAGAACGCGGCCAAGGCATTTCGAGGTATCCCCGTGGGGGATAGTTGTGCTTCTTCAGCATGCCGCTGAAACTGCCCTGGCGCGGCTCCAGACCGGAGGCCCCCGGTGAGGCCGCAAGCGGTGCGACAGTGAAGACGCAATTGCGCCCTAGCCGCGCGTCCCGGCGCCGGAGGCGCCAACCACTAGCGCCGGGAGTGTGCGGCCAAGGCAAGTCTCAAATCCCCGAAGGGGATATGGTTACTGTTTCACCCCGTCTTTGGGGTGGCATTCGCCGCAGGTCACGGGGCCTGCGTTCTTCTCCTTGTGGCAGTTCTCACACTGGCGGTGGAAGGCCCGCATAAGCGGCATGCCGTTCTTGCCGCCCGCCACGGTGTGACACTCGGAGCACTTGGTTCCAACGGAATCGCCTGCGGGGTCGAGCTTTCCGTTCTTGTACAGATGATGGCAGACCTTACAGTCCGCTATCTTGGCTTTTTCGTTGTGTTGGTCGTGCTTGAAGGGCACAGGGCCTCTGCGCTGGGTCACGAAGGCCGGATCGGAAAGGGCCTTGATGTCCTCCTGGGAGTAGAGCGTTCCCCACAGGGAGACGACCACCAGGGAGGCCAGGCTGAGAGTCAGCAATATCTTTTTCATAGTGGCCTCCGAACCCTAAAGCGAGGGTTTTTCCATGCATTCGTATATGAGGTCGCCCAGGAACTTGATCTTCATATCCAACTTGAAGTGATGGATGATGTCTTCCAGGCCGCCATGGCAGTTGTGGCAAGGGGCAACGACGGTCTTGACTCCGGTTGCCGCGAGTTGTTCGGCCTTGACCCTGTTGCCGACCACGCGGGAGTTTCTGAATGGCGGGCCGCAGTTGATCACCCCGCCTCCGGCGGAACAGCAGTAGTTCAGCTCGCGGTTAGGGGTCATTTCCACCAGCTCGGGGCACAGGGCGCGGGTGACTTCACGGCCCATCTCCTGCAGGCCCATGCCGCGCACGATGTTGCAGGGATCGTGGAAGGTAACGGCTTCTTCGTATTTTTTGACGAGCTTGATCTTCCCGCTGGTAAGCAACTCGTGGAAGAACTGGACGGAGTGAATGACCGGCACGGGTTCGTCCCGCCAGCCGAGCCAGCGGTTGCCCACGTCATGCACGGAGCGGAAGGCGTGTCCGCACTCGCCCATGACGATGCGCTTGACGCCCAGGCGCTGGGCCGTCTCGAAGTGGGCGCGTTTGAGCCTGCCCATGATCTCATAATCCCCGCTGAACATGGCCATGTCGGAGTTGTCCCAGCCGGGGGTGGAGGGCATGGTCCAGTTCACTCCTGCGGCGTTCATGATCACTGCGGCCTGGTAGATGAGCTGGGTGCGGAACTTGGGCTCCGGCGCGATGACCGAATACATGATGTCCGCCCCGTGCTTATCCAGGGGGATGCGCAGGTCCGGGACTTCGTCGCGCGCTTCGGCTTCCTGCCACATGAGGGTATCGATCCACTCGTCATCCTTGACCCACATCTGGTTCAGGGTGGCGGAGTGGCTGTGGGCGGTATCCTGAATATACTGGGGAGTGACGCCCAGCTTGTGGCAGATGCGGCGCACCAGGCCAAGCACATAGGCGGTGTCGATGCCGAAGGGGCAGAACTGGACACAGCGTTTGCACAGGTTGCACTCGGTGTAGGCCACCCGTGCGGCCCGTCCGATGAACTCGGGGCTGACGTTGCCGCCCTTGTTGAGGATTTCCCACATGGTCTGTTTGATCTTGCCCGCAGGGGAAAAACGGGGGTTGCGGTCGTGGGAGAGGAAGAAATGGCAGGCATCGGAGCAGAGGCCACAGTGGGCGCAGGTGTCCACGTAGGCTTTCAGGCGTGCGCCGCCTTCGGCCTTCAGAACTTCCCCGATAACCTTGGCGATCTTCTCGTCCGTGAGCCTGGCGACGCCATCGTCCAGGCCTTTATCCTTGATTTGTTCGTCCGGCGCACTTGCGACTTGGGAACTCATGCCGTCTCCTTGTGGTGATTATGGGTTACCAGTCGCGCGCGTGGCGGACCGCGCCGAATTCCGAGGCGATGTAAGCCCTGGTCAGAGGCGCGTAGAGCATGTGGCTCAGGCGCGAGAACGGTATGGCCACGAGCATGGCCTCGCCCGACAGAATGTGCAGGACGGTCATGAACTGGGCGCCGAACAGGTGGTGGTACGCCAGGATGCCGGTGACGAACGGTGCCGCCGCCAGTACCAGGAGGAACCAATCCGAACCCGAAGTGAGGTATTTTACCTCCGGCACGTTCATGCGACGCCAGGCAAAGTAGACGCACGCGCCCACCACAACGAAGGACAGGATGTCGGCCAGGCCGTCCGGCAGAGTGGCCCAGGACAGGCCGAAGGCCTTGTCCAGCATGGCCACGTGGCCGATGACGAACAGCGGCGCGATCAGCAGGATGATGTGGAAGACAAAGGCCACCACGGTGAGCCCCGGATTCGTGCGGGAACCGGCGCTCATGAATGGGGTGATCCAATGGATGATAGAGCGCAGGGCGTGGGGCAGGCTGAAGTATTCGTAGACGTAGATGTCCTTTTTTTCGGCCAGCTTGGCCAACGAATACAACCGCCATGCGGAACCGCCGATGAAGAGCGCGAAGGACGCCCAGACGAGCGGGCCGCTGACGAACTGGTATAAGGCGTTCACATATCCCTCCTGTCCGTTATGCCGCGCCGAGTTCGTCCATGGTGACGACCCGGCGGATGATTTTCTGCCCGTCAAGGCATTTGACCAGAAGTTTGGAGCCATCGGGCGAGAACACGGGATCCAGACAGTCGCCTGACCCCTTGCCCCAGACCTTGCCATCCAGGGCGATCACGCGCTTGCCGTCCTGCTCGGCCATGACCACCACGCGCTTGCCGTCGGGGCTGAATATGGGCGCCCAGACTCTCTCGAAGGAGGCGCTCCAGGGCTTTCCGTCCACGAGTATGGTCCAGTCGCCAGGGCGGCCGGCCGCAGCGGCAACGTGTTTGCCGTCCGGGCTTATGACCAGGTCTTTCACCACGTCATGGGCGGTCGCCCAGGGCGTGTCGTTGATGGCCACGGTCCAATTGCCGAATGTGGGGCTGACGATGGCGGCAACGCTCTGGCCATCCGGGGTGAACTGCTGATGCCAAAGTTGGAAGTAGTCTTTATTCCAGGCGCGTTCGCCGTCTATGGCCAGGGTCCATTTTCCGGCCATGCGCACCGGCGCGGCCACACGTTTGCTATCCGGGCTGAAAGCCGGTTCCCACACGCTTGCGAAATTCCTGCGCCAGGGTTTGCCGTCTACGGCGATGGAGTATTCATAAAGATTCAGCCGGACCTCGGCGGCCACCTTGGAGCCGTCGGGGCTGAAGGTGACCCCCCAGACGTTGACGAAGTTGGTGTCCCAGGCTTCGCCGTCAACGGCTGTGGAGAAAATGCCGGATTGGAACTTATCCGTTTCGGCCTGGCCAAGGCGTTCGGTCTGGACAGCGGCGGCGGTTCTGCCGCCGACGGGGCTCAGGCAGGGGTTGTTGGCGTTCTGGTACAGGGTTTCCCAGGCAGTGCCGTTAAGCGCTATGCCGTATTCCCCCTCGCTCTGGATACAGAGGGCTATGTCGGAACCATCGGGGCTGAACAGCGGATTCCAGGCGAAGTCGAAGGTCTCCTCCCAGGCCTCGCCGTTCACGGCCAGGGTCCAGACACCGTCGGTTTGCACCAGGGCGGTGAGGCGACCGTCCGGGGTGTAGCGCAGGTACCAGACCTTTTCAAAAGGCTCGGGCCAGTCCTCACCATTGACGCAGACCGTAAAAGCGTCATCATCGGCAACTTTGGCCACAGCGGCCACCGTGTTGCCGTCCGGGCTGATCATTGGTTCCTCAACCCAGTCGAAGCGCTCTTTCCAGTCGGCGAGGTCGGCCACCTGAAGGCTTCCCGCTTTCCAGTCGAAGTCTTTGGCGTAGAGCATTGTGTCTCCGTAAGGTGTTTTACCCGCACGCCTTAAATGTGGTGCGGGTGTTGGAAATAGTTGTTGAGCATGTCCCCGCGATGGCTGGAGTAGAAATCCAGGATGAACTTCTTCAGGGCGAACTCCTTGTCGATGGAACAGCCGCATTTCTTGGCTTTGTGGAACACCTCGATCACCGAATCACCCATTCTGGCGCAGGCAAGGAAGCAGAGCACTCCGGCAGGACGTTTGCCGCCGGAGGAAAACGCATGGATTTTCCCGTTGGCCGGATCGGAAATGGCCTGCCGGAACTGTTCGATTTGGCCAAGATCCACCCTTCGTCTGGAAATGGGCACGCGGAGGTAGCGCATTCCCAGCGACTGGGCCAAAGCACCGAGGGAAGCATCGCCCTCTCCTTCCTCGCGTGCGTCCAGCAGGGTTTTTACCCCCATGCCGACGAGGTCTTTCAGGTCTTCAGCACTTGGCAAACCGCCTACTCCGATGCCTTCGCAACTGGTGTATCCGTCCATGTTTCCCTCCCCGTGTGAGGTGTTCCAACCCGGCATTGCGCGAATGCCGGGCTCTGGCGGCAGCCATTTACCAAGGCGCCATTCCATGCCGCCGGATACATCGACGTGAGCAAGGAGCGTTCCCAGGTACAGGTTGTGCTAGAATTTCTTATGTTCCGAGGTGTTAGATGGTGTGGCCAGCTGTTGCTGTTGAGGATTGCAGGCAGGATGTTGCGGGGATGAAACATCCGAGGTTGCATTCTGCATCCTCCGATGCAACAGTCAGACCCTGCGAGTATCTCCGGGAATGTGCGCGCGGTGCGCCAGGGCTTGCCTATCAAGCCTTGCCCGGGTTCCAGCCGGAAAGGAGACCCTATGGCATCAAAGCTGCTTTCAATCCTGGCATGCTCAAGCCGTCGAAAAAGGCAATCCTTCTTGCTCAGCGGCCCGGCGTGGCCGGAGAAGGCCGTATGAGCCTTAAAGAATGGATGGATAAGGGGCTCATCCTTGATTCCATCGGCCTTGGCGTGTTCGCCGTGGATCAGGATTGGAACGTGGTGTATTTCAGCCGCGAGGCGGAGCGGCTTACCGGGTTTTCCGCCCGAGAAGCCCTTGGCAGCAAGTGCTGGGAAGTGTTTTGCACCGAATTCTGCAATGCGCGCTGCTACCTGCAAAAGGCCATCAGCCAGGGAAAAAGCGAGGTCAAGCGGCGGGTGCACTTTCTGAACCGGGATGGCAAGCGCATCCCGCTGGAGATTACGGCCTCGGTGCTGCGCGACGCCAGGGGCAAGGTGATCGGCGGGGTGGAGTGCTTCTCGGACAAGCTGGTGTCTGCGCCGCCGCCGCCCCAAGGCAGCTCCTCGGATATCATCGGCCGCTCCCAGCCCATGCAGCGCCTCTACGCCACTTTGGGGGCCATCTCCCGCACCGATGCTTCGGTGCTGCTTACTGGAGAAACCGGCACCGGCAAGGGCGTTTTCGCCCGGGCCATCCACGCCAGCAGCTCCCGGCGATCCGGGCCGTTCGTTGACGTCAACTGCGCCGCGTTGCCTGAGAATCTTCTGGAATCCGAGCTTTTCGGCTACCGTAAAGGGGCTTTTACCGGGGCCAACCGCGACAAGCCCGGCCTCTTCGAGGCAGCCTCAGGAGGCACGATCTTTCTTGATGAGATAGGTGACCTTCCTGCGGGCCTTCAGGCCAAACTCTTGCAGGCCCTTGAAGGGGGCCGTTTCCATCCGCTTGGTTCAGTCAAACCCGTGAGCGTGGACGTGCGGGTGATCTCCGCCACCAACCGCGATCTGCGTGTGCGACTGGCGGCTGGCCAGTTCCGTTCGGACCTGTACTACCGTCTGCGGGTGCTGGAGATAGAGCTGCCGCCGCTTCGCGAGCGTCCCGGCGATATCGACCTTCTGGCCGACCACTTCGTGCACATCGCTGCCGCGCGCTACGGCCGCCGCGCGCCGGTGATCTCTGCGACCACCCGGCGCGCGCTGGCGTCCTGCATCTTTCCGGGCAACGTGCGCGAACTCAAGCACGCTATGGAACATGCCGTCATCTTGTCCCAGTCCGATACCATCGAACCGGAACACCTGCCCGAATATATTCTTACGGGCGGCAAGACGCCTCCCCGCCTGGAGGACGGCCGCAAAGAGCTCAGCGGCACCATCCAGGACAGGGAGCGGGATATCATTCTTGAAGTTCTCCAGGAACATGGCTTCTCGGTTTCCAAAACCGCCGAAGCCCTTGGCATCAACCGGACCACCCTCTGGCGTAAAATGAAAAAGTTCGGCCTGTAGCGCCCTGGAATTTCCGCCCAACGCCGCTGCCTCTGTCCAGCCTCTGTTGATTTAAGCGAGCGTTCCCGCCTGCACACTTTCCACGTATTCTCCACCCGCCCCTTGACAGCCTTGGATGGGGTACATAGTTATGAACATAGTTTCATAACAAGGAGCGTCTATGCCCCGCCCGAGAAAAAGGCGCTGCGTCCGTTCGGTTCCTCCTGCACTGTTTTACAAACCCCAGGGAATCCCCATGGGGCAACTGCGCGGAGCGACTCTTGCCCTTGAAGGCTTCGAGGCCCTCAGACTGGTGGACGCCCAGGGATTGAGCCAGGAGGAAGCCGCCACGATGATGGAGGTGTCGCGGCCAACGCTCTGCCGCATACTCGGCGAAGCCCGGACAGTGGTGGCCAGAGCGCTGACCAACGGCTGGGCCATTCGTATTGAAGGTGTAGCTGGAGCGGAAACGGAGCACGGCCAGGATGGCAGGTTGGCGGATCCGGGCCGCACCGGTTGCCGGGGGAGGGGGCTGGGGCCGGGATGTGCAGAACGCACGGGCGGCGGCAGCGGCCAAAAGCGCGGCATCGGGATCGAGAAGCAGGAAATGCTCAAAGAAAAGGAGTGATTATGAACGGTAACGGATGTGGAAATCAAAAGGGACGGCGTGGAAATGCTGGATCTGGCGGTCGTGGACGCGGCATGTGCCGCAATTCGGCAGGGACGCAGGCAATGGCCACCGGCTTCGAGAACGGTCAGGGACGGGGATTTTGTGTAACGGCTGGGGAGAACTCCGGCGCGGATAGGATTTCGGTTCAGGGCGACGTGTTCCCTCAGGCCCGCGATGCGGGGCAGACCTCCCCTGAAAACGGCCCCTGCGGTCGTGTGCGCAGGCGAGACGGCTCCTGCGGCCAGAAATCATAAACTCGTCGAGGCAGCTTCGTCTGTGTTGTGTGGCACAGACTTGAGACACTGATACAGGGGAGGCCGGGGCTTCCCCTTTGTTGTAATTTTCCCCAGTGGGTTGACAAGACCACTTGGCGGTCATATTGCTCAATTGAGCATAACAAGGAGCGCTGATGCCCAGGCCGAAATTGTGCCGCAAAGTGTCCGGCACCCCAAAGGCGGATTACTTCAAGCCCAGGGGAATACCCTTGAGTGATCTTGGCGAGACGTATCTCTCTGTGGAGGGGCTGGAGGCCATCAAGCTGGCCGACCTGGAAAGCCTGACCACAATGGAGGCTGCCGCTCGCATGGGGGTATCCCGCCACACCTTCGGGCGCACGCTGTCCGAAGCCCGGCGCACGGTGGCGGACGCCCTGGTGAACGCCCTGGCACTGCGGATCGAAGGCGGGGAATACGCCGTGACCGGCGGGGAAGACCATCCAGCACCCCAACAGAAAAGGACTGTGCATATGAACATCATTGCCATCAGCGCCGAAGGCCCTGCCCTCACGGACAGGGTCGATACGCGCTTCGGTCGCGCAGCGGGATTTGTCGTGGTTGAAATGGACACCATGGCCACGCGCTATATCGACAACGGACAATCGCAAACCATGGCCCACGGCGCGGGCATCCAGACCGCCGAGCGCATTGCGGACGCGGGTGCCGGCGTCCTGCTGACGGGTATCGTCGGGCCGAAGGCCTTCCAGGCCCTGGAAGCCGCCGGGATAAAAATCGGCCAGAATCTGGAAGGTATCACCGTCGGTGAGGCAGTTGAGCGGTATAAATCCGGACAGGTTCCCTTTGCGGACGGACCCAACAAGTAGGCACGGCCATGATCGTATCTGTTGCAAGCGGTAAGGGGGGGACGGGCAAGACCACCGTGTCCGCGTCCCTGGCCTGGGTCTGGGAACGTCCATTGGTGGCCGTGGATATGGATGTGGATGAGCCCAACCTCCACCTGTTTCTGCGCCCGCAGATTACCTGGCGCGAGAGCGCCTGTGTGGAGGTTCCCGTGGCCGACCGCACCTTGTGCACGCTCTGCCGCAAGTGTTCGGAGTTGTGCCAGTTCAAGGCTATCTCTGTCATGGGCAAGTTGCTGCTCACCTTTCCCGAGATGTGCCACAGTTGTGGCGGGTGTCTGGCCGTCTGCCCCGAAGGGGCGCTCACCACAGGCAGCAGGGAACTCGGCACGCTGGAGGGGGGCTCTGCACGGAACGCCCGTTTTCTGTCGGGTCGGCTCCGCGTGGGCGAGGCCATGAGTCCGCCGCTCATGCGCAAGGTGAAGCAGCGCCTGGAAGCCATGCTGGCTGGTACCGATACTGACGCCATATTGGATTGCCCCCCCGGCGTCAGCTGTCCGGCGGTAAACGCGGTGATGGACAGCGACGTCATTGTATTGGTCACCGAGCCCACGCCTTTCGGATTGCACGACTTCACCCTGGCAGTCGAAGCCTTTGCGCCTTTGGGCAAACCCATGGGCGCGGTGATCAACCGTGCCGGGCTGGGAGATTCGTCTCTGCGCCGTTTCTGCGAGGAAAAGGCCATCCCGGTGCTCTGCGAGATACCCTACGACAGACTGATCGCGGAAGAATACGCCTCGGGCAATGTGTTGGCGGCAATGAACTCCACAATGGAAAACGTTTTCGCCGATCTGCGCGACAGCGTCATGGCTTTGGGCCGGGAGCACCCCCATGCGTGAGATCATCGTCATCAGCGGCAAGGGCGGTACGGGCAAGACCTCAATCACCGCAGCTTTCGTGGATCTGGCGAGCAACGCCGTGGCCTGCGACCTGGATGTGGACGCAGCGGACCTGCACCTGCTGCTCCAGCCGATGAATACCCGGCGGGTAGATTTTATCTCCGGCCATGAGGCGGTCATCGTTCCTGAAGCCTGCACCAATTGCGGAATCTGCGTTGAACGGTGTCGGTTTGGGGCCGTCCGCCAGGACGCCCGGGGATTTTTCGTGGATTCCAGGCGCTGCGAGGGATGCAAGGTGTGCGTGGCCTTCTGCCCTTCCGACGCCATCGAGTTCCCGCAAAAACATTGCGGTGAATGGTTTGTCGGCCAGACCCGGTTCGGAACCCTGATCCATGCCCGCCTCACCCCAGGGGAGGAAAACTCGGGACGCCTGGTATCGGTTTTGAAAAAAGAGGCAAGGGAAACAGCCATCCGTGAAGGGCAGGATATCATCTTATGCGATGGCGCGCCGGGCATTGGCTGTCCGGTAATCAGCTCGCTTTCTGGAGCCGACCTGGCAGTGGTGGTCACCGAGCCGACGCCATCAGGCCGCCATGACATGGAGCGGGTCCTCGAACTGTGCTCACATTTCAATATCAGAACCTGTGTCATCATCAACAAATGCGACCTCAACCGGGATGAGGCGGCACGAATAGCCGCGTATTGCGAAGAGCGCGGCCTTGAAGTGGTGGCCGAGCTGCCCCACGACGAAATCTGGTTCAAAGCCATGCTGAAAGGGCGCACGGTGACGGAAATGCCGGATTCGCCTTTCCATCATGCCTTGCGCAAAGCCTGGATTCGTATCGCCGCTTTGTCCGAATTGGGCAAATGCCCCCTTACCGCAACACTGAACCCATAAGGAGCTTCATACCATGGACACATTTATCGTCGCGATTCCCTCCATCATGCCCGGCGGCCTGGAATCACAAGTTGGCGAGCATTTCGGCCACTGTGAAATCTACACTCTCGTCGAGATCGGCGATGCCAAGGTGACGGCTGTCACCACTCTGCCCAATGTCCCCCACGAGCACGGCGGCTGCATGGCTCCGGTGAACTATCTGGCAGGCAACGGCGTGAAAGCCCTCATCGCGGGGGGCATGGGCATGCGCCCGCTCATGGGCTTCAAACAGATGGGCATCGACGTCTATCACGGCGGTGGTCTGGAAAGCGTGGACTTGGCCGTTAAGGCCCTCATCGCAGGGAAACTCCAGCGCTTTTCCACGGATTCCACCTGCGGCGGCGGCTGTTCCTGAAGAAATTCTGGCGAAAATCTGGAAACTGCCATGGCCTGCGTCCGGCAAAGCCGAAAACGCGGGCCAATGGCGAGAGAAAACCATGCCTATTTATGATGTCGAGTGCCCTGAATGCGGATTTGCCGGTGAAATCATAACCCTGGGACAAGCTGAAAAACTGCGGTGTCCCTCCTGCAACGGTATTGCGGCGCAAAGGCAACTGTCGCCCACCAGCAGTCTGACCGGAAAGGCCGCCACGACCATGCCCGGCCCCAGAGACACAGGCTGCTGCGGATCGTCCCCGGCGGCTTCGGGCTGCGCGGGGCCTGGTTCCTGCTGCGGCAAATCCTTTGCCTGAAAGAGGGAGAACATATGCTAGTCATCGTTGCCACGCCCGAACTGGCCGGACTGGAGGGCTTCACCAAGGGGTTGAGTGATTCCGGCGCCGAAGTGGTCCACGCCCGCAGCGGCATGGCCGCGCTGGAGATGGCCAAGGTACGCGCTCCGGCTTTGGTGGTGGTGGGAGAGAAACTCCCCGATTTCCGGTCCTTCGAGCTGGTGTCGACGTTGACCCGTGTCAATGCCGCCATCAATTCGGCGGTCATGAGTTCGCTATCTCCCGAACAGTTTCATGAAGATTCTGAAGGACTGGGCGTCATGACCCAACTTGCGCCTCGCCCAATGGAACAAGACGCCCTGGACGTCATGGCCAAGCTCATACGGATTCTCTAAGTGATGGCCTCGGAGGCCAGTTCCGGGGCAACAGGAGACCTTCATGGAAAAGATTCTCATCGTCGGCTGCAAGAAGGCCATGGACGATGTCTGCATCGGGTGTTCACGGTGTCTCGTGGGCTTCAACAGGCGGGAGGGGATGTTCTCCCGTTACGCAGGCCAGGACGCACAGGTGCTTGGCCTGCTCAACTGCGGCGACTGTCCGGGCGCAACTGTGGTGACCAGGCTGGTGCAGGTGAAACTCTGGAATGCCCCCTTGAACGAGAAGCCTACGGTAATCCATGTTGGCCCCTGTATCACGGACCATTGCCCCCACAAGGAAACCATCATGAAGAAGCTGACGGCCAAGGCCGGTATCCCGGTGGTCGAAGGCACGCATCCGTATCTTCCGGCAGACATCTTTGCCTAAAGAAGAGCTTTGGCAGGCAATACAACTCGCGCCCCTCGGAGCGCGAATAAGTGCGACCGCAAATGAACCAAGCCTTATGCGAGTCGGGGAAGCGCACTCCCCTGCAAGTGTTAGATACCCCGTCCGGGCAAGATCGCATCAGGAGCATGGTCGTGGTCCTGTCTGTTGACCGGCGGTTTCCATGGGGCAGCCCAACCCGGCCAGCATGATGGAACAAAGTTCCTCCACACACCCGGTCAGCCCGGTGAACGCCTTAACGGAAGGCGTTCCCAGGCTGGCCGGCATATTTCCAGGCTCCACTGCATTGGTTAGATCCGGGGGTCCATGGCCTGGGGCGATGCAAAATGCTTGATACGACCCGAGGAGGCCCCCATGCCAGGTGAAGTAACCATCACGGTGCTGGTGGATAATTGTGCACAAAGTGGGCTTGAAAGCGAACACGGACTTTCGTTGTGGATCCAGACACCGGAAAAGCGCATTCTGTTCGATACCGGCCAGAATGGAGCGCTTGAAAGGAACGCCGCAAAACTGGAAATTGACATCTCCACCGCGGATGCCATTGTATTGAGCCATGGTCATTACGATCATTGCGGAGGGCTGCCTTTCGCTGTCCGCGTTGCCAGCTCTGCAACGGTATACTGCCAATCCGCAGCGGTTCTTCCCCGCTATGCCGTCAAAAACGGCGTTACAGTGCCGGTCCATATGCACGAGGCATCCAAGGCCGCCCTCGACGCCTTGCCTGAGGCCCGGCTCAGATGGGTCACCGGGCACGAACAGCTGTGTCCCAATGTGCATCTGACCGGCACGATTCCGCGCGCAGCCGGATCTATCGGCTTGGGCTGGCCATTTTATCTTGACGCCGCAGCCAAGCGGATTGACCCCATTCGAGACGACCTGGCGCTGTGGATTGACACCCCGAAAGGGCTGGTTGTCATCCTGGGCTGTTGCCATGCAGGCCTTTCCAACACCCTGGAGCATGTTCGAAAGTTGTCGTCTGGAAAGAAGATTCATTGCATTGTAGGCGGAATGCACCTTATGGCTTCAGGGGAACCTGAAATACGCAAGGCGATTTCGATTCTTAACGGGTATTCGCCGGACTTTCTTGCGCCCCTTCACTGCACAGGAAGCCTGGCCCTGGATATGCTCAGCGCCGCCTTCGGCCCGAAGGTGCACGCAGGCCATGCGGGAATGCGCATAGAAGTGTGAATGGTTGCGCTGCTTCAGCGCCGACAAGGGAGATACAACGTATGCCATCGATAACCAGAGAAGACGCGAAGGGAGGAGCTTTATGTCAGCCAAGCGCATAGTCGTCATCGGAGGAACCGCGGCAGGCCCCAAGGCGGCAGCACGCGCAAAGCGGCTCAACCAGGATGCGGAGGTTATTCTTCTGCAAAAATCGCCGGAGCTGTCCATGGCTTCGTGCGGATACCCGTATTACGTGTCCGGCGGCGTGCCCAACCGCGACCAGTTGCTCAGCACCCCTGCCAATGTGGTGCGCGACCCGCAGTTTTTCGCCGGGGCCAAAGGCGTGCAGGCCCTGGTGAACACCGAAGCCTTGTCTGTGGACAGGGCGGCCAAAACCATCTCCTATCGCAAGGCGGGCGCGGCTGAAACTGAATCCATGCCCTATGACAAACTCATCCTGTGCACTGGTGGCACACCGCGCCTGCCTCAGTTTCCTGGCATAGATCTCGATGGCGTGGAAACTCTGCACTCCATGGCCGATGCTGATCGCCTCCGCCAGTTGGGAGACGCAGGCAAGGGCAAGAAGGCTGTCATAGCCGGTGGCGGGCTCATCGGCATGGAGACCTGCGAGGCCTTGGCCGCCTGCGGCATGGATGTGACGGTGGTTGAAAAGTTGCCTCAGATACTGGCCTTTCTCGACCCGGAGCTGTCCATGCTGGTCGCCAACCATGCCCGGACCAAGGGCGTGAAGATCATCACGGATATGGGCGTGTCGGGTTTTGAAGGGACGGATGGCCGCGTAAGCGCCGTGCGCCTGGAAGACGGGCAAGTGTTGCCCTGCGACTTGGCTGTGGTGGCGCTAGGCGTTGTGCCCAACGTCGCGCTTGCCAAGGCGGCTGGTCTGGCTATCGGTTCTCTGGGCGGAATCGCCGTCAACGCCCACATGTGCACCTCGGACCAGGACATCTATGCGGCGGGCGATTGCGTCGAAGTGCTCTGCCGTCTCACAGGTGGAAAAACCTTGGCTCCCTATGGAGACCTGGCCAACCTGGAGGGCCGTGTGGTTGGTGAAAACGCAGCCCTGGGTGATACGGCTGTTTTCCCCGGCACCATCTACAGCGGAATCTGCAAAGTCTTTGATTTTGCGGCTGGATCGACAGGACTTTCGGAACGCAGAGCGCGCCAGGCTGGCTATGATGTTGTGACCGCCGTAAACGCCAGCCCCGACAAGCCTGGATTCATGGGGGCCAAGCTGCTGGTGTCGAAGATGATCGCGGACGCCGGGACGGGACGTATCCTGGGCTTCCAGTGCGTGGGCGCGGGTGAAGTGAACCGACAGGTGGCTGAGGCCGCCATGGCGGTCATGGCTGGCCTGACCGTTGGGGACGCCTGCATGGCTGATCTGCCCTATGCGCCGCCCTTCTCCCTGGCGATAGACCATTTCATCGCCACGGCGCACATTCTTGAAAACAAGATGCGGGGCTTTCTGAAAGGCGTTTCCTGCCTGGACGTGCACCGTGACATTGCCTCCGGGCAGCATCCCTTTTTCCTGGACGTTCGCGGGCCAAAGGAATTCGAGGAAATGCGCCTCGGTATAGGGGAAACGCTGATTCCCCTTGGCCAGTTGCGCAGCCGTATGAAGGATCTGCCAGCGGATAAAAACGCCCGCATTGTATCCTACTGCAAGGTTTCCATGCGAGGGTACGAGGCCCAGCGTATTCTCGAAGCCAAGGGGTACGACAATGTCGTGGTGATGG
>JBBRUD010000076.1:0-21622 GCA_038248065.1 Desulfovibrionales bacterium | reverse complement strand
CGGGAGGGTCCAGGGAGGGCAGCGCCCTCCCTGGCCGCCGGAGGCCGTGCCTCTGGCTCGGCTGGACTCCCTGTGGGCTTTGCACTAAGACGGGGCCACCATGTCCAGCCACGTCAGGCAAATCGCCAAAAACGCCTCTATCGTCGGCGGAGCCACGCTTCTCTCCAGGCTGTTGGGGTTTGTCCGCGACGTCATCCTGGCCTCGGTGCTGGGGGCCGGTCCGGCAGCCGACGCGTTTTATGTGGCCTACCGGTTGCCCAACACCTTGCGCCGCTTGTTCGCCGAGGGTTCGTTGACCATGGCATTCGTGCCGGTGTTTTCTGCGCTACGCGCTGAAAAAGGCGACGAAGCCGCCTTCGCCATGACCCGCTCCACTCTGATCTGGCTCTTGGGCACGCTTTCGGTCATCACCGTGCTGGCGATTGTGCTGGCCAGGCCCATCACCCTGCTCATAGCGCCGGGGTTCGCGGAACACCCGGATCAACTGGAACTCACCGTGCATCTGGTGCGGGTAGTATTTCCCTATATCATCCAGATATCCGTGGTGGCCCTGTGCATGGGCGCGCTCAACTCCATGGGCCATTTTCTCACTCCGGCCCTGGCCACCAGCGAGCTCAACACCGCCATCATCATCGGCGCGGGCGTGGCATGGTTCTTCGGCCTGGACGTGCCCACGGCCCTGGCCTGGTCGGTGATCGTGGGCGGGTTCGGGCAGGTGTACCTGCAATACCCGGCCATGAAACGCTTCGGGTTCCGCGTGATCGGCCCATGGAAGCTCATGGACGCCAGCGTAGTGAAGATGGGCAAGCTCATGCTGCCCACGGCCTTTGGCGCGGCCATCTATCAGGTGAACATCCTGCTCTCCACGCTCATGGCTTCGTTTCTGCCCACCGGGTCCATCTCGGCGCTGTACTACGCCGACCGGCTGGTGCAATTTCCCCTGGGGGTGTTCGGCGCTGCCGTGGGCACGGTGGCCCTGCCCAGCCTGGCCAAACTTGCCGCCGCAGGCCAGACGGAAGATTTCGGCCACACCCTGAACGCCTCACTGCGCCTGACCCTGTTCATCTGCCTGCCCGCCACAGCCGGGCTCATCGCTTTGGCGCATCCCATGGTTGCGGTGCTCTTCGGTCGGGGGGCCTTCACGCCCCACGCGGTGGAGGCAACGGCCCTGGCTTTGGTGGCCTATTCCGTGGGCCTGCCCGCCTTTGCCTGCGTGCGTCCGCTGGTGTCGGCCTTCTACGCCTTGTCGGATACCACCACTCCGGTGCGGGTGGGTGTTTTGTGCCTGGTGCTCAACATTGTCAGCGGTTTTCTGCTGATGCTCTGGCTGCAACATGTTGGGCTGGCCCTGGCAACCTCCATATCCTCCTGGGCCAACGTGCTGCTGCTCAACCGCGCCCTCAACAAGAAGATCGGCAGATGGTCGGGGCTTACCCGGCCTTTGCTGGTCAATCTGGGGCTCAGTATGATTATCGGCCTGCTGGCCTGGGGCACCACCGCTGTCAACTTGACCGCTGTTGGCCTGGGCAAGTTTGGCCCATACGCGGCGGGCAATGGATTGGCCCTGGCGTTGATAGCGGTCTGGGCCGGGCTGTACATGGCCCTGTCCGTGCTCTTCCGGGTGGAGGAAGCCACCATGCTCCTGGACTTTGTCAAAAAAAGGATGCGCAGGCGCTCCGCCGGGGCCTGAAAGGCCGTCATGTTTCCATACCCGGTCCTGTTTCGTTGCTTTTTGCCCGTGACGACCGGTGCACCTCCGGCCATGACGCTACGGCCCTCCTCCTCACCTCCCTGGCGTGTTGCCGCAACAAGGCCATCCAATGGACATTGATGCCCGTACATTCTTTCCCCGTGGGATGATCCAGCCTGAGGGCGGCTATCGCTTCTCGCTGGACCCTTTGCTGCTGGCCTGCTTCGCGCGGGTGAAAAAAAGCGTCCGCATGGTGGATATGGGCACGGGCTGCGGCGTGGCCGCCCTGGCGGCACTGCTGCGCCATGAGGCCACAGAGGTGCCAGGCGTGTCGGCTCTGGGCCTGGATATCGACCCGGCCATGGTGGAAGCAGCCCTAGGCAATGCCGCGCGATTGGGGCTGGAGCACGTCTTCGAAGCGCAGGTTGTGGATATCCGGCAGGTGCGGACGGTGCTGAAACCGGAGTCCTTTGGACTGGCGCTGTTGAACCCTCCCTATCGCCCCCTGGTGACAGGCCTCACCTGCGGAGGCCCCGAGCGCACCAAGGCCCGGTTCGAGGCCCAGGGCGGTCTTGAGGACTTTCTCGATGCCACGGCCTGGCTGCTGGCCAACCGTGGGGCGGTCGCATTGGTCTATCCCGCCGGACGGCTGGCCGAGCTGCTGCACGGTCTGGTGGAGCGCAGGCTCACGCCCAAACGGCTGCGGCTGGTCCACTCCCGTCTGAAGGAACCGGCCAAGCTGGTATTGCTGGAGGCGGTGAAGAATGGCGGGGCCGGGCTCACGGTGGAGCCCCCGCTTGCGCTGTATGGCAGACAGACGGGCAGTATGGGGGATGGAGGACACAACGGCCAGTCGGCCGCCGCGCATATGAGCGCGGCGGCCCTGGAGTTCTGTCCGTTTCTGGCCTGCAACGCCTAGTCGGTGAATCCGTCCCTTTCGGCGCGCAGCAGGATGTTTTTGAAGCCTGGCGCTTTCTCGATGAGATCCAGAATGAGCAGGGCCGCGTACATGTTTTTGCGGTTTCCGGCGTCCACGGCCTGGACAATGTAGTTGCGCAGATGCGCCGCAGCCTCCCGGAGATCCGTGCTGTCCTCTGGAGTGGTCGATGCCGACGCGTCGAGCAGGTTGAGTAAAAGATAGGCCCAGACATCCTCGTAATAGAGGTAGTAGTTCAGTACCTCACGGATCTTGAGCACTCCAAAGACCACGTTTTCCGGTCTGCTGTAGTCCTTGGACCACACCTGACTGTCGTTGATATAGGGTTCCCCGGCCGCCAAAGCGTCGGGGTCCTGACGCCGCATTCGCTCCCTGGCGAATTCATTCAAAGCGATGACCTTAGCCATGGGCTACTCCTTGGTCGAGAAGACATCCTTGTCGACCGCGCATCCAGTGCGGTCCCTTCCCGTGTAACTATTCGGCACTTTGGCGGGAAACTTAACCCCAGCGGGGGTTGAAGAAGAGAGGGAGAGCGGGTGGAATCCGTGTCAGGCGAACATGGCCCCAAGAGACCCCGTGCTGGTGTAGCCCGGCAGCACCTGGGCCAGGCCTTCCCTGGGCAGGGAAAACTGCGCCATGCACAGGCTGGCGATGATCTCGCGGAAATCGGTGGTCACGGCCAGATCCTTGCCGTCCGAGAGGGCTTCAGAGCCAAGGCCGGGCCAACGTCCGAAGACCTTGCCGCCTTTCACCCCGCCGCCCAGCACCATGGCCATGCCGCCATGGCCGTTGTCGGTGCCGCCGTAATCGTTTTCAGCAACGCTGCGGCCGAACTCGGTGAGCACCAGCACGGTGGTGTCGGCCAGCTTCGGACCAAGGCTCTTGGCCAGCACGGCCAGCCCACGGCTGAAGGAATACAGCGCCTCGGCCAGACCTCCCTTGCCCGCGCCCTGCCCGAAATGGGCGTCGATCCCCCCCAACCCCAGAAAAACCAATCGGGTAAGGGGCTCTTTATCCAGGTAGGGAGCTATGTTGGCCGCCAGGGAAGAGAAGGCGTGCACTGAAGGCGCGTCCCCGGACGACAGGCGGATCTCCCGTTCTAGATCCACCAGTTTGTTGCGCAGAAGCACCTGTGACTGCCGGTAGGTCCGGCCAAGAGGGTCAACGCCGGTGTAGAGGGCGTCTAAAGCGGGAAAAACATCCGGCCGTTCCGGTTTCCAGGCCGGAAATGGATGGCCCGAAGGATTGATATTCTTCGCGGCCTGACGGCCCATAAGAATCAAGGGCACGTGAGAGGCCAGGGAAAGGGCCTGAGCCTTGGGGCCAAGCAGCGGCAGCAGGCGGCCCATCCAGCCGTCGCGATGGTAGCGCTCCTGCGGTTGGCCCGATTCCACGGCCTTCTGGGCCTCGGCATGGGTGCGGATGGGGTCGGCGAGTCCGCAGGCGGTGATCAGGGCCAGGGAACCGCCGGTCCAGAACTCCATCAGCGGTTCAAGGGCCGGGTGCAACCCGAAGCCGCTATCGAGAGGCAGCGCGCCATCGGCGTTTCCAGGCGGGGGCAAGGCCACGCTAGGACGCAGACGGTAATAGGCCGCATCGCCCAGCGGCGGCATCACGCTCAAGGGATCGAGCCCACCGCGCAGCAGTATGACGATCAGCCGTTTGGGCGGCGCTTCCGCCTCTTGGGCCATCAGCCCCTGGGGGATGGCCGCGCCCAAGGCGGCCAGGGACAGGAATTTGAGGAGCTGCCTGCGATGCATGCCATTCTCCCGGTATCGTGTTTTTGAAAAACACGAACATGCTTTTCAAAAATACATTCTGTTGTGTTAGCGCGTTACAGCCTCAAATACGTCAATAGGTCAGCCCCTCGGGGCTGCCGAGGAGAACCCCGGCTTTGATGCGCGGGGAGCAGGCATCAAGAACGTTTCCAGTGGCGACGGAGGGGGTGATGCCCATGGTTGCGGCCAGACTGGCCGCGTCAAGAGGAGTTGAAGGCTGGTATTGCCATGCGGCCTCCTTGCCAGTGGCTCCCCAACAGGGCAGCAGGCCTGCACCCGCCCGGTCCGCGAACAACAGTTGCTTGAGCATTATCTCGGAGGTCAGCCAGGTGTCTCGAGCATCCTTGTAGCCAGAGGGAAACTTGGCGTCGTAGAGGGGCATGTTCATGTCCGCAAGAGTCGCGGCCAATGAGTCCACTTCGGTCACAGGTCGCCCGGCAGCGCGCAGGGTGGAAACCATGGCGCGCAGCGGAGTTTTGTATTTGGACGCGGCGTATTTGGCGTCCCAGAATTCCGGGCTGTCGAACAGGGCGGTCAACACGGCCCGGATGTCGCCATTGCTGCTCAGGAACAGCGCGGCCAGCCGGTCCAGCAGGGGTTTGGGGGCGTCTTCGGCCAGGAAGAACTGCGTAAGTTTGGCGCAGATGTTGGCTGCTGTGGCGGGTTGCTGGGCCAGGAGGTGGATGGCCTCGTCGGTTTCAGAGGCACCGCCGCCTTTGATGGTCACGCCCAACAGAACTTTGTCTTTGGTATCATGGCGTCTTTCGTCAAAAGCCACGCCGTTTTTATCGAGGGGAGTGCGGGGCGCGCCGATGGTCCACCCGGCAAGGATGCGGGCCAGGGCGTTGATATCAGAGGGTTTGGGGTGGGCATTGGCCCCCATGGTGTGGCTGGTGAGCAGCTCCTTGGCGTGGACCTCCAGCAGCGGGCGTGATTTGCCCTTGCCGAATGCGCTGTCCTGCGAAGCGCTTTGCCAGTTGTCCAGAAAAATGAGCATGGCCGGATGACGGGTTGCCGCCTGGAGCATGTCCTCGAATTTGCCAAGCACATGAGGGCGGATGGCTTCACGCTCGAACGCCCCTACCCAGAGGTGGTCCAGACTTTTGCTGGCAGCGACATTGAAATGGTTGAACCAGAAATCCGTCAACAATTCTTCAAGCTGCCGTTTGGAGAGAAGCGCCCGCCACAGCTTGGCCTGGGCTGCTTCCTGCTGGATGATGGCCGCCCTGGCCCTGGCGGATTTCAGTTCGGCCTCGGTGGGCTGAGCCCCGCCACGGGCTTTGGGACCAAAAGTACGAAAAAGCCCTATGGCGTCCATGCCCTGGGTCTTCAAAGGGGCGAGGCGCTGGTGCAGTTCCGGGGGGTCGGCCAGCCCGGTCGGTGTGAGCTGCTCACGCAGGTAGGCGGCCACGCCCATGGTTTTGACCCGGTCGATTTCACCAGGGGTGGGGCCGAAAGAGAGCCGCCAGACGGCATGAGCCGCCTTGCGTTCAGGGGTGAGGTCCTGAGCCCATGCCTGGTTAAGGCAGAGAAGGCCCAGCAAGAGACCCAGAAGCCAGGATTTTCCCGTCATGCTCAGACTGATACCGCGCACCGGTGAAAAATTCAAATTCTTTTGCTGAAGGCTTTTTGGAACTTCCGCTGGCAGGCCCTCCCCAGCATCGCCACGAAAAAGGGCGTCCCCGCAAGTGCAGCGGAGACGCCCTGTAACGCTTTGGAGAGCGCGCTAGGCCTTGGGTTTGTCGGGGTATTCGGGTTTGGCGTCGCCAGGAGTTTTGGCCGAAGCTTCAGGGGAAGTCTCGGGGTTGGGCGCGTCCTGATCCTTTGCGGTCGTGACGGCTGGGATTTCGGCATTGGCCGGGTCTGCCGGGACATCCGACGCTGTCGCCGGGCCCTCGGGCTCGGTTGCAGGCGTGTCAACGCCCTCAGAAGGTGCCGTCTCATCCACGGGGGGCTCGGCGTCTTCCACCGGCTCGGGGAGGTTGTCATCAGTCTCGGGAGCACGCTTCTTCTTGCCGAAGAAGTAGGCCACCCAGATGCTCACTTCGTAGAGCACCACCATGGGCGCAGCCATGAGAATCTGGTTCACGGCGTCCGGCGTGGGGGTAAGTATCGCCGACACAACGAAAAACACCACGATGGCCCAGCGCCGTTTCTGGCGCAGCCACAAGTGATCCACCACGCCCAGGCGAGCCAGGAAGAAAATGAACACCGGCATCTCGAAAATGATGCCGAAGGCGAACAGCAGGCTCATGGAGAAGGCGTAATAGTCCTTCAAGGCCGGCATGAGGGTCACGGTGTCGGAAAGATAGTTGGCCAGAAAAGTGAAGCCGAAGGGGAAGACGATGAAATACCCGAAGCAACCGCCGGAAACAAAGCACAGGGCCGTGAAAAAAGCCACCGGCACCATGAGTTTACGCTCTTCTGCGTACAATCCCGGAGCGATGAACCGCCAGATCTGGAAGAAGATGTAGGGGCTCACCACGAACAGTCCGGCCACAAAGGCCACTTTCATGGAGACGAAAATGGACTCGGTGAGGGTGGTGGCGATAAGCTCGCTCTTGGGCGGCAGCACGCCTTTCAGGGGCGCGAGCAGCACATTGAGCAGTCGCTCGGCAAAGGCGAAGCACAAAATAAACCCGACTACCGCCGCGATCACGCAACGCGTCAGACAGCCCCGGAGTTCCTCCAGGTGCGCCAGCAGGGTCATCTCGGTGCCCGAACCGCCAGCGGACGGAGTCTGGCTCACGCGCTCTTTCCCTGGACAGCGGGTTCAGCGCTCTGCATGGCCTCCAGGCCGCCGCCCAGGTCCAGAAGGATGGGGCTGGCCACAAATACCGAGGAGTAGGTTCCGGTGACCACGCCGATGATCATGGCCAGGGAGAATTCGCGCAGCACACTGCCGCCGAAGAAGTACAGGCAGACAACCACCAGCAGAGTGATGCCCGAGGTAAGCATGGTGCGCGACAGCGTCTGGTTGACGGCGTCGTTGATCACCTTGCCGAAGGACTGATTCTTGCCGCCCAACAAGTTTTCCCGGATGCGGTCATAGACGATGATGGTGTCGTTCAGGGAATAACCCAAGATGGTCAGCAGGGCCGCGACGGTGGTCAGGTCGAACTCCAGGTTGAAAATGGAGAACACGCCCACGGTGATGAGCACGTCGTGAAGGTCGGCCACCACCGCCCCGAGGGCGTATTTGAGTTTGAGCACCCAGCACAGCAGCAGGGTAATGCCCATGGCCGCGAAGATGAGGTATCCGATGGGCATGCCCAGTTTGGTCAGCGCCCAGGAGCCCAGCGCCAAGCCGCCGGCCATGGCACCCGCAGCCATCCAGCGCTGCTCGAAGCGGCCGGAAATGTAGATGGCGATCAAGAGTACTGCGTAGAAAATGGCGTGCAGGGCTCCGGCGCGCAGGTCCGCTCCGACTTTGGGGCCGACCATCTCGATGCGCTGCACCTCGTACCCGCCGACACCGAATGCTCCGCGAAGGGCCTGGTCAACATTCAGGCGCACCTGCTCCAGGGGTTCGCCCTGCTCGGAGGCGCGGATCAGAAAGGTGTTGTCCTTGTCCTGCCCCATATGCTGCACGATAAGGTGCGGCATCCCGGCGGCGTCGAGAGGCGCCTTGATCTTGGCCGGGTCGGCAGGCTGGGTGAACTTCACCTGCACGGTCATGCCGCCCGCGAAGTCGACGCCGTAGCGCGGGCCGCCCTTGGCTACCAGTGAGACCATTCCCGCCAGTACGAGTAGTGCGGAAATGACGTAGGCTATCTTGCGATTACCCAGAAAATTGATTTTAGTGCCGGGCTTGATGAGTTCAAATCCCATGAGATCCCCCAGGAAAAATAGTGCGCCCCAGGGCGCAAGTGGTGTGAATTCGGCCTTTTCGCGGGCCTTGTCAAGTACGGCAACGGCTGAGGGTGCGGGACGCCTCGCCCCGGTTAGCCCTCTGCCACTGAGGGGTCAGCTCTTTTTGGCCGTTTTTTTTGCGCTTTCCGACGAAGGCGCATGGCCCGAAGCGGATTTGCGAACCGGAATTTTCGCCTGATTCTTGATGACCCGCTTAGCCGGCATCAGGCGGGTGCTCAAATCTGGCCGGGGACTTACCCCACGGAAATCATCCTCCACACTGTGCATGGGCATCGGGTCCACAGGTACAATGGTGGCAGGTTCAACAAGGCGGGTCATAGCCATGACCCCGCCGGCAGAACAGATCTGCCCGCCCTTGATGCACAAGGCCGCGAATAACGCGACGAGCAGGATGATTTTGAAACTATGTAGCGACATGGCTCTCCTCGAAAGGGGATAACAGCCCTCCCCACCGAAGGCCCTCGCTTACTACACCCTGCATTACATTCTAGCAATACTTTTGCACGGACAGAGAGTGTGTACGGTAACGAGGAAGGGCGTCCATCCCCCCGGAATTGCCTGAATACCAAAAAAAGGGGGGGGAGCCCTCGCCCCCCCCTCAGCACACCGCTTGCGGCTATTCTTGTCCGTTTACTTCAGATACTTCATGAACCCGTTTCCAGGCGTCATGACCACCCGACTGTTGTCGTGCAGGGATTTCTTGTAGGCTTCCATGCTGCGGATGAAGCTGTAGAATTCCGGCGACTGTGACATGGCCTGGTTGAATATCCCGGTGGCCTGAGCGTCGCCCAGACCGCGCGTGATGTCGGATTCCTTCTCGGCCTCGGCCAGAATGATGGTACGTTCCTTATCCGCGCTGGATTTGATCTTGGCGGATTCCTCCTGGCCCTCGGAACGATAGAGCTTGGCCTGGCGTTCCCGCTCGGCGCGCATGCGGCCGAAGATGGCCTTTTCGTTCTGGGGCGGCAGGTCGGTGCGCTTGACGCGTACGTCCATGATCTGAATGCCCATGGATTTGGTGGTTTCGTTGACGTTGCGCGTGACGATGGCCATGATTTCGGCGCGTCTGCTGGAGACCACCTGTTCCATAGTATAATTGCCGATGGCCACGCGCACCTCGGCGTACACCAGATCGTCGAGCCGGGTCTGGGCGTTGCGCACGTTGTTCAGGGTCTGATAGAACAACAAGGGGTTGGTGATGCGCCACTTGGCGTAGTTGTCCACCACCAGATTCTTTTTATCCTTGGTGAGCACTTCTGCGGAATTGGCGTCATACTGCAGAATGCGCGAGTCTATGTACACCACGTTCTGCACAAAGGGCAGTTTGAAGTGCAGACCGGGGCCTTTCACGTCGGAGACGGGTTTGCCCAGTTGCAGCACGATGGCCTGCTGGGTTTCATTGACGGTATAGACGCATTGCAAGCCAAGAATCAGGCCCAGAAACGCTGCTACGGCGACAAATGCTACACGGCGCATGCTATTTCCCTCCCTTTTCGGCGGCTTTGGCCTTGGCCGAACGGTCGAGCGGCAAATAGGGTATCATCTGGCGCATGGCTTCGTCCGAAAGCACGATTTTTTCCAGTTCGGGGTTGCTGAAGACCTGCTCCATGGTTTCGATGAACAGGCGCTCGCGGGTAACGTCCTTGGCCTTGTTGTACTCGGTCAGCACGGCCAGGAAACGGGAGGCCTCGCCCTGGGCGCGGCGCACGGTGGCGTCCTTGAAGGCCTGGGCGTCGTTGACAACGCTGGCAGCCTGGCCACGCGCCTTGGGAATGATGTCGTTGTGGTAGGCCTCAGCCTCGTTGACCATGCGGGTTTTGTCTTCCAGGGCGCTGGCCACGTCCTTGAAGGCTTCCATGACATCCTTGGGCGGATGCACGTCCTGGAGTTGCACGGCCACCACGGTGACGCCGCTGTTGTAGCGGTCAAGCACCGATTGCAGCAGCACCTTGGTGGTGTTTTGGATTTCAAGTTTGCCCGTGGTGAGGGCGGTTTCGATGTTGTTGTTGCCGATCACCTCGCGGATGGCGGCCTCGGCCGCAGCCTTGACCGTCTCCATGGGCCGTTGGATACGGAAGAGCCACTCCACGGGATTGCCGATCTGGTATTGCACGATGAACTGCACGTCGATGATGTTCTCATCGCCCGTGAGCATCAGGGCTTCTTCGGGAACGGGGCGGTACTGAGCGCCTCCGCCCTCCTTGGAACCCATGGTGCGGAAGCCCATCTCCACCCGCTGAATCTGTGACACCTTGGGCGTCAGTACGCTTTCCACCGGAAAGGGTATGTGGTAATGAGGTCCCGGTCCAGAGGTGCGGTCGTAGGCGCCGAAGCGCTGCACAACACCCACCTCGTCCGGGTCTACTATGTAGATGCCGGAGAGAATCCACAGCGCGGCTATCACAACCACGATGAGTTTGGGGCCGCCGGGAATGTTGAGGTTGAAGTTGGATAAGCGCTTGAGGTCTTCGCCCAGATTGCGCAGATCAGGGCCCTGGCCAAATTGCCGCTGCCGTTTATCCTGCAGCTTCTCCCAGTCCCAGTTCATCAGGAATACTCCCATAAGGTGCGATAGAAAAAAGCCATGAAACAGATTACGAATGACATTTTCCGTGCATACGACATTCGGGGGATAGTGGACAAGGACTTTGATCCCCAGTGGGTGGAAGTTTTTGGCCGGGCCGCCGGAGCGTATTTTCTTGAAAATGGCTGCAGCCGGGCGGTGATCGGCCACGACGCCAGGCTCTCCTCCCCAGAGTACCAATCGCGCCTGGCCAAAGGGCTGATGGAAACCGGGGTCGATGTCGTCTGCCTGAACATGGTCTCCACTCCGGTATTCTACTACGGGGTAAAAAAATTAGGCGCAACCGCTGGAGTGATGGTCACGGCTAGCCACAACCCACCGGAATTCAACGGATTCAAAGTAGTCTGCGGTGAATCCACCATTTACGGCGAAGAGTTGCAGAAGCTTTACCGCATCATGGCAGCAGGGGCCGCCAACGGCTTTCCCAGCGGCCAGGGCTTTATAAGCGAACACGACATCGTGCCCGCCTACGTTGAGGAACTCACAGCCCAACTGACGCTTTCACGCCCGCTCAAGGTGGTGCTCGACGGCGGCAACGGCGCAGGCGGGCCGGTAACCGCACAGGTACTTCGGGGCATCGGCGCGGAAGTTGTGGAACTCTACTGCGAGCCCGACGGAATGTTCCCCAACCACCACCCCGACCCGGTGGTGGAGGCCTACATGACCGACCTCATCGCCCGTGTGCGCCAGGAAAAGGCCGACTGCGGCATCGGCCTGGACGGCGACGGCGACCGCCTGGGCGTGGTGGACGAAACCGGCAAGCTCATGTTCGGCGACCAGTTGCTAGCCATCTACGCCCGCGAAACATTGAAGGATTTTCCCGGCGCAACGGTGATCGGCGAGGTGAAATGTTCGCATCTGACCTACAAGGACATCGCCAGCCACGGCGGCAAACCGGTGATGGGAGCCACGGGGCACTCGCTCATCAAGGCCAAGATGCGCGAGGCCAAGGCGTTGCTGGCAGGTGAAATGAGCGGCCACATGTTCTTCGCAGACCGGTATTACGGTTTTGACGACGCCACCTACGCAGCCCTGCGCTTCCTGGAAGTGCTGGACCGCAACCCCACCCAAAAGGCCAGCACCCTGCTTGCGGATTGGCCTGCCTCGTTCAACACCCCGGAGATCCGTTTCGACTGCCCCGAAAACATCAAGTTCCAGGTGGTCGCCCGGGCTCAGAAATATTTCCGCGAGCGCTACGACATCATCGACGTGGACGGCGCGCGCATCCTCTTCCCGGACGGCTGGGGCCTCATCCGGGCCTCCAACACCCAGCCGGTGCTGGTACTGCGCTTCGAGGCCGAAAGCCCGGAGCGCCTCAAAGAAATCCGGGCCGTGGTGGAAACTCCGCTGGCCGCCTGGATCGCGGAGATGCGGTAGATGCGAATACTCCGCTGGTTATTCCTGCTTGTTCTGTTGGCGGCTGCGGCTGCAAGCGCGTGGCATTGGCGGCCCGGACAAAAATCCACCGAACCCAGGATAATGGCCACGGCCGAGGTCCGCATGGGCGACGTGCGCAAGGTTTTACAGGCCACCGGCATCGTCAAGGCCCAGGTGGGGGCCATCGTGCGCATCGGCGCACGGGCCACGGGCACCATCAAGGATATGCGCGTGCGGGTGGGGGACCCGGTCACCGCCGGGCAGACCATCGCCTTAATCGATGACCGCGAGCTTCAGGCCCAGCGCGATCAGGCCGAAGCTACCCTGGAAAAAGCCCAGGCCGAACGCCAGCGCATTCTCGACGTTTATCCCCGGCGCATTGCCGAATCCGACGCCCAGCTCAAGCTGGCCGAGGCCCAGTACGAATACGCCAAAGCCAACGCCGCCCGGCAGGAGCAGCTGTTCAAGCAACGGCTCGTTGCCCGCGACACCCTGGAATCCAGCCAGCGGGAAGACATGGTCACCCAGAACACCGTGCGCGCCCGCCGGGCCACGCTGGAACTCAACAAGACCGAATTCATCAAAGAGCAGGTCAAGGCCGACAAGACGGTGGAGGAAGGCGAAGCCGCCCTCCAGACCATCGATACCCGCATCACCTACACCAAGATCGTCTCCCCCATCAGCGGCGTGGTCAGCCTGGTGAGCACCCAGCAGGGTGAAACCGTGGTGGCCGGCCTCCAGGTGGCCAACCTGATCACCGTGCTCGACCCCACCCGCCTGGAAATGTGGGTCTACGTGGACGAAACCGACGTGGGGCAGGTGAAACCCGCCATGCCCGTTGAGTTCCGCGTGGACGCCTACCCGGACACCGTGTTCAAGGGCGAGGTGGACACCATCTATCCCCAGCCGGAAATCCGCGACAACATCGTGTATTACCAGGCGCTTGTAAAATTAAGCCCGGAAAATGCCAGCAGGCTGCGGCCGGAGATGACCACCCAGTGCCAGATTGTGGTGCAGGAAAAAGACAACGTGCTCATTATTCCCAACGCGGCCATGAAATGGGTGGACAACCAGCAGGTGGTCTTCCTGGTAAATGGCGAAAAGGCCGAGCGCATCCAGCCGGAACTCGGCCTGGCCGGGTTGAACGAAACCGAAGTGCTCGAAGGGCTGAAGGCGGGCGACACGGTGGCCACCCAGATCGTGCTGCCGGGCGCTCCCAAAAAACCTTCGGGCAAGGCATCCCCCTCCGGCCCGCCAGGGCAGTCCGGCAGTGCACAGGGACCGCGCAAAAAATAATTCAGCCGCCACCCGGCATCGGGCTTGGCAACTCCTTATATATATTATGACGCAATCCCCCCTCATTCGGCTGGATAACATCCATAAATCCTACCGTCAGATTGATATGGAAACCCAGGTGCTGCGCGGCGTTTCCATGGATATCCAGGCTGGAGAGTTCGTGGCCCTGCAAGGCCCTTCCGGCTCCGGCAAGTCCACGCTGCTGCACATCATCGGGCTGCTCGACCGCCCCACCTCCGGGCACTACTTCTTCCGGGGAGACGACGTTTCCACCCTGTCCGACGACGACCTCTCGGGGTTGCGCAACATGGCGCTGGGGTTCGTGTTTCAAAGCTTTTACCTTATCCCCTACGCCACGGCCCTCGACAACGTCCTCTTGCCGGGGCTCTACAGTTCCAAACACCAGGACCACCTGCGCGACCGCGCCAAGATGCTCCTGGACCAGGTGGGCCTCTCTGACCGCATGAACCACAAACCCTCGCAGCTTTCCGGCGGCCAGCAGCAACGCGTAGCCCTGGCGCGTTCCATGCTGAACGACCCGGACCTCATCCTGGCCGACGAGCCCACGGGCCAGCTCGACACCCAGACCTCCATGGAAATCATGGACCTCTTCGCCAAAGTCAATGACCTGGGCAAGACCATCGTGGTGGTCACCCATGAAGAAAATACCGCCAGGTACGCCAAACGCCGCGTGCTGGTCACCGATGGCCAGATCGACTAACCCCCTGGATGCGTTCGTCCGGTCGTGGCGCGTTCTGGGCATTGCGGCCAAGGCCTTGTGGGCCTACAAGCTGCGCTCTTTTTTCGTGATCCTGGCCGTGGCCCTGGGCATCGCGGCCCTGACCATCATCATCGCCTCGGTGGACGGCGCACGCAAAAAGGCCCTGGAAATCGTGGACTGGTTCGGCCCCGACGCCGTGCTGGTGCTTGGCGGCAACATCGAAACCCGTGCCGTGGGCCAGCGCACCATGACCCTCTCCCATAGCGACGCCAAGAGCATTGTCGACTCACTGCCGGGTGCTTATCTTGTGGTGCCCATGCGCTCCAAAGGCTCACTCACCTTGCGCTACGGCAACAGGAACATGCTCACCTCGGTTGCGGTGGGCTCCACCGCCAACTACGCCCAAGCCTGGAACTGGCCACTGGTGGAAGGCCGCGACCTTACCCAGGAAGATGTCGACCACTCGGCCAAGGTCTGCCTCATCGGCGATTATCCGGCCCATGAACTCTTTGGTGACGAGTCACCCATCGGGAAGGTCATCCTCATCCAGGATTTGCCCGTGCAGGTGGTGGGAAGGCTGTCCTACCGCGGTTTCACAGGCGGCGGCTCCGGCCCTCCGGTGGATGATCGGCTGGTGCTGCCCCTCTCTACCCTCACCCAGCGTTTCCACCTGGACCGCAACTTTTTCCGTGGATTGCGCGTGAAATTCGTGGAACCGGAAAACATGGAAGACCATGTGGAAAACCTGCGTTCCCTGCTGCGTCACAACCATAATATCCGTCCTGAAGACAACGACGACTTCTCCATCCTCTCGGCCAACGAAATCCTCAAGTTCCTCACCATGATCACCGGCGGCATCATGGTCTTTCTGGGCGTCACTGCCGGGGCGGCCATCGTGGTGGGGGGGTTCGTATTGGCCAATCTGCTCTATCTCTCGGTGAGCGAGCGGCGCGAGGAAATCGGGCTGCGCAAAGCAGTGGGGGCCACCTCGCGGTCCATCACCCTGCAATTTCTGACCGAGGCCGTGCTGCTCACCCTGCTGGGAGCCTTGCTGGGCATGGGCATCGGCATCAGCATGGGACAACTGCTGGCCCGGCTGGGCATCCTGCAAATTGAGCTCTCCCCCCACCTGTTCATCCTGGCCCTGGCCTCGGCCCTGGCCATCGCCATCGTCTTCGGACTCAAACCCGCCCAGAAAGCCGCCTCGCTCAACCCCATCGACGCCTTGCGCGGCGGCGACGAATAGACGAAGAAGAGGATGAAGTGAAAGGCGCTGAGGCCTCCGGCGGCCAAAGGGCTAGTAGCCCTTTGGAATCCCCTATATTTTTCGGTGGATGGCTGGCGGGAGAGGTGTCTGACGTTGTGGAGGAATAATTGCGAAAAATACGTTTAAACGCCCTCTTCGCCCTCCCGCTGCCCCTGCGCCTGGCGCGGCGCGAACTGCGCGGCGGCATGGCCGGATTATGGACCTTCCTGGCCTGCCTGGCCCTCGGCGTGGGAGCCATAGCAGCCGTCGGCAGCATATCGGCTTCCTTCAGCGCCGGGGTGGCCTCACAGGCGGCGGCGATTTTGGGCGGCGACCTGGAAGCCAGCCAAAGCAGCCTGCCTGCCACCCCCCAGGAACTCGCACTGTTCAAAAGCCTCGGTCGGGTCTCCGAAGTGCTGGGCATCCGGGCCATGGCCTGGATGGAGAACGCAGCCGACACAGCCGGAAAACGCTCCCTCACCTCCCTCAAAGCCGTGGACAAGGCCTACCCCCTGGCAGGGACCATGCTCCTCCGACCGGCCATACCGTTGGCCGAGGCCCTGGAACTGCGGGACGGGGTGTACGGTGCGGTGGCGCATCCAGATCTGCTGGCGCGCCTTGGTGCTAAAGTGGGAGATATGATCGGCGTGGGCGACGCCACCTTCCAGGTACGCGCGGCCATTCTTCAGGAACCCGACCGTTCCTTCCGGCTGCTGGCCTTCGGGCCGCGCCTCATCGTCTCCCTTGAGGGCATGCGCGCAACCGGGCTGGTGCAACCGGGCAGCATGATCCGCTATGAATACCGCATAGCGCTTCCTGGGGGCGAGGCTGCCCAGGCGGCGGAACAGCTCAAGGCAGCAACCGCCGGTTCCGGCTGGCGTGTGGTCTCTGCCAGTGAAGCGCAGCCTTCCATGCGCAACAGCTTCGAGCGCCTGGGCGGGCTGATGGCCCTGGTGGGGCTTTCGGCGCTGCTCCTGGGAGGGCTTGGCGTTTCCGAGGCCGTGGGCGGATACCTGGACGGCAAAACCCGCACCATCGCTACCTTCAAGGCTCTGGGTGCATCCGGCACTCTGGTGTTCTGGATATTCCTGCCGCAGATACTGCTGCTCGCTCTGGCGGGCATCGGCATAGGACTGACGGGCGGAGCGGCCCTGGGCTATTTCGGGGCTCCGGCCCTGGGAGCGGTGCTTCCGGTGACGCCGGTGGCCGCCCTCTATCCCCGCCCGCTGCTTCTGGCCGGAGCTTTCGGGCTGCTGACCGCCCTGGCCTTCGCCCTGCCGCCGCTTTCCTCGCGCACGCGTGTTTCGCCCTTGAGCCTGTTCCGCGGCTACGTCGCCCCGGAGCGGCCCCGTCCTGGCCGCACGGCCCTGGCCTGGACCCTGGCCCTGGGCGCGGCCATGGCCGTCCTGGTGCTGGAGGCCTCACCGGACAAGCGCCTGGGCTGGGGTTTTCTGGGTTCAGTGGCGCTGTGCGCCATAGTGTTCTGGCTGGTGGCCCGACTCCTCACCGGGCTGGCCCGAAGGCTTCCCTCCCCGGCTGACGCCCGGCTGTCCCTGGCTCTTTCCGCGCTCCACCGGCCGGGCAACCCCACCGGGTCAGTGATTTTTTGCCTGGGACTGGGGCTCACGGCATTGGCGGCGGTGTCCCTGTCCGACGCCAATTTCCAGCAGGCCATGCGCACCGAGCTGCCGGCCCAGGCTCCGGCCTTCTTCTTCATGGACATCCAGCCCGCCCAGTTGGAGGAATTCGAGAGCATCGTCAGGCACACGCCCGGTGTCACCCGTCTGGAAACCGCCCCCTCCCTGCGGGGCCGGATCGTCTCGGTGAAAGGCGTGCCCGCCGAAAAACTCGAAGTGCCCGAAAGCGTGGCCTGGGCCCTGCGCGGCGACCGCAGCCTGACCTATGCCGGGGCCATGCCGGAAAACACCGTCCTGACCGCCGGTGCGTGGTGGGTGCCGGAGTATGCCGGCAAGCCCCTGGTCTCCATGGACCAGGAGGTGGCCCAGGGCCTTGGCCTCGGGGTGGGTGACACTCTCGGGGTGTACGTGATGGGGCGCGAACTGGAGCTGACCATCGCCAGCTTAAGGCGCATCAACTGGCTGTCGCTGGCTCTGAACCATGTGTTCGTCCTGTCGCCCGGCGTACTGGAGGGCCTGCCCATGAGCTTTCTGGCTACGGCCTATGTGCCACGGGACGCAGACGCACGGGAAGCCCAGGTTCTTTACGACCGGGTGACCAGCCACTTCGGCAACGTCAGCGTGCAGCGCGTGGACGAGGCCCTGGATGACGTGGGTCGGGTGGCCCGCCAGATCGCCCTGGCCATCCGCCTGTGCGCCTCGGTGACGCTTGCGGCCGGGCTGCTGGTGCTGGCCCAGAGCCTGCGCGCGGCCCTGGCCAGGCGGGTCTATGAGACCGTGATCTACAAGGTTTGCGGCGCAACCCGCAGGGATATTCTGGTCATCCTGCTGGCCGAGCACGGGCTGGCCGGAGTAGTGGCGGGGAGTGCCGCCCTGGGGCTTGGAGCGGCGCTGTCCTGGTTTTTCGGCAGCCGCTACCTGGAACTCGACTGGAGTTTCTTCGCCGGGCCAGTGCTGCTGACCGTGGGCGGCGGCGCGCTGCTGACCCTGCTGCTGGCCCTGACCGGAGTATGGCGCATGCTGGGGCGCAAGGCCTGGCCGTACCTGCGCAACGATTAAAGAACCGCGCACCCGGCGCGATATTTCGGTGCAAGACAAGGCAGGCCGGACCGGATGGCCTGCAAAACAGGCCGCCCGGATGTGCCGCAAGGGCGGACCGCCCCCCAGCGGAAGCGGCCGGATCAAGGCCGGGCAGACTTGACGCTTTCCGAGCCGGGTGGGCCGCCGCCAACTTGGCCTACCCGGCGGTTTTACTGGCTACTTCTCGGCCAACCAGAGGCGGAAGCCGCGCAGTTCGTCAGTCCAGTCCGGGCTCAGGCGCAATTCCAGGAACTGGCGGTAGAGTTCATCCACGAAATCCAGGCAGTTTTCCAGCAGGAGCATCTTCTCCAGGAAGATTGCATCCGGGTCTTCGCCGTCGCGCTCGCTCACCTCGATCTTGGGAGTCTTCAGGCTGCCCAGCAGAAAATCGTCGCTGGAGAGCTGCACCATCCAGGTATTGCCCTCGCGCTCGAAGCGGATAAGAGCCTTGTCCACCCGCTTGCCGTTGCGCAGACCCAGCTTGGCCTCGGTGAACTCGGCGTGGGGGCCGCTGCACGAGGCCTTTTCCACGTTGTCGCCGGAACCGCCGCGCACCGAGAGGCGCTGCTCCAGATAGACGTTGAACTCGCCACGGTCCTTCATGGTGAAGAGCCAACCGTTCTTTTCGGTTTTATACCACAGCCAGGTCAGAAAATCCTGCCCCAGCACTACATCCTGCAATGCGGCCCGTATGAGATCCATTGTTCGCTCCTAGGCAGTAAAGGCGCTGGGTTCAAGGTCGTCGATCATGGCGTGTTTGGACGCATCGACCAGACGCCGGGCCAGGAAATAGGGGGTCAGGGGTTCCAGGTTCAACCCGAAGCACAAGGTGAAGAACTCCTCGAAGAGCAGGCGCACCTTGCTGTTGGTGGTGGCCAGAAGCACCCTGTTGTTGCGCAGGTTCCAGACCACGTCAAACACCGCAGGAACCGGCAGCGACTTGGCCATAAGCTTAAGCTTGACCTGGTCTTTGATCTCCTGCTTGCGGTCTTTGGAGAGAAACCCCTTGCCTTCGTCCTTCATGGCCTGCTTCTCGGCCTTGATGGCCAGGGTGAGGTATTTCTTGAACACCGCAGGCGAAATGCGCCGGGTGTCGAGTCGCAGGGTGAAGGTCATGTAGTGCGCCTTGTCGGGCGGGGCGGCCCGCCAGTGGCTGTCGAGCCAGTCTTCCAGGCAAACCCAGCCGTAGGAACGCTCGTCGGCGGTGCCATCGATATCGCGAAAGGAAAATTTGGCCAGACGGTCGGGAATCTCCGAGGTGAGCTGGCCGGTCATTTCTTCGACGATGGCGTAGCGGGTGAAGCTGCCGCTGGTGGAAAGAATACCCACAACACCTCCAGATATCTATTGTTTTACGTCATTTTCCAAGGTTTTGGCACGTGGGGCAAGCCGCGCGGCCATGAGTGCCCAAAGCGCAGTGCCCAGTCAACCTACCCGTTCCCCCCGCCGGTGTGAACAATCTTTTTCAGCCCCCCTCGCGACAGGGGCAAAGTGGATCAATCTGGTCCACTTTATGCTGTAATACTCAAAAAATGGAGGGTAGCGTCATGGCAGTATGGACGGCCTCCGCCGAAAACAACATCATCCGTTTTGGTTCGAAGTCGCGCACCATGGTCACGGCTTCGGGGTGTAACGAACCGTTCAAGAACAGTTTCTGGTGTCCTGAGCGCAAGTGGTTTTCCAAGAAGCCCTGCCCTTTCACCTGCAAGGGTGAATGCGACAACTACCGGCGCATGTGCGGGGCGATCTGATGAACGTCTTCAATTTTGTAGGCAGACTAACAAATGCGAGCTCTGCCTACAAAATTGTACAGCAAGTCTCCGCGAGGATTTGCCGCGCAAGACTTTGATTTTTCGCGAGCCTGGGCTATAGGGGGGACAACGGCCCATATGCAGCCCCCGGAGGAGCCCATGCCCACTCGCGCCAAACCCCGCGCCCCACTGCCCCCTGGCGTCATGGATACCAGCATCCGTACCCTTGGACCGGCCACCATTCCTTCGCCTCTGCCCTACTGCCACTTCGTGCCTGCGGACAGCCAGGTGAAGATCCGCCTCTCCCCGGAGGAGCTCAACGCCCCGGAGGACTCCCCCGAGGTGTCCTTCGAACCCGCAGGGCCGCGCGAAAAAATCTTCTTCGACGCCTCCAAGGTGAAAGCCGCCATCGTCACCTGTGGCGGACTGTGCCCCGGCATCAACGACGTCATCCGCTCCATCGTCATGGAAGCCCACCACAACTACAATATGGCCGCCACCCTGGGCATCCGCTTCGGTCTGCAGGGTTTTATCCCCAAATATGGGCATGAGATCGTGGAGCTTACCCCGCAACTCGTGTCGGAGTGCCATGAATTCGGCGGCACCATCCTGGGCTCGTCGCGCGGGCCACAGCCGCCGGAGGATATCGTCGACGCGCTGGAGCGCTCCAACATCGGGGTGCTCTTCGTCATCGGCGGCGACGGCACCATGAAGGCCGCCGGGGTCATCAGCGCGGAGGCGCAGAAACGCGGGGCCAGAATTTCCGTCATCGGCATCCCCAAGACCATCGACAACGACGTCAATCTGGTCACCCAGTCTTTCGGCTTCGATACCGCCGTGGACAAGGCCACCGAGGCCATCCGCTGCGCCCACACCGAGGCCCTGGGCGCGCTCAACGGCATCGGGTTGGTGAAACTTATGGGCCGCGAATCCGGTTTCATCGCCGCTCAGGCCACCCTGGCGCTCAAGGAAGTGAACTACGTGCTGGTGCCCGAAGACCCCTTCCAGATGCGTGGGCCACACGGCCTTCTGCCCTCCCTGGAAAAGCGCCTGCGGGAGCGCAGACACGCCGTCATCGTAGCCGCCGAGGGCGCGGGCCAGCATCTGCTGGATAAATCCACCCAGACCGACGCCTCGGGCAACCTGGTGTTGAGCGACATCGGCAGCATGCTCACCACGGAAATCAGCGCCTATATGAAGGAGCAGAACCTGCCCTTCACCCTGAAATACATCGACCCCAGCTACATCATCCGCTCGATTCCGGCCAACTCCAACGACAGGGTCTACTGCGGCTTCCTGGGACAATCCGCCGTGCACGCAGCCATGGCCGGAAAAACGGGTATGGTGGTCAGCAAGCTCTACGGCCACTACGTGCATCTGCCCCTGGAACTGGTGACCAGAAGGCGCAAGAAGCTCGATCTGGCCTCAGATTATTGGCGGGCCGTGCTGGAGTCCACCGGCCAGTACGCCATCTCCCCCATGCTGGAGATGAGCCCGACACTGTGCCCGCGCTAGCAGTGATGGGATGGCCCCGCCCCTCCTAAAGGGGTAAGGATGAGATGTCCGTCAACATCCTTTTGAGGAGGCCATCCCATGAAAAGCTGTACCACTGTCGGCATCGATTTGGCAAAGAACACGCTTCAACTTCATGG
>JBBRUD010000075.1:0-21900 GCA_038248065.1 Desulfovibrionales bacterium | reverse complement strand
TATCCGTGTGATTCGTGAAAATAGTATATATAGGATTTTTAGCGCAGCAGGTACTATCGGGTACGTCTGCATCTGTCTTTCTATGACTCTTGATTTCAAGGATCTTACATTGATGGTCAGGGGGTGGTAATGAGTACGAATATTTCCGCCATAAATGAGAAGGCATCGCCGCATTGGGAAGAGATCCTTGGCACGTCCTTTGTCTTTGAAGAAAACTGTTGGCATGACTGCGGTGGTTATTGCTGTGACATTCAACACGGCAATTTCAGCTTCAAACTCTTGCCCTCTTCAGGCACGTCACTCCTGCTTCTTGGCCCCGAGTATGATTGGATGGTCGCCAATGGTCATAATTTCCCTAATGGAAAACCGCGCGAAATACTTTTTGACTTCGGTGGTCCTGCCCCGCTTCGTATAATGGTCACAGATTGTGCCCTTAAGGGGGCCTGCCCTGGCAAATTCACGCGGCCTTTGCATTGTCGTCTTTATCCCTTTCTGCCTGTTTTCGATGTCCATGGAGCTCTAGCCGATATATATCCTGCCTCTATATTTGATCTTACGCTTCTTTCGCACGCGGGGAAAACACATTGTAACGTTTTGAACAATAAGCGTGATAGCTACTTTAAGGCTTGGAGTACAAGCTTCGCGCTCAATCTGCTGCGTCACCCGCTTATAATGTTTTATCTCGCAGTGTATAAAATTGCTTCAGATATTTATATTCAGAAGTTTAATGACAATGAAGTTCTTAAAACATTGGAAGGTGCCAGTTTCTGGCAGCGATGGGAATTGCTTTATCTCGGAAAGAAGTTTTTTGATGCTCCCGAAACGAAGGTCAGAGCGCTTGAGATTTTCAAAGAATATGAACAAGTATACGGAAATTTTCTTTAGTACCATGTTGTGCTTTTGCAGAGCCTGACATCTCTGTACGATCTTTCAAGTTGCTGCAAAGTACTAGTTTCGCATTTGCCGCATTGCCCTGAGTTTCTTTTGAGGAATGCTGGTTTGTGAGAGCATCCCTGTTCACATACGGAGTTTTTACTAACATGACCAAACGTTCGTCTCAGGATCTCACAGAATTCTTTGCAAAGACCCTAGCCGTGCAGAACATTGGCCCCGACGACGCTATGGGGAAAACTCGCGGTTGGAGTTCGATGGATCATATTGACCTCATCTTAACTTTGGAAGACTGGTCCGGTGTCCCTATACCCCCTGACATGATCGGCGAGTTGACGTCCTTTCTGTCTATCCAGGCCTTCTTGCAGGAAAACGAGGTGCTTGAATCATGAAGTTTCCCGGATCTCCCACCCTCATCCATATGGCAGTTGAGGGATGGGCCGAGTACTCCCCTGACGCATTGGCCATAGAAGGCTCGCAGGAGTCGCTCACGTACTCTGCACTCCATGCACGGGCGTGGAAACTTGCTAGGCTCCTGCAAGAGTCCGGCTTTTCCAGAGGAGCGCGCGGCGGGATATTGCTTGAGAGTTCCGTCGAATGCATCACAGCCATGCTGGGAGTGCTCAGGGCTGACGGGTGCTACATGCCACTTGGCGTGAACAACCCGACCTCTCGCAATGCGCAGGTGCTCTCTGATTCAGCGCCCGAGGCGCTCATAACATCAGCGGCGCTGTTGCCTCTCCTTGCATCCGCCATGGAGGAGTGTTCCTTCAAACCGCGAATCGTGGTCATTATGGAGGCGGTCTTACCGGAGAGCCTGCCGGCGGTTATCAGGGACGGCGGAGAAGTAATTTGCCTTCACGACGTGCAAAACGCGAATTTCCCGCGTGCTCAAAAGAACATAGGGCATGACTTGGCTTACCTGCTCTATACTTCGGGCTCCACTGGCCGCCCTAAGGGTGTGATGGTGCGCCATACAAACGTTAAGACTTACTTGGACTGGTTCATCAAACGCCTGGACATACGACCCGAAGATCGTCTTTCAAATCATGCCAGCCCGACATTCGACATTTCCGTTCAAGATATATTCGGGGCTATGTTTGCAGGTGCCAGCGTTCACCCCCTTGAGACGGCTGGAGAGAAGGCTTTTCCTGGTCCTTTCATTCGTAAACGAGCAATTACATGTTGGAATAGTGTTCCATCTGTAATTTCTTTCATGGTGAAAGCCCGACAACTTGCGCCTGGTGCTTATCCTGCACTGCGCGCTGCAGTATTTGCAGGCGAGCCGTTGCTGCCAGGCATGGCTCAGGCATGGCTAGATGCTTTGCCTGAATGCAAGATGTTTAATTTCTATGGTCCCACTGAAACCACGATCGTCGTTGCACATCACGAAATCAACGCCATCACACCTGGTAAGTCCATTCCAATCGGCTTGCCGACAGAACAGACCGATTGCCTGATCCTGGACGAGGACAACCAACCCGTTCCTGCCGGTACTTCAGGACGTCTTTTCATTCGGGGGGCGCAGGTCACGGCTGGGTACTGGCGTGATTTAGAGAAGACCAACAAGGCATTCATCGTCAACCCTATCAACCACGATCTTCGTGATTTCGTCTACGACACCGGTGATATGGCCATGGCTGATGCATCAGGTGTGATCACGTACATGGGCAGGGCTGACAATCAGCTCAAAATACGAGGATATCGTGTTGAGCTTGAAGACGTTGAATCAGCATTCGGAAGTATTCCAGGCGTCCTGGAGACTGCAGCGTTATTGAATCCCAACTCAGATGGACAAGAACTCCTCATCGCTGTCGCTGGTCCTGCCCAAAATGCAGAACAGGCAGAAAACGCATTGTTGGATGCCGTTGCGAAGCTTCTTCCTACATACATGATCCCCCAACGGGTACTTTTTTTCAAAATGCTTCCGCGAAACGCCAATGGCAAGGTTGATAGGAATTCTCTCCGACAGGCTGTGATCGCTCGCCTTGCGGAGTGAGTCGTTTGGCCTCAGAGTTTTACTGTTGCTCAAATACAACTTGCTCTAGGATCAATATGAATACGGGGATGGCTCACAAAGAGCTATCCCCGTATTTTAATAGGCCAGGAGGCGAATTTGAATTCGCGGTTCCCCGCGCTCAAATATCTTTGATGACTTTGTACGCGAGCAAGCCAAACGGCCACGCGTGCCAGCACAGGTCGAAAATGTCGATTGGTTTGGTCAGTGTTCCATTTGCGAGCATGCGAAATTTCTCGACAATATGAGGCTGCGGGTAAAAGGGGGCGAATCCGAGGATCAGGGCCAGGGGGATGAGGATGCTGTAGCTCATGAGTGTATTCATAGGGGGTTCTCACTTCTGGTGGAGTCTGGAGTCTACAGAATACGCTTAGGGAGCTATGTCTTGCCCCGGAAGAGTTTGTACGCTTCGAACCATGCAACACTCATCACACCGCCCAGCAGGCAAAGTCCGAGGTCCAAAGGTTGCAGGGCATTCAGGTGCAGGAGGCTACGGAGTATGGGGACGTAGAGCACCAAGCCCAGCATTACCATAGCACCGCCGAGTATCCACCACAACACCGCGTTTGGCTCCTTTAACATTGTGAAGATGGTGCGCTTCCATGAACGGTTGGTCATAATAAGCGCCAGATTTGCAAATACCAGCGTGGCGAAGACAAAGGAGCGACGGGAATCATTCTGCGACTGACCCAACAAATCCGCTCCCCAGAACAGGAGCACTATCGAGGCAAGTGCGGAGCCTCCCTGCAGCAAACTGATAACCAAAACCCGCGTGTTGAAGAGCCGTTCGTCGGGCTTGCGAGGCGGACGAAGCATGATGTCCTTTTCCTCTCCCTCGGCTTCGAAGATGAGCGAACAGGCCGGGTCGATGATGAGCTCCAGAAACACGATGTGCACAGGCAGTAGCATGAGCGGTATGTCGGCAAAGAATACCGGGATCATGGAAAGTCCTGCGATGGGCACGTGGATGGCCAATGTGTAGCCCACGGCTTTTTTGATGTTGTCATATATACGGCGGCCCAGGCGGATGGCATGCACGATGGAGGAGAAATCGTCGTCGAGCAGGATCAGGGCCGAGGCCTCTCGCGCCACATCCGTTCCACGTCCACCCATGGCAATGCCGATGTGCGCCGCCTTGAGGGCCGGGGCATCGTTCACGCCGTCTCCTGTCATTGCCACAATCTCGCCGTTGGTCTTAAGGGCGTTCACGAGACGTAGCTTCTGCTCCGGCACCACACGAGCGAATACGACGACAGACGAGATGCGTCGCGTAAGTTCCTCCTCACTCATGGCGTCCAGCTCCGGTCCGGTGATGACCTCTGTGCCCTCCCCAGAGGGAGGCCGCAGGCCTATCTGCCTGGCGATGCTCAAGGCTGTGGCCGGGTGGTCGCCGGTGATCATGATTACGCGGATGCCTGCCGTGGAGCATTCCCGAATTGTGGCCGGGACGGTTGAGCGAATTGGGTCTTCCAGGCCGACGAGCCCGAGGAATTCGAATGCAAAATCATGCTGCTTACTGGGCAGAGGGGTTGAGGATGGTTTTCCCTGGGGCCAGATGGCCCGTGCGACACCAAGCACACGCAGCCCTTCCCCTGCCATCGCGTCGACCTGAGCGGTCATAAGGGCTCTCTGCCGCGCATTGAGGTGACACAGCTCCGCGATGGCTTCCGGGGCACCCTTTGTGGCAATCACCAGGCTGTCTTTCCCTGCGGCGCGCCAGACATGGGACAAGGCCAGCAACTCCGGGGAAAGAGGGTAGTCACGCACCATCTCCCATTGCTCGTGCCAATGTTCGGTCTTGCTGAGGTGGTCGTTGCCAAGCTGGCGCAGTGCACGCTCCATGGGGTCGAAGATTTCCTTCTTGCTGGCAAGTACACCATATTCCAGCAGGGAGTGGAAAACCTCAGGCAGCGTTGCGCCTTTACTGGCAACGAAGGTATGGTCACCTGCCTGAAGCTGGCGAACGACCATCCGGTTGAGGGTGAGGGTGCCGGTCTTATCCGTGCACAGCACCGTTGCCGCTCCCAGCGTCTCTATGGCGGGCATGCGCCGGGTGAGCACGTGGCTGCGGGAGATTCGCCAAGCGCCCAGGGCCAGGAAGATGGTCAGGATGACCGGAAACTCCTCCGGCAGCACGGCCATGGCCATGGCGATGCCCGCCAGTACAGCCTGTCCCCAGCTCTGGGGCGTGTTGCCGCGTGTCAGGGCGTAGGCAACTATGACCACGGCGCATAAGACTATCCCGATGACAGCGAGCTGTTTGACCATGAGGTTGGTCTCGATCTGAAGAGGTGTCTTCGTCGGCTCGATGGACTGGAGGGCCTTGCCTATCTTGCCAAGCTCGGTGTTCGCGCCAGTTGCAACTACCTCGGCTAAACCCTGTCCCCTGGTGATGAGCGAGCCAGAGAAGACGTCGGGGAGGTCGTCACCGCCTGGTTTGCCTGTCTTTTGGGCAGTCTGGGAGCTCGACTTGCGCACAGGTGCGGATTCGCCCGTGAGGAGCGATTCGTCCACAGACACGTTCAGCACGTGTCGGAGCACCCCATCCGCAGGCACTCGATCGCCTTCCGAAAGCAGGACCAGGTCACCCCGGACCACCTCGCGTCCGGCGATGCGCCGCTGCTGGCCGTCACGTATAACCAAGGCGCGTGGGCTTGAGAGGTCGCGCAGTGCATCAAGTGCTCGCTCAGTACGGCGTTCCTGGGTGATGGTGATACCCATGACCACAAAGACAAAACCCAAAAGCATGAGCGCGTCCGAGAGTTCGCCCATGAGCAGGTACAGGCTGCCGCAACCCACCAGAAGCAGGAACATCGGCTCGCGCATGACCTCCAGGGCGATGGTGAAAAGGCCTCGCTTGGCACCCTGAGGGATCTCGTTGAAACCTTCGCTCTGTTGTCGATGTAAAGCTTCAGCTTCGCTCAAGCCTGTGGCGTTCTCAGAATCGAATTGGGGCTTCATGGGATATGTACCTTTCAGAGGCGTTTTGACGGCTAGAGGTGTGGCAGCCCCGGTTTGCCCAAGAGCCACAGAAAGCCTCTTAGCATTAAACGTCGAACAAGCAACTTACAAAGACTTCGTTCTCAGGCCTCACACCGCCCATGCCTGCAGGATGTATAGATGGTTGAGGAGTATGCGTAATCGGGTTTTACAAAAAGCAAGGCCGCGTGCCTGATTCGGCCTGTTTGAGTTGACACCTCGAACTCGAATGGTGCTATGAGGAGCAATCTCCATTTTGCCCCACAGGGAGGATTGCCATGTCCATCAGACGTCATTCACCAGTAGTACTGTTTCTCTTTGTCGGTATGCTCTCTCTTCTGATCCTGCCAGGCTGCCAAAGGCATCGGGTGCCCGACGATAATCAAATGCAAATGGGCCAGGGCCCCCAGGGGAGGAATCCGAGCGCGCAGGTTTCGGAGGTCCCCACGGTTCTCCCGGCCAACCGGGTCGCCCCGAGCCCGCGCTTTGTCGTCCAATCCGGACAGGACTACTATGTGGATAGCAGAGGAGCGCTGCATCAGGTTCTCCGGCGGGAAGTCGTGTCTGGAGGCGGGCTCTACTACCTCGAAGGCGACGAAAGGGGCTACCTGGCCGACGAGCACGGCAGACTCTACCACCGCGAATCAGCGGGCAATATCCTGTACTATGAGGATGCCAGTCCAAGAGTAGTGGAAACCAGAGTGGTTCCTGGCAAGCAGGTATACATGCCCGCGCCGGTTATTGGCAGGGAATCCTGCGAGAGCCAGTATCAGGAATGCATGTCCGGGTGTCAGAGCATCTCTCCCAGGGAGGCTTACGATCGCCCCAACTGTGTCAGCATGTGCGAGCAGAATCAGAGGGGATGCCAGGGCAGATAGCGACTGCTTTGGAAGTGTATCCTCGCGCAGGAGTCTCGCGCGGCATGGGGCCGACGAACTCAAAACCCTCGAAATACGAGGCGGAACAGGAGAGCGCTATGCAGAAGGTACATGCCTTTGCTGTGCGGGAGAAAGGGGGCAGGCTCGAGCCCTTTGAATACACTCTCGGCGACATCGGCCGCGATCAGGTCGACATCCGAGTGGAATCGTGCGGCCTTTGCCATTCGGATCTTTCGATGATCGACAACGAGTTTGGCAATAGCGCCTACCCGTTGGTCCCGGGCCATGAGGTCATCGGCGTCATCGCCTCCCTTGGCGAGGACGTACAGGATCTGCGCGTCGGCCAGCGCGTGGGCATGGGCTGGTTCAGCGGCAGCTGCCAGCACTGCAAAAGCTGCCTGCGGGGCGATCACAACCTTTGTGCCACCTCGGGACCATTATCGGCAGACATGGCGGCTTTGCCGACTACGTGCGTTGCAGCGCGCTGTGGACCTGCCCCCTGCCTGAGGGCCTGGAGACCAAGGACGCCGGTCCGCTGTTCTGCGGCGGGATCACGGTCTTCAATCCAATTGTACAGTTCGGCGTTTTGCCCATTCACAGGGTGGGGGTCATCGGCATTGGCGGATTGGGGCACATGGCCCTGCAGTTCCTGAACAAATGGGGCTGCGAGGTCACGGCGTTCACCTCGAGTGCGAGCAAGGAGGCCGAGGCCCGACAGATGGGTGCCCACCATGTGGTGAACACCACAGACCGCGACGTCCTGGAAAAACTGGCTGGCCGGTTCGACTTTATCCTCAATACCACCAACGCCATCCTGCCCTGGAACCTCTTCATCAACGCCCTGGCCCCACGGGGCAGGCTCCACACCGTCGGTATTGTTCCAGACCCCATCCCGGCACCGGCCTTTTCGTTGATATCAGCCCAGCGCAGCATATCCGGTTCGCCCCTCGGCAGTCCGGCAACCTTGCGGGACATGCTGGACTTCTGCACGCGCCACGCGGTCAGGCCCGTTACCGAGCACTTTGCCATGGGTGACGTCAACGCCGCCGTGGAGCGCCTGCGTTCTGGCAAGGCGCGGTATCGCATCATTCTGGATAACTAGCAGGAGGCCTCAAGGCCTCCACACGATGGCTCCCCCGCCCTTGGCCTGGGAACGTGAGGTCCCAGAGCCGGGGGCTGGGTGCAGGAGGTGTGTATTAACGGTCATGTGTCGTAAAAACTGAAAACGGGTCACGGTAGAGATACCGTAACCCAGAGTTTTCATTGGTCGGGGCGGCGAGATTTGAACTCACGACCCCCTGCGCCCAAGGCAGGTGCGCTACCAGGCTGCGCTACGCCCCGACTCGAAAGAGAGTCTCTCTTTAGGGAAGGATTGCCGCCTTGGCAAGGTGGAAGGGGCCATTTGGGCATGCTGGGCGAAATGAAAGACAAAAAAGTGCGTCGGAGCCCTACGGGGTCGAAATCGAGGCTGGGTTCTAAAAGGTCATGGCTGCTGCGAAGCGCAGCGTATCCTCTGGCTGGACCAATGCTGTAAATCCCTAGCCCCTCGTGCTTTTCACCGTCCTTCCGCTGGTGTATGAAGGCCTCATGCATGGACATCCCTTGATTGCAAGTTTTCTGGGGCAGTTGAGTTCCCTGGAGCGTTCGGCTCGTGAGGCCCGCGTGCCGCTGGTCGCCGGGCAGGTGGAGGCGTTGCGTCAGACGCTTCTTTCCCTGGCGGCGGAGAGGGGGCGCCAGGAAGAGGCCCTGGCAGAGGCCAACATGCATGCCGCCGTTCTCGGCTCACGGGTGGAGCGCCTGGAGCAGGGGCTTGAAGACAACAAGCGGCGCTACACCGACAGCCTGCGCTCCTTCGACCGCTTCCGCCAGGCCTTCGAGATTGTGGAGTCCCTGCGCAGCCTGGACAACCTGCCGGATCTGCTGGAGAGGTTGGCCGCCCATTTCAGCGTTGGGCTCATGCGCCTGGCCCTTGATGAGGACGATTTTGGCCCCCTGACGCCGGACGGGTATCCCTTGTTGCCCCAGTCGCTGCTGGATCGCTTGGCAGGAGCCATCCGCGCTGACGGGGCCCGCTCCTATGTCGGCCCGGCCACGGGCACTCCGGCGGAACTGTTCGGCGCATCCGGTTCCGCCCGCTGGGGGTCGTGCTTCGTGTACCCTGTGGAGGACCGTTTCCGCCCCGGTCACTGGGTGGGGCTCATCACCGTGGCCGACATTCGGACGGAGCGCTATCTGCCGGAGATGGCCACGGACTACATGGAGCATTTCTGCGACGTTCTCTCCCATGCCGTGGCCGAGGTGGCCGACCGCCGCCGGGCCGGCCAACTGCGGGAGGATGTGGAACGCATCACCCAGCACGACCTTAAATCTCCGCTGTCGGCCATTCTGTCTTTGCCGCAGTTTCTGCTGGAATCCCCCAACCTCGACACCCAGCAGCGGGAGCTGGTGCGCATGATGCTTGACGCCGGGCGGCGCATGCAGGGCATGATCACGCTGTCGCATTCGCTCTACCAGATGGAGCAGGGCACCTACGCCCTGACGCCGGTCACCCTCGACGGCGAGGCTCTGATGCGCACAATCTGGGAGGACGTGGGGGCGCCCTATCGTGCGGCCAACATGGCGTTGATAGTCGATGCCAGCGAGCCCGGCTTTCCGCTCCAGGGCGAGGAACTTCTGTGCTACACCATGCTGGCCAATCTGATCAAAAACGCCCTGGAGGCATCCGAGCCAGGCGATTCGGTGCGGGTGACCCTGCGGCGTGTGCCGGACTGGGTGGAACTGTCGGTGAGAAACCGCCGGGACGTTGCTGAAGAGTTGCGGGAAAGTTTCTTCGAGAAATACGCCACTGCGGGCAAGGCCGGGGGCTCGGGGCTGGGCACGTATTCCGCCCGTCTTATCGCCGAAACCCATGGCGGTTCCATCGCTTTGGAAACCGGGCAGGGCCAGGGCACCGCGGTGAAGGTGTGGCTGCCTGACGCGCGCTGAGACTGGACGCACTGCTTACCGGGCTGGTTGAACGCGCTGGGGCGTCAGCCCAGAAGATCGTTTCGATGGGTTATTCCACATACAAGCACAGTGCTTTCCCCGTCGGACTCCTGACAGTTGATCCGGTAGATGAGGCGGTAGCCGCCCAGGCGCAAACGGTAAAGAGGGGTTGGCCCGTCCAGTTGCTTTTCGCCCAGGGGGCGGGTGTGGCCCGCCAGGGAGTCAATGGCCTGGACCATGCGCGGCAGTACTTCTTCTGGCAGGCTTTTGAGGCTCTTGACCGCTGAGGGGCGCAGGCGCACCCGGTAGTGGGGGATCATAGGCCAAGCACCTCCCGTACGTCTTCCCAGGTCCGGTTGTCGCCGTTTTCGGCCAGGGCGGCCTGGGCAGCGGCAACGTCGGCCCGGTCTTCCAATGTTTCGAGCACCAGCAGGTCTTCCAACGGCACCATGGCGGCCTGGGCTTTCCCGCGCCGGGTGAGCACCACCCGCTGGCGTTGGCGGACCACGCGGTCAAGCAGGGTGGAGAGGCGTTCAGCGCTATTACTGGGGCGTTGGGCGCTGGCGCCCGCCAGGCCGGTTATGGCTGGTGTGGCTGGCATGGGTGACCTCCTGAAGTATATTTGGGATATGCCTGGGGGTGGGTGGTCAAGTGCGAACGCGCTTTAACGCGGCACGGTGCAGGGAAAAGGCTCAGCACCGAGGGGAGGCCAAGGCTGAAGGCTAGCCTTCCTGTTCCAGGGCCTGTTTGCCGGTAAGGCCGAAGCGGCGCTGGCGTTTGGCGTAATCTTCCAGGGCCAGATCCAGGGCGGCGGCGTCGAAATCGGGCCAGGGCACTTCGGTGAAGTAGTATTCGGCGTAGGCGCTCTGCCACAGCAGGTAGTTGCTGATGCGGATTTCCCCGCTGGTGCGCACCACCAAGTCGGGGTCGGGCTGGCCGGCGGTGAAGAGCTCCTGGGAGAAGCGCTCTTCGGTGATGTCTGCCGGGGATACTCCCTGTTCCGCCAGGCGGCGGCAGGCCCGCAGGATTTCCTCGCGGCCGGAGTAGTTGAGGGCCAGATTCAGAACCATGCTTTGGCACTTGGCGGTCTTTTTGAGCACGTGTTTGAGCACCTGGCGCACTGCAAAGGGAAAGTCGGCCAGCTCGCCCAGCACGTTGAGGCGGATGTCCTGTTCGATGAGCGAGGCCAGTTCGTTGTTCAGGAAGCGCACCAAAAGGTCGAACAGGAAGCGGACCTCGTCCTGAGGCCGCTTCCAGTTCTCCTTGGAGAATGTATAGAGCGTCAGATGGCCGATGCCCAGCTCGCGGCAGCGGGTGACCAGCTTCTTGGCCGTCTCGGTGCCGGCCTTGTGGCCTTCGCTGCGCGAAAGCCCCCGGCGTTCGGCCCACCGACCGTTGCCATCCATGATGACGGCCAGATGGCTGGGCATAGTCCGGGTAGCATCTGCCATCTAGATCTCCATTATCTCCTTTTCCTTGCGGGTCAGGGCCTGATCTGCCTTGGCTACGAAGGAATCGGTGATCTTCTGTACTTCGGCTTCGCCTTTGCGCACCTCGTCCTCGGCCAGAAGCTTGTCTTTCTGCTTCTTTTTGAGGGTGTCGTTGGCTTCGCGGCGGATGTTGCGGATGGCCACCTTGGCTTCCTCAGTGTACTTCTTGGCTACCTTCACCAGATCCTTGCGCCTTTCTTCGGTGAGGGGCGGAATGGAAATACGGATGAGCTTGCCGTCGTTGACCGGGGTAAGGCCCAGATCCGACTTCATGATGGCCTTTTCCACCAGGCCGAAAGCGGCGCGGTCCCAGGGCTGGATGGTGATGGTGCGGCTGTCGGGAGTGGACAGCGATGCGATCTGGTCCAGTGGTGTGGGTGTGCCGTAGTAATCCACCTTCAAGCCCTCCAGCAGGGACGCGCTGGCCCTGCCGGTGCGCAGATGGGAGAATTCCTTTTCAAGGGCCGCCAGGGCCTTTTCCATGCGGGTTTTGCCGTCGGTCAGTACGCTATCCATGGCTTTCTCCTCAGTCGACGATGGTCCCGGCCTTCTCGCCCGTGACCACACGTTTCAGGTTGCCTGGTACGAACATGTTGAAGACCATGATGGGCACGCCGTTGTCCATGGCCAGGGATACGGCGGTGGTGTCCATCACCTTGAGCTGTTTTTCCAGCACATCCATATACTTCAAGTGGTCATACATCACGGCGTCGTCGTGCTTCTTGGGGTCTTTGTCGTACACGCCGTTGACCTTGGTCCCCTTGATGATCACCTCGCACTTGAGTTCCATGGCCCGGAGCGCTGCGGCCGTATCCGTGGTGAAGTAGGGGTTGCCGGTTCCGGCGGCGCAAATGACCACCCGGCCCTTTTCCAAATGCCTGATGGCCCGGCGGCGCACATAGGGCTCGCATACCTCGCGCATGGTGATGGCCGAGAGCACCCGGGTGGAAAGGCCAAGCTTTTCAAGGGCGTCCTGCACGGCGATAGCGTTCATCACCGTGGCCATCATACCCATGTAGTCGGCGCTGGAGCGGTCCATGCCCGAGGCCGAGGCGGACATGCCCCGGAAGATGTTGCCCCCGCCGATCACAAGGGCCAGTTCCACACCCATGGCGGCTGCCTCGACGATCTCGCCGCAGAAGGCGATGACCGTGTCGGGGTCGATACCGAAGCCTTTGTTGCCGGCCAGGGCCTCGCCGCTGAGTTTGAACAGTACCCGCTTGAAACGTAATTTGTCCATATTGGAGTCCACATAAGGGGGGCGGCCCCCACCCCCGCCGGTGCAGGCCGGGGGCAAAGTGTTGGCGACGCTGAGCCGAACATGAAGGCCAAGCTGATGCAAAGACGGCGCGCGGCCCGCCGGAACAGGCCGCGCGCCGGGCAAAAAAAACGGGCCTTTCGGCCCGTTGGGAACTTATTCGGCGCCGGAGTCGCCTTCGGCGGCTTCTTCACCCAGTTGCATGCGCACGAAACGCCCGATCTGGATGTTTTCGCCCAAGGCGCTCACCAGCTCGTTGAGCAGGTCCTGAATGGTGAGCTTGTCGTCCTTGATGAAGGCCTGCTCGATGAGGCAGACTTCCTTGTAGAACTTCTTGATACGGCCTTCCACGATCTTCTGGGCGATGGCTTCGGGCTTGCCCTCGGCCTTGGACTGGTTCAGGAAAATTTCTTTTTCCTTGGCCAGTACGTCGGCGGGGATGCCTTCGGGGGAGACGCACATGGGATTGGTGGCGGCAACCTGCATGGCCAGGTTCCGGGCGAATTCCTGGAACTTGTCGGAGCGGGCCACGAAGTCGGTTTCGCACTTCACTTCCACCAGCACGGCGATCTTGCCGTTGGAGTGGATGTAGGAGCCGATGGCGCCTTCGGAAGTGGCGCGTCCGGCCTTCTTGGCGGCCTTGGCCAGGCCCTTTTCGCGCAGCCAGGAGACGGCCTTTTCGGCGTCGCCGTTGCAGGCTTCAAGGGCCTTCTTGCAATCCATCATGCCGACGCTGGTTCTTTCGCGCAGTTCTTTGACCAGTTGAGCGCTGATCTGAGCCATGACTAGAGGACCTCCTGGGGGGCTTCGGCAACTTCGGCGGCGGCTTCAACCGCGGCAGCGGCGGCCGGAGCTTCGGGCTTTTCTTCGTCCTGGGCCTTCATAGCGGTTTCGATGTCGGCCTCGTCCTTGTTGGAAGCTTCGCCTTCAAGGCAGGCGTCAGCCACGCAGGTGACGAAGAGCTTGATGGCGCGGATGGCGTCGTCGTTGCCGGGGATGATGTAATCGATGACGTCGGGATCGCAGTTGGTATCCACCACGGCCACGACGGGGATGCCAAGCTTGCGGCATTCCTGCACGGCGATCTCTTCACGCTTGGGGTCCACGATGAAGGCGGCGGAGGGCAGGCCGTCCATGTCCTTGATGCCGCCCAGGGTGGCGTTCAACTTGGTGACTTCGCGACCGTACATGGCGATTTCTTTCTTGTGGTACTTCTTGATGGTGCCGTCGCCGAAAGCGGTTTCCAGCTTCTTCAGGCGGTCGATGGAACCGCGAATGGTCTGGAAGTTGGTGAGCATGCCGCCCATCCAGCGATGGGTGACGAAGTACTGGCCGCAGCGTTCGGCTTCTTTCTTCACGGCTTCCTGCGCCTGGCGCTTGGTGCCGACGAAGATGATCTTGCCGCCCTTGGCCACGGTTTCCACCAGGAAGTCGTGGGCTTTCTGGAACAGCTTTACGGTCTGCTGCAGGTCGATGATATGGATGCCGTTGCGGGCTCCGAAGATAAAGGGCCGCATTTTGGGATTCCAACGACGCGTCTGGTGACCGAAGTGAACACCGGTCTCCAGAAGCTGCTTCATGCTGACATACGCCATGGCGCTTCTCCTTAGGGTTTGTTTCCTCCACGCCGGGTCCAGGCTCCGGCCCGCGACGCGGGCACCCTCGGGACTGTTTTTCGGCGTGTGTGAAGTTGGTAAGCCAGTCCGCATACTCCGTCTGGCCTCTGATGGCAAGCTGAAGTGTGGGGAGAGGGCGACATTTGTTGGCCTGTCGATGCGGACATATGTGGGGGGGGCCGGGGGCATCTTCAGCGCCCTCTCTGGCCGCCAAGGCTCTTTTTTATTGCACGTTGCGGGGTTCGGCCAGCACGGGGTTGATCAGGAGCCCCAGGCCGGGGATCTCCACGCGCACTTCGCAGCCCGGCGGCAGTTCGGCTGTGGCGGCTGTGGCTCCGCAGAGCACCACGTCGCCGGGGGTGAGGGTCATGACGTGGGAAACAGCGGCAACCAGCTCATAGGGGGAGAGAATATAGTCGGTGAGAGGAGCCTGGCCTTGTATCTGGCCGTTGATGAGTACGGAGACAGGAAGCGTCGCAAAATCAGGGGCTTCGGTTTCTATCCAGGGGCCAAGGGGCAGGAAGGTATCGAAGGCTTTGGCGCGGCACAAGCCGTTTTCGCGCCCGGCCAGTTCCACGGCTGTGACGTCCCCGGCGCAGCAATAGCCGAAGAGATGGTCCGGCACGTCGACCGGGTCCACCCGGCGGGCGGTTTTGCCGATCACCAGGGCCAGGGTGCCTTCCAGGGCCACGGGGCCAAGGCCGTAGGGCAGGAGGATGGTTTCGCCAGGCCCCACCAACGCCGTGGGGGGCTTCAGGTAGAACTCGGGCTCCACAGGGAATTCCAATCCGAGGGAATTGGCCTGGACGCGGGAATTCAGGGTGACGCCGACAATCTTGGAGGGCGACACCGGCGGCAAGGCCCGCACATCGGCCAGGGGGATGGGGTCGTCAAACCCAAGATTCTTGTCCAGGCAGTGCAGCCGCCTGTCGTCGAGGGAGGCGTAGAAGATCTTTCCAGAATGAAGAACGCGCAGGATTCGCATCAGAGTTGTATCACCAGGGGCACCACCACCGGGTCGCGGTCCAGCACCTTGCGGAAGAAACGGCGCAGGGTGGAGCGGATGCGTTCCTTGAGTTTTTCGGGGTTGCCGGGCGGAATGTTCTCAAAGATTTCCAGGATGATGCACTTGGCGTCTTCCAGGAGATGGCTGTAGTGCTGCTCGAAGATGAATCCCTTGGAAATGATGTTGGGGCCGATGATGATCTCGCCGGTTTTTTCGTCCACCACGATCAGTACGATAACCATGCCTTCCCCGGCCAGCAACTGGCGCTCCTTGAGCACTGTCTGGCCCACGTCGCCAACGCCCTTGCCGTCCACGCAGACCTGATCCACCATGATGGGGTCTTCCAGGCGGATGCCGCCTTCGGCCAGGAAGGTGATGGGGCTGCCGTCTTCCAGCAGTACGGCCCGTTCGGGCATGACCCCGTGTTCCAGGGCCAGGCGGCGGTGTTTCACCAGATGGCGGTATTCGCCGTGCACGGGGATGAAGAATTTGGGCTTGACAGTATCGAGCATGATGCCCAGCTCTTCGCGGTGGGCGTGCCCCGAGGCATGGATGGCCTGCACCCGCTCGTAGAGCACTTCCGCGCCCATGCGGTAGAGGCGGTCGATGAGCTTGGTGATGGCGCGCACGTTGCCCGGTATAAAACGCGAACTCATGATGACCAGATCGTCGGGCTGGATGGAGAGCTGGCGGTGCTCGCCCGTGGCCAGGCGCGACAAGGCCGAGAGCGGCTCGCCCTGGGAACCGGTGACCATGAGCACGGTTTTATCCAGGGTGAGGTGGGGCATGTCGTCCATGGAGGCCTCGACCCCCGGCGGAATGCGCAGGTGGCCCAGGTTGCGGGCGATCTCGGAGTTGTTGGCCAGGCTCTTGCCGGAGATGGCCACGCGTCTGCCCGTATCGTGGGCCAGATCGAAAATTTCCTGCATGCGCTGGATGTGGCTGGAGAACAAGGTGATGATGATGCGTCCCTTGGCGGTGCGGAAAATTTCCGCCAGGGAACTTTTGATCTCCATTTCTGTAAGGGCGAATCCCTCGCGCTCCACGTTGGTGGAGTCGGAGAGCATGCACAGCGCGCCGGGCTCGGCGAAATTTTTAAAGGCGTCCAGATCGGTCATGTGCCCGTCGAGGGGGTAGCGGTCGATCTTGAAGTCGCCGGTATGGACGATGCGTCCGCAGGGGGTTTCGATGCCCAGGCCGAAGCTGTCGACGATGGAATGGCACACCTGGAAGAAATTGAAGGCCAGCGGGCCGATTTCCACGCGCTGGTTCTTCTGCACCGGGCGCAGGTCGGCGAATTTGAGCAGGTCGTGCTCTTCAAGCTTCTTGGCCACCAGGGCCAGGGTGAAGGGTGAGCCGTAGATGGGCGCATCGATGTAGGGCATCAGCCAGGGGAGCGCGCCGATGTGGTCTTCGTGGCCGTGGGTGAGCACGATGGCTTTCAGCTTGTCCTTGCGGGCCACGATGAAATCGAACCGGGGAATGACCACATCCACGCCGAAGAGATAATCTTCAGGAAACATGAGCCCGCAATCCACAAGGACAAGGGTGTCCTCGCAGGCCAGAACCATGCAGTTCATGCCTATTTCACCCAACCCCCCCAGGGGATAGAGGGTTACATTGGAGGACAAATTTTGCGCTCCTGGTAGGCCTGGCTCATATGTTCATTCAGCCAGACCCGGAAAAGTTCGCGTTGCTTCAGGGTGAAGCGTTCAGCCGGATTGAAGGGAGGCAGGGCGTCCACCGTCACCAGGCCTGGCCGGGGGGCCAGCTTGCCTTTGGGCAGGACGGCCCTGGAACCGCAGACGATGAGCGGGGCCACGGGCAGGCCGCATTTGAGGGCCATGATCATGCCCCCTATCTTGAATTCGCCCAGCCGCTGGCAGTCGACGCTGCGGGTGCCCTCGGGGAAGATGAGCACGCCCAAGCCCTGGCGAGCGGTTTCAGCCGCGTCGTCAATGGACTTCATTGCCTTGCGGGAGTTTTCCCGCAGGATGGGGATGTGCCCCATCCTGAGCATGGCCGGGCCGAAAGCCGGAATCTTGAACAGGCTTTCCTTGGCCACGAAGCGCAGGTTCCAGTGCGGTCCGAGGGCGGCCAGAAGCACCAGGATGTCGTAATGGCTCTGGTGGTTGGCCATGAACACATAAGCTTTGGACGTGTCGAGGGCCGAAATGTCCACGCGCAGTCGCACGCCGGCCAGGGCCAGGGACCATTTGGCCCACAGACACTGAATGCGATGGGCCACCGCGCCCTTGTGGCCCAGACCCGCCGTCAGCCAGCACATGCAGCTGACGGCCAGGGTCAGGACGGGAAACACGGCAAAGTAGATTGCCTGTCTGATCATGCGGACGGGCTCTTACAGGCCTTCTTCCTCGGGTTCGTGGTCGCAGCCGCAGGCGCTTTCCACGGACAGGACGATCTCGGTGGCGTCGCGCAGCGCGCCGGAAAGATCCTTGAGTTCGGAGGCGGTCATTTCTTCGCGATCAAGCATTTCAGCGGCGCGAAACACCACACGCAGAGCGTTTTCCAGCAGCAGGTCTTGGGGGTCGATTTCAAACTCTTCTTCCACGGTGGACTCCTTGAACAGAAATGGTCCGGCCGCGAAAGCGGACCGGATTCCTGCCGTATATAGTGATGTCCGGGGAAAATCTAGGCCTCAGCCGCCAAATGGGCGAGTATGACCGCCAAATCTTCGGGTCTGGACTTTGCAGCCAGGGAAGTGGACTGGCCGTGCACCGTAAGCGCGCCGTGGTCGAGTTCCACGAATCCTGCCGAGAGCACCCGCGAGTAGGGCACCTGCTCGCGAATTTCGCCGTGGCTCACCCGGCTGGGGAACAGGATGGGCGCGGGGTGGCCCGCGAAATCTTCGAAGATGATGTATTTCATGGTCTCCTCCAAGGGGCCTGGCGGCCCGGCGCGTTGTGTCCGCCTTGCCGTGGTTTCCGGCCTGGAGCGGAGCCTGTTTGCTCTCGCGGCAGGCGCGGAAAGTCAAGCGGCAGGGCGGGCGGCGGCACAGTGTCTGCGGAACGTCCTTTACAGACACTGCGTCTTCAGGTAATAGACAGCGGCTGTACATCTGTAGTGATTAAGAGTTCAAGTTATATCAGAGTCTTGGCCTGATCGGGGCTGCGGCTCTTCAAGGTGACGCCATGAACGCTGTGCCCATAAACCTGCGCCGTCTGGTTGAAGACGTGCTCCCCAAGGGATTTGCAGTCGCCAGAATCGGCGAGGACCTCCCCACGGGCGGGTATGCCTATTACTACGTGCTCGATTGCGACAAACGCCGCCGCACCTTCTCCCACGCCCAGGCCACGCTGGAAGAACTCTACGGCGAAATCCGCAAGCTGGCCGTCGAGGTCCGCCGCCTGGACTACTGGAAACGCAAGGGCGAGATCACCGACGGGGATATCGACGCCCTGGTGGCCAGCCTGTGTTCCAACCTGCCCAAGCTCAAGGGCAGCCGCTGGGGATACGCCGAGACCCCGTTGACCACCTCCTGCTGCGCCGCCTGCATCCCTCAGGGCCACTGGTGGATTCACGAAGACGCGGGGCTGCTGGGCCAGTTCGCCCCGGCCACGCCGTCGCAGGATTCCCCGGACGTGGTCTTTGCCGATGCCGCCGAATTCGCCCGCTATCTCATCGAACGCAAGGAATCTCGCTTCGAGCGCTCCGTCCGGCAGTAGGCGGTTGTTACATTCGCAGTTTTGCGCCGGGAGGTAAGCCTCCCGGCGTTTTTGTTGTTTATGGACGGCAGAAAAAATGTTATAATAGCAGCACCTATGAAAAAGAAGCCGTCTCCCACAGTGGTCGTTGTCCTGTTCGCGTTCGCCCTCCTTCTTGCGCCGTGCGCGGCCGTGGCCAGGGGGTTCAACAGCTTCGTCGGATTTGGCGACAGCACCCTGGATACCGGATATTTCCGGTATACGTCGACAGGGGTCCCGTCCGTAAACGCAGCGGTCACCTCTGCCATCGCCGCTGGAGCTCAGGGCGGTTTCGCCGGGCCGGGGGTGATGACCTCGACCATGTTGGCGGGAAGGTTCGGCCTGAACGCCGCGCCTGTCGGCGGAGGCGGGAGCAACTACGCCAATGGCGCTACCTATACGGCGCCTCTTGGAACCCCGTCGGCCTCAGGTGAATTGCCTGGGAACGTGGCCACTACGGCACAGATCGCCAACTATCTCGCCTCCACGGGGGGCGTCGCCAATCCTCACGCTCTGTATGTCGTCAACAGCGGCAACAACGACCTGCTCTTCATGCAGAAACAAAGTGCGGCCTGGCTTGCCGCCAACCCCAACTTCCTAAACGGCCTGGCTTCCCAGTTTGCCGGCAGCGTGGCGGCACTTCAGGCGGCCGGGGCCCGCACCATCATCGTGCCCAACACCTTCTATACCTCCACCTTGACCGGCCTTGGCGGTGTTCTCCCCGCAAGCAACGCCGAGGCATATGCACAAGCAGTCGCCTACAGCAACGCCAAGTGGTCGGCCCTGACCACGGCGGGCGTGCGCTTTATCCCCGCCGACCTCACCAGCGTCTTCCGGTTCGTGTCGGTAAACCCGGCCCTGTTCGGGTTCACTCCGGCCTCGGTGCTGGCGGCCAATGCTCCGTCGCCGGTTGCCGCCCTGGTGACCAGTTGGGCCGACATCACACCTGCCCAGATGCAGACGTATCTGTTCATCGACGGCAAGCACCTCACCACGGCGGGGCAGCAGATCGAGGCGGATTACGAAAACAGCCTGCTTACCGGGCCGGGGCAGATGTCGCTTCTGGCGGAAGGCCCGGTGCAGGACGGCTTGACGCGCATGACAACCATCCAGGGGCAGATCGATCTGTCGGGACAGCATCGCGGCCCTTACGGCATCAACGTGTGGGCCAACGCCGGGGCCAACGCCCTGAACATCAGAAACACGCCGGGCTTTCCCGATACATCCGGGACCCCTTTCACCGGTTCGGTGGGCGCGGATTATCAACTGTCGTGCGGACTGATGCTGGGCGCGGCGTTTACTGCGGGCACCCAGAACCAGAAGTTTTCCATGAACGGCGGCCAGTTCGATCAGACCAGCCAGGCCTACAGCCTCTACGCCGCCTACAAGGCCGGGCCTGTCTGGGGCAACGTCGTGGGCAGCTACGGCCTGTACCAGGATTCGATCACCCGTCCCGTGACTCTTGGTCTGTACACGGACCAGAACACCGCCAACACCACAGGGAAGTCCCTGGCTCTGGCAGTGCGCGCAGGCGGCGACATCCGCCTTGGTCTGGTGACCACCGGGCCGGTTGTGGGCATGGTGCTGCAACAGGTGCGCATCAACAGCTTCACCGAAAGCGGGGGCAGCGGCATCACCACCTTGTCCTATGGACAGCAGGTCCGGGATTCCCTTGTCAGCCAGCTCGGCTGGCGCGTCGCGGCGGACGTGGGCAACTGGAAACCCTTCGTTGAAGCGAAGTGGAACCACGAGTGGGCCGACAAAGACCGGATGGTCAAGGCCGCCATTACCTCTGCGGCGGCTGCGCCCTACGCTATCGCCGCTGATCCGGTGGAGCCTGACTGGGCCACGGGATCAATCGGCGTTTCCTACAAAATCAACGAACAGTGGATGTTGCGGAGCTCCGCGTCGGCAATGCTCATCAATCCGCAGGTTGTGAGCTATGGCGGCGAGGTGGGGGTGAGCGTCAGTTTCTGAGCCGCGCCGTATGCATGACGGGGTGGCGTCCGGTTGCCCCGCTTGCGCCCCGGCTGTGAAGCGTATATGAAACAGCGGTTTTGGAGGCACCTATGCGCCGCTTGAGCATTATTACGCTTCTTTTGGTTTTCGCCCTGCTGCCGGGTCTGGTCCAGGCCCAGCGGGTCAAACCTCTCAAGATTGCCATTCTGGAATTTGATCCGGTTAACGACGAGGCCGCCAAGGACAACCTGGGGCGGCTGGCTTCGGAGTTTCTGGTGACGGCTGCGGTTAATTCCGGCAGCTTCAGCGTGGTGGAGCGGGCGGCCCTGAAAAAGGTGCTCGACGAACTCCAGATCGGCCACGGTTCCAACGCTCCGGGCACCGAGGCCCAGGCCATCGGTTCCATGGTGGGCGCTCAGGGCGTGCTTACCGGCTCGGTTGCCAAAACCGGCAACTCCGTGCGGCTCGACGCCCGGCTCATCGACGTGGCCTCGGGCAACATCGTGGCAGCGCGCAGCGCGTACGCCAAGTCCGATCTGCGCAGCATCGCCACCGGTGCCGAACTGCTGGTGAGCCAGCTGGAGGGCGACCTGGGACGCCTGACGCCTCCTGCGCCGCCTACGGCTCAGGCGACGGCGGCTCCCTTAAGCGCCGCTGCTGTGCCAGATAAGGGCCCAGATAAGGGGCCAGACAACACCCCGGAAAAGCCCCACAACGCGGTCCAGACCGCGAGCCCGGACAAAACCGAGGCCGCGCCGGGCAAAGCCGCCGACAAAACCGGGGATGCAGCCCCGGCCAAGACCCCGGAAAAACCGGCTGAAGAATCCAAGTAGCGCAGAGGCACCTTCCGGCGGCGCACCGCATATCCGCCGATGCGTTGTCTCCATGTCTGCGCAACAACACTGTACCAGTATGGTGTTGCGGGAAAATTAAGCTCCGCGACTGTGGATAGGGGTTGCACGGGGCGGGTGTTCCAGGCTAATATAATTTCGCCTGACGTATCAAAGCAATTTCTGCCCTTCATATTTGAAAAAGGGCGATGTATCAGCCCCTGGAAAATTTGCTTCCGCCACTTCCGGGGTATACTGCAATCCGGCGCCTTGTCGCCAAGGAGACC
>JBBRUD010000074.1:0-22609 GCA_038248065.1 Desulfovibrionales bacterium | reverse complement strand
CGGGCCGTCTGTCGGCTCAAAGGCAACAAATGCGGCGTTTGAGGTCGCCTCGGAAGACTTGACCGCTTATTTTGGGGTTGGGATTGAGTGTTTGCGGTGAATCAGTCACTTACACGCGAAATGTCTGAAGGACAGGCTCCCCAAGGTTGGGTTTTTCGACTAAGGCCCGCAGCCCCTGCTCCGTGGTCGGGTAGAAACCGTTGTCCATCTTGTACTGCTTGAGCCCCATGGAAATGCTCTCCATCTGCATCCGGGCCTTGACCACGCGGGCCTTGTCAGGCTGGTCGATGATCCGGGGGAGGACAAGACCGGCAAGGACGCCCAGAATGACGATGACCACCATGAGTTCGATGAGGGTGAAGCCTGCGGAGCGGGGTAGGCGGCAAAATGAACTGGAAGTAATATTCATGACAGTTTTTTGATAATGCTCGTTAAGCACCACAAGAATGGGCTCATCTTTCGACTATAAAATTTGTTAGTACACAAAGATATTTCTCCAGCAAGTTGCTGCATCTGCGCAATAAACATTATTGCACACATCATAAATCAGTATACCATGCATTGTAGCGCACATACCGTAAAAATTAGTCCATGAAAATATGTAACCCTGAAATTAAATATTAGCATTACACGCCATCAATTTTTTATTTTACATTTTGTAACATACTAAATATTCTACGATAGAAACTTATATAGAAGTATACAATCGTACCAAATATACTAGAATAGCCAACTGAAATTTCAACAACATGGCCAACTGTGTCAAAAAGTTTTCTTTCTGAAAAACACGGTACAATAATTATGGCAACTATACAAGCAGCTGATATTATATTAAGCTTAATCTTGAGCATGTTACGATCGCCATCATGCCCAACAGTTGCAACAAATAGACAAGGGCCAAATGTAAGCTCCGGGTATTTGTACCTGATGTATACACCACCATTGCGAATGTATACTACCAAATTTTTAGCTTGATTCTTGAGGTATGTCCACTCACGAATCTCAACCGCTGGAACAGTCACTATGCACACAATTATACCATGTTTATACGGCAACGATCCCGGGAAAAAGCATAGCACCTGTTCACTTATGTACAATACGACAAACACAATGACCGTAAGTTCGTTTAAAGCATGCATAGCTATTTCCCTTTGCATTCAGTACGGTACTTTGGATCAACTAAAGTGATTGTAGTATTCTCATAATACCCTAACCCGAAGCCTTTACCTCCAGCAGAAACGCTAAATCCCCATCCACTTTCATTAGTGCTGTACGTCAATCCGATAATAACAAGGTCAAGAGTTTTATTGTTTGTAGCGCCTTGAAAGGCAGCAAGCCCTTCCGTGAAAAAACCGGCGGTAGGTCCTGCACCAAGGCTAAGTGCAGCGGTAACATCATTCGGTGTATTCATGCCAGCTGTAATCCAGTTTCCATCAAACCACCCACTCTCTGGTGAATATGCGATCTGACCTGTGCCTAATGTAGCCTTTCCAATTACTGGAGCGGCGACGGTACCACTGAAACCAGTATATAAAGTAATCAGTCCACTCGGATCAACCCTCCCAACCGGATTCCCCGCCACATACGCATACAGATTCACATCCCCGCCATCAAACACCAGGGGGTCTTCGCTCACAAACCGCCCTGCCCCGGAATCGTAGTACCGCGCCCGCATGTAGTAATACCCGTAGCTCTCAGCCATCACTCCGTACTGGCCCACGTAGGTGAAGGGCTGGGTGATGGTCTGGGTCTGGCCCTGGGTCTGCTCGCCGTAGGGCTGATAGGCGTAGGTGCTGGCGATGCTCTGGTTCTGGTCGGTCAGGGCCACGGTGTTGCCGGATAGGCAAACACAAAAACAATGCACCCTATCGCCTGGGGTTACAAGGCGATAGGGTGCATATTATAAAAACGTATACAGGAAGTTTCAGAACCCGCGCAAGCGCACGGTCCACACAGCTCCGAACAGCAGCCGTCTACACCAGCACCTTCAGCAACTCCACCGGAGCCCCCTCAGGCAACTCGACGCGCTTTTGCGGCAGCAGCGTTTCGGCAAGTTTGGTCAGCCATTCGCGGCTGGTGGTCAGGCTGTCGAACTCCAGCACGGTACGCGCGCCTTCCTGGGTCAGGCGGTAGCCGCGCACCTCCACCCGGATGGGCTCCAGTTCGCCCTTGGGCAGCGCCTCCACCACCAGCACTTTGGTTTTGGAATCCACGTCCAGCTTGAGCATGTCACCCCACTCCCGAAGTTTGTGGGCCAGGGCCTTACGCGCGGCAAGCGAGACGGCCCTGTCCTTCAGCGCAACCAGCACTCCAACTACCAGGTGAGGGCGTTGCTTTCGTCCATGCACATCTTGCCGCCTTCGACGCACGGGGGCACGATGTATTCGCCGTTGAAACAGGCCAGACAGTACTGGGGGGTTTCCGGGTCCGCGCCAACGGAGGACAGCAGGCCTTCGATGGTCAGGTAGTGCAGGCTGTCCAGGCCGATGTAGCGGGCGATATCCTCGGGGCTGTGGTTGGCGGCGATTAGCTCGCCCTTGCTGGAGAAATCGATGCCGTAGAAACAGGGGTACTTGATGGGCGGGCAGCTCACCCGCATGTGGATTTCCCGCGCGCCCAGCTCGCGCAGCTTCTTCACCCGGTTGCGGATGGTGGTGCCGCGCACGATGGAATCCTCCACGATGATGAAGCTCTTGTTCTTGATCATGGAGCGCACGGGGTTGAGCTTGATGCGGGTGGAGAAGTCGCGCATGTCCTGTGAGGGTTGGATGAAGGTGCGGCCCACGTAGTGGTTGCGGATCATGGCCACCTCGAAGGGCAGGCCTGATTCCTGGGCATAGCCCACGGCTGCGTAGACGCCGGAATCCGGGAAGGGCATCACGTAGTCGGCCTGCACCGGCGCTTCCCTGGCCAGAGTCTGGCCCATGAGCTTGCGGCGGCTGTAGACCACCTCGCCAAAGACCACGGAATCGGGCCGGGCGAAGTAGACCAGCTCGAAAATGCAGCGACGCAGGGGCTTGGGCGTACAAATGCGGTAGGAGCTCATGCACTTGTCCTGGATCACCAGCATTTCGCCCGCCTCGATGGGGCGCAGGTATTCGGCTTCGATGAGGTCGAAGGCGCAGCTCTCCGAGGCCAGGACATAGTGATCATCGAGGCGCCCCAGAACCAGCGGGCGCAACCCGTGGGGATCGCGCACGGCGATGAGCTTGTCGTTGACCAGAAGCAGCAGCGAATAGGAGCCCTTCACTTTCTGGCAGGCCTTGATGACCGCCTCTTCGATATCGCCGTTGGTGAGGTTCTTGGCGATAAGGTGGACAAAAACCTCGGAATCGATGGTGGTTTGGAAGATGGAGCCGCTGGCTTCCAGTTCCTCCCGCAGTTCGCGGGTATTCACCAGGTTGCCGTTGTGGGCGATGGCCATGCGGTAGTCGCCGAAACGGACCATGAAGGGCTGCGCGTTGCGCAACAAGGACGCGCCGGTGGTGGAATACCGGATGTGGCCCACGGCAATGCTGCCCTTGAGCTCACGGGAGAGGTGGCGTTCGTTGAACACGTCGCCAACCAGGCCCATGCCGCGCTGTTCGCGCATGTTTTCGCCATCCCAGGTGACGATGCCCGCCGACTCCTGCCCCCTGTGCTGCAGGGCGTAGAGACCGAAATAGGTCATGCGAGCGGCCTCGGTGTGGCCGTAAATGCCGAACAATCCGCAATATTCTTTTTTCATGGCTGTCTCGGTGAGGGTGGATGAACCACACTCGTAAGTCGTTTCCCCGGCAAGTCAATCCGGGCAGGCGTTAAAACCGGCAAGGTCCGGCCAGCTCTGTCGGCTGGCCGGACCCATGTGTCTTCCGTTGGATGCTCATGCCGTTAGGCGTAGTATTCCTGGAGGCTTTTTACCGATAGCCCCTCGCCGCCCAGTTCCTTGATGGCCTGGGCCATGGCCTTGGCCCCGGCCACCGTGGTGGTGTAGGGCACGCCGTAGAGCAGTGTTGTCTGGCGCAGGTGCGAGGAATCCTCCACGGTCTTCTTGCCGGAAACGGTATTGATCATCAGTTGAATTTCGCCGTTGATCACGTGGTCCGCCGCGTTGGGGCGACCCTCGTACACCTTGAGCACCTTGGTGGCCGTCACCCCGTGGGTGTTGAGGAAGGCGGCCGTGCCACCGGTGGCGATAATTTTGAAGCCCAGTTCCTGGAATATCAGGGCGGCGGGCAGAATGTTTTCCTTATCTCTGTCGTTGACGGAGATGAACACCGTGCCGCTGGTGGGCAACCGCAGGTCTGCGGCCAACTGGCTCTTCATGAAAGCCAAGCCGAAGCTGACATCAATGCCCATTACTTCGCCGGTGGAGCGCATTTCGGGTCCCAGCAGCACGTCCACGCCGGGGAAGCGATTGAAGGGGAACACGGATTCCTTCACAGCCAGATACCCGCCCTTGCGCTGGCTCCAGGGATCAAGCTCCTTCAGGGTTGCGCCCATCATCACCTTGGTGGCCAGCTTGGCCAGAGGCACACCCGTGGCTTTGCTGACAAAGGGCGAAGTGCGCGAGGCCCGGGGGTTGACCTCCAGAATGTAGAGGTCGCCGTCTTTGATGGCGAACTGGATGTTCATGAGGCCGATGACGTTCAATTCCAGGGCCAGGGCCTTGGTCTGGCGTTCGATCTCGGCGATCATTTCGTCCGCCAGGGTATGGGGCGGCAGCACGCAGGCCGAGTCGCCCGAGTGGATGCCCGCTTCCTCGATATGCTCCATGATTCCGGCAACATAGGTATCTTTGCCGTCGCACAGGGCGTCCACATCCACTTCGATGGCGTTCTCCAGGAACTTGTCCACCAGGATGGGATGTTCGGGCGACACTATCGAAGCCTTCTTGAAGTAGCTGATGAGGCCTTCCTCGTCGTAAACCACTTCCATGGCCCGTCCGCCCAGCACATACGAGGGCCTAACCACCACGGGATAGGTGATGCTGGCGGCGATCCGGCGAGCATCGTCCACGGACATGGCCGTGCCGTTGGGCGGCTGCTTGAGGTCGAGCTTCTTGAGCAGGGCCTGGAAGCGTTCGCGGTCTTCGGCCCGGTCGATGGAATCGGGCGAGGTGCCCAGGATGGGCACGCCAGCGCGCATGAGGGGCACGGCCAGATTGAGCGGCGTCTGGCCGCCGAACTGGACGATGACGCCCTTGGGCTTTTCGGTATCGATGATGTTCATCACATCTTCAAAGGTCAGGGGCTCGAAGTAGAGCTTGTCCGAGGTGTCGTAGTCGGTGGACACGGTTTCGGGGTTGGAGTTGACCATGATGGATTCCACGCCCAATTCGCGCAAGGCGTAGGAGGCGTGAACGCAGCAGTAGTCGAACTCTATGCCCTGGCCGATGCGGTTGGGACCGCCGCCCAGGATGACCACTTTCTGCCGACTGTGGTCCACCTCGACTTCGCGACCGGTATCATAGGTCGAATAGTAGTAAGGAGTGTAGGCCTCAAACTCGGCTGCGCAGGTATCCACCAGATAGTAGGTGGGTTCAACCGAACACTCCTTGCGCATGGCCCGGATGTCGAGCTCGGATTTCTTCCAGAGCGTGGCCAGTTGGCGGTCGGAAAAGCCGTACTGTTTGGCCTTGAGCAGCATGGACACCAGCTTGGGGTTGCCAGGGGCAATGGACTGCTCCAGGGCGAAGGCATGGAGTTCAGCCTCCATATCCACGATGTCTTTGATCTGGCGCAGGAACCAGGGATCGATTTTGGAGGCATCGTAAATTTCAGCCTCGCTCATGCCGCAGAGCATGGCGGAACGCAGGGCGAATATACGCCTTGAGTTGGGCTTGCGCAGCGAAGCGAGGATGGCGTCCTTATCCCAGACGCAGCGGTCGAATTCCTTGGAAAGGCCGGGCATGCCGATTTCCAGGGAGCGCAATCCCTTTTGCAGGGCTTCCTTGAAGGTGCGGCCGATGCTCATGGCCTCGCCCACGCTCTTCATGGCCGTGGTGAGGAAGTCTTCGGCTCCGGGGAACTTCTCAAAGGTGAACCTGGGAATCTTCACCACCACGTAATCTATGGTGGGCTCGAAGGAGGCCATGGTTTCCCTGGTGATGTCGTTGGGAATCTCGTCGAGGGTGTAGCCCACGGCCAGCTTGGCCGCGATTTTGGCTATCGGGAAGCCCGTGGCCTTGGAAGCCAGGGCCGAGGAGCGCGACACGCGGGGGTTCATCTCGATGATGACCAGCTCGCCGTCGGCCGGGTTCACGGCAAACTGCACATTGGAACCGCCGGTCTCCACGCCGATCTCGCGCATGATGGCCAGAGCGGCGTCGCGCATACGCTGATATTCGTCGTCAGTTAGGGTCTGGGCCGGGGCAACGGTGATGGAATCGCCGGTGTGGACGCCCATGGCGTCGATATTTTCTATGGAGCAGATGATGACGCAGTTGTCGTTGACGTCGCGCATCACCTCCAGCTCATATTCCTTCCAGCCGAGCACCGATTGTTCAAGCATCACTTCAGATTTCATGGAGAGCGCCAAGCCGCGCGAGGCAATGGCTTCCAGGTCAGCCATGTTGTAGGCCACGCCGCCGCCGGAGCCGCCCATGGTGAAGGCCGGGCGTATGATGATGGGGAACGGAATCATGCGTCCCCAGTGACGGACGTCTTCAATGTTGCGGCATATGCCGCTCTCGGGAGTTTTGAGGCCGATTTTCTGCATGGCCTGGCGGAATTCCTGCCGACTTTCGGCCTTTTTGATGACCGCCAGATTCGCGCCGATGAGCTCCACCTTAAATTTGTCCAGTACGCCGCTTTCGGCCAGGGCCACGGCGGTGTTCAGGCCGGTCTGCCCGCCAAGGGTGGGCAGCAGGGCGTCAGGGCGCTCGCGCTCGATGATCTTGGCCACGATTTCGGGGTCGATGGGTTCCACATAGGTGCGGTCGGCCAGCCCCGGATCGGTCATGATGGTTGCCGGATTGGAGTTAACCAGTACCACCTCGTACCCCTCTTCTTTGAGGGCCTTGGCGGCCTGGGAGCCGGAATAGTCGAATTCGCAGGCCTGACCGATGACGATGGGGCCGGAACCGATGATGAGAATCTTCTTGAGGTCCGTGCGTTTGGGCATGATGATATGAGGTAGGGTTGAAGGTTCAATGCGGGTTATTCACCCCGCGCGTGGTGTACGCAATTCCCTACTTCCCGGCAAGCGGTTTGGCGGGTGCCCCAAACATTGACTTCCGGGCGCTCTTCATCCAATTGAGGGGCCGATACGCCGCGAGCAACAATCAAGTGGAGCAACACGTGAAGCCGCAGTACACCCTGGCAGGCAGCCTGGCCGCCATTATCGTCATCCTGGACCAGATCACCAAGGTCCTGATTCAGAAACATATTTCCCTTTACGCCACCATAGACGTCATTCCCGGCTTTTTCAACCTGGTGCACACCGTGAACAAGGGCGCGGCTTTCGGCTTCTTGAACCGCTCCGACATTGCCTGGCAGACCTACTTTTTCATCGCCATCACTTCCCTGGCCATCGTTATCGTATTGAATCTGCTCTCCAAGGCCAAGGATGAGGGCAAGCTCTTCATTATCGCCCTGGGGCTCATCCTAGGCGGGGCACTGGGCAACATGATCGACCGCATACGCCTGGGCGAAGTGGTCGATTTCCTTGATTTCGCCCTTGGCAGCTACCACTGGCCCGCTTTCAACGTGGCCGATATCGCCATCACCCTGGGGTCGCTGGCCTTGATCATGTCCTTTTACGGCCGCAAGGTCCCCCCGGCCCCCTGAATACCGCTCCCCCGCTTGCCAAAGGACGCTCCGGGGGATAACTGCAAGGCGCATATGACTTTCCAATCACTTCTCGTCGGATATCCTGTCTGGTTTTGGGCGCTTTTGACGCTGCCCCTGCTGCTCAACTTCTTCGCCATCGCCCATGCCTACTACCGCCAGTTTCCATCCATCCAGGAAAAGATGGTCTGGCTCTGCGTGGTGGTTTTCGTGCCGGTGCTTGGCGGGGTGGCCTACTTCATCGTTGGACGCAAGAGAGGAAAAAAGTTCGTATGAAAAAGCATATCCTTCTTCCCTTCGTTATTGTCTGCCTGGCGGCCCTTTCCGGCTGCGGGGCCGGGGATTCTCCCAGGCAGGACCCCCAGGTCAAGGGCAAGCCTATCAATCCAGAAGCCCAGGCCCAGGCCAATACCCTGGCTGAGGTGGACGGGCTTAAATCCCAGGTGCAGCGCCTGTCTGCTGAAGTGGAAGACCTGAATCTGCAAATCCGCACCCTCACTCAGGGCGACGGCGGCGCGGAAAGCACCACCCTGCCTGAACTGGGCAAGCGCATTTCCAAACTTGAAGCCAACATCGGGCAGATGTCCTCCCAACTGGGCCTGGAAGTCGGCGGCGTCCAGCCGGGCGCGGCGCAACCGGGCCAACCGGGCGACGCGGCGGCTCCTGCGGTGCAGCCCGCCAGCCCTGACCAGCCGCAGGCCCCGGCCAAACCAGCAGCCAGAACCGATGTTCCCGCCCCCTCCAACAGCGACCCGGGCGAAGCCCTGTACGCCAAGGGCATGCAACTCTTCCAGGCCAAAGACTACGACAAGGCAGTGGGTGTCTGGGGCGACATGGCCAAAAGCTATCCCAAACATACCCTGGCCTCCAACGCCTACTTCTGGATGGGCGAGGCGTACTTCCAGAAAGGCGACATGGGGCAGGCCGTGCTCAAATACAACGAAGTGGTGGAAAAATTTCCCAAGAGCAACAAGACCCCTTCGGCTATGCTCAAGATGGGCATGGCCTTCCAGAAGCTGAACAAAAAAGACGCCGCCCGGCTGATGTACCAGGATCTCATCAAAAAATACCCCGATTCCGCTGAAGCGCGTCGGGCCAAGAGCCTCATGTAGAGGCGGAGCGCTAAATGAAGCAAGTCCGCAAAATCGTTCACCTGACCTTTCCGCCCGAAACCTCGGGCAAGCCGGTGGTGTGCGACATCATTAAGCTTTTTGATTTGTGTTTCAACATCCTCAAGGCTCAGATTACCCCCCGCCAGGTGGGTGAGATGATCCTGGAGATCAAAGGATTGGAAAAATCCTACCAGGACGGCATGGCCTACCTTGTGGAACACGGGGTGAAGATTTCGCCCGTGGCCCAGAAAGTGTCCAAGGATGAAACCTCCTGCATGCATTGCGGCGTGTGCACGGCTCTGTGCCAGCCCAAGGCCTTGGAAATCGACCGCACCACCTGGCTGGTGCGCTTTGATTCCGAAAAATGCACCGCCTGCGGCCTATGCGTGAAGATATGCCCGGTGCGGGCCATGGAAACCAAACTGGAGAACGGCACCGTCTAACTCTTGGGAGGTCCGCTCCATGGATGATGAACAACGCACATTTCTACGCATCCCCACCAAATTGCGCGGTCGATTGCGGCTGGTAGCATCGGAGACAGAGCCGCAGCTCTTTCGCGAGGCGCCCATTGTCAGCTCCTCGGTTACGGCCATGGAGCTGAAAAACGCGGGGATTGCCGAAGCTCTGGTCAACGCCCTCATGAATATCGACCGCAAGCTCGATATGCTCATAGGCCTGCACGCCAGCGCCAGCCTTGAGGAGGATTTCCCCCATGTTTTCGAAGTCGTTGAAATCTCCGGAGCGGGCATCAAGGCCATCTCCGCCAGCCCCCTTCCTGTGGGCCAACTGGCCGAGGTGGTTCTTACCCTTACCCAACTGCCCGTCCGCATGGCCGCATCCATCGGCAGAGTAGTACGCGAAGAGACTGAGGACGGCGGCTACGCCTGGGCTCTCGACTTTACCAGAATCCGTGATCGCGATCTGGAATCCATCGTACAATTCGTCTTTCAAACCCAGCGCGACGAAATGCGCGGCAAGAAATGGACATAAAGGAGCCAGCATGACCGCCAAAGAGCCTATCGCCGACGCATTGATGGAAAAAGTACTGGATGAAGTGGTGGAAAGCCTGCGCAAAAGCGTCACCGAAGTCGTTGAGCGGGAGTTGACCAAAACCCTCACCCGGTCGCTTTTGCAAAGCGAATTTTACATGCGCCTCAACGGCGACATGCGCAACGGCCTTCAGTCCATCTATAAGGAACTCTCCGCCGCCCGGAGGGAAGACGGCGAGGAAGACCTGACCCAAGAGAAAAAACGCGCCGACCAGTTGTTCAGCGAGGCGGCCGGACAATTGGACAAAATCCTGGCCACCACCGAACAGGCAACCGGCGAAATCATGGATGTGGTGGAAAAGCACATGGAGATGCAGGGCAAATCCAACGTCATCCTGCACAGCCTGAAAAGCGGGGGAGTCACCAAGGATCAACTGGCCGAACTGCGCACCATGAGCGACACCTTAAACGAAGACCTCATGCACATCATGACCACCCTGTCGTTTCAGGACCTCACCGGCCAGCGCATCAAGCGCATCATTGAGGCTATCAAGAAGGTCGAGGCCATTGTCCTTGACCTGTACCTCTCCACTGGAATCAAACTCAAAGCCCACGAAGAGGCCCCGGACAAGGATCTCGATCAGCTGGAAGCCGAGGCGGATAAGAAGGTCAGCGAGCTCAAGGGACCACAGATAGGCGTCAACCAAGGCTCCGTAGACGACCTACTGGCCCAGTTGGGCCTAGAGTAGCCAGGAGTAAGCGGGGGATCGCCAACAGAAAAAACCCGGCCAGGCCGGGTTTTGTTTTTCAAAGTGACTGGCGCAACCGAAAAACAACCTGATAAGCCGACACAGGCTGAATGCGGGCAGGAAAACCCCGGCGGCCAAGTTTAACGGACGGCGTCGAGCACTCTCATGCAGGAACGCAGCATGAGTTCCTGAAGGATGATACGCTCGTACTCCATGGAATCGGGATTTTCAGGGTGTGGATCCTCCACCGTGACCTGCTCAAGTTGTTGGGTTTCTTCCCAAAAATCGAGCAGTTCGTCGTCGGCAAGGGTCTTGAGCTGATCCTCAATGGGAAATTGGTCGTCGTTGGGGAAAAACTGTCCCATAGAATCGATGGCCTCCAGACCGAACGTCCCCCGGCAAATCCATTCTTAAACCACCTTCATATTTTTGCAATACCCGTTTCCCCCCTAATATCCGCTCTAGCGCCTGTTTTATCATTTATTTTCAGCAATCCACGGTTGCCAGAGACTGTGATTCCGGTTACTGAAAAAACATACAAGGTTTGATTCCATCAGCCTGTTTCATTTCCACATTCCACGGGGAGGTCGCCCAGGATGGAAGAGGCGCTCAAAAAGCAAGACGCCGAGTTGATGCAACTCGTCACCTTCAGTATTGGCGAAGAAGAATTCGGGGTCGACATCCTCAAGGTGCAAGAAATCATCCGCACCATGGAAATCACCAAAGTCCCGCGCGCGCCCCAATTCGTGGAAGGCGTCATCAACCTGCGCGGCAAGGTCATCCCCATCATCGACTTGCGCCGCCGCTTTGGTCTTGAAGCACGCGGGCATGACAAAAATACTCGGATCATCGTCATCGAAATCAACAACATGATTGTGGGTTTCGTGGTCGACTCCGTGTCCGAGGTGCTGCGCATTCCCTTCAGCACGGTGGAGCCCCCTCCGCCGGTTGTATCCGGCACCGAATCAGAGTACATCAGCGGCGTGGGCAAGCTGGAAGACCGGCTGCTCATTTTGCTCGACCTCGACAGGCTGCTCTCTCACGAGGAAAAAGAAAACCTCACCGGCGTATAATCCGGCGAACTTCAACCTGCGGCTCCAGCCGCCGTGGCCACCACGGCCCCGGCGGCTTTTCACCGTTATAGACGCATGGCCCGCACACCACACCCCCTCGAAGATTTTCTCAAAGGCAAGACCACATCCCAAAGCTTCTACAAAAGCGGGCCGGGAACCCTGGTAAGCCTCTGCCGCGACCTGATGGCCGCCGGACGCCCCGTGGCCCTGGTGGCCCCAGGTGCAGCGGATATGGCCCAGATCACCGCCCTGCTCGGCCTATATTTTCCCAGCGTCGGCGCTTCGCCGACAGACAAGCCCTGGCTGGCCCTACCCGCCTACATTCCCGGCCTGCCAAGCCCCGGCCAGTGGTCCAAGCGTTGGGCCTTTCTGCACGCTGCCTCCCATGCCAAACGCCCAGGGATCTATTGTCTCTCTGTGGATAACCTGCTGGCCAAATGGCCGCCCCTGGCCGCCCTGGAGCACAACGCCCTGGAACTGGCCGCTGGCGAGGAAATCTCGCCGGAAATGATCCTTGAACAGGCCATGCTCTGGGGCTACACCCGTGTAGGCATGGTCTCCCAACCCGGCGAATTGGCCCTGCGCGGCGACCTGCTGGACATCTTTCCTTCGGGCTACGAGCACCCGGTGCGTCTGGAATTTTTCGGCGACACCCTGGAGAACATCCGCCTGTTCGATGCAAACAGCCAGCGCTCCCTGGCGGAAACGCCCAAAGCCCTCATCCTTCCCGTGGCCCCGGCAGTGCTCACCCAGCCCTTTCCCCAACAGGCCCAGACCCTGTGGGCCAAGCTGGCCCAGACCGGCGAACTCAGCCGCAAGACCCAGGCCCACATGGAGGGCCAGCTCCTCAAAGGAGATGGGTTCATCTGGCCTGGCCTGTATTACGACGCTCCCACAACACTGGCCCAATGGCTGCCTCAGGACACGGTGTATGTGCTGGCCCAGTCCTCCAGCCTGCGTCCGAGACTGGAAGAACAGGAATTCGGCTGGGTGACCCACCTGGAGAAGCTCTCCCAGGATATGGGCCTACCTTGGCCCCGCCATCAGGTTATCTGGCCCGAAGCCCTGGCGCGCCGCGCCTGGCGCGACCAGCCCCAGGTCGTGTTTGAAGACCTTGTGCTGGGTCAGGAAAAGCACGGGCAGGACCTGCCCGAGCGAAAAATCGAAAATTTCGCCGACCTCTTCTGGCGCCCCGACGCGGCCCGGCGTCCCTGGAGCACCCTGGTGGCCGCCATCAAGGAGTGGGGGCAGGAAAGCCGCCAGGTCCTTTTTTCCTTCCATTCGCAGCAGTCGCGCCGCAAATTCCTGAAACTTGCCGAACACGAGGGCATCCCACTCTCCCAGGAGGCCCCGGCCGGGCGGCCCGGCCTGTTCGCCCTGGTCTCCCCTCTGCGCCGGGGCATGGAGCTCACCTGGAACCAGACACTGATCCTGCCTGAAGACGTGCTCCAGCCCGGTGCGGCCAGGCAGGCCAAACCCCGCCCGGATAAAGGCTTCAAGGGCCTGGCCGCCTTTGAGGACATCAATCCCGGTGACCTCCTGGTGCACCGCGATTATGGCCTGTCACGCTTTGAAGGGCTGTCGCGCATGACCGTGGATCAGTCGGCCAACGACTATCTGCTGTTGGTCTTCGATTCCGACGACAAGCTCTATCTGCCGGTGGACCGGCTCTCCCTGGTGCAGCGCTTCAAAGGCCCCGAAGGCGCAGGCCCATCCCTGGACCGACTGGGCGGCTCCCGCTGGCGCACCAGCCGGGAAAAGGCCAAAAAAGCCATCGAACGCATCGCCCAGGATCTGGTGGAGATGTACGCCTACCGCCGGGTGGCCAAGGGCTATGCCTATGGACCGCTCAACGAACTGTACTGGGAATTCGAGGCCACCTTCGGTTTTGAGGAAACCCCGGACCAGGAACGGGCCATCGCCGATGTGCTTGCGGATATGGAGCGGCCCGAACCCATGGACCGTCTGGTCTGCGGCGATGTGGGCTTCGGCAAGACCGAAGTGGCCATGCGCGCCGCGTTCAGGGCCGTGCTCGACGGCAAGCAGGTTGTGCTGCTGTGCCCCACCACGGTGCTGGCCGAGCAGCATTACCAGAATTTCAGCAAACGCCTGGAGGGCTTCCCGGTTACCATAGGCATGCTCAGCCGCTTTGTGCCGCCCAAACGCGCCAAAATGGTCACCGAAAGCGTCGCCAAGGGCGAAACGGACATCCTCATCGGCACCCATCGCCTGCTCTCCAAGGATGTCACCGTGCCCAGGCTCGGACTCATCATCCTGGATGAAGAGCAGCGCTTCGGAGTGAAGCACAAGGAAAAGCTCAAAACCCTCAAGAAGAACGTGGACGCCCTGACGCTCACGGCAACGCCCATCCCGCGCACCTTGCAGCTGTCGCTCTCCGGCATCCGCGGCCTGTCGGTCATGGAGACGCCTCCGGTAGACCGCAAGGTGGTGGAAACGGCCCTGGTGGACCGCAACGAGCAGATGCTGAAAAACATCCTGGCAAGGGAACTGGAGCGGGAAGGCCAGGTGTTCTGGGTGCACAACCGGGTGCAGAGCCTGGCCGCCGTGGCAGATTTCGTGAGCGGCCTGGCCCCTGGCGCACGCATCGGCATGGCCCACGGACAGATGGGCGAGAAGGATCTTGAAGACGCCATGCACAAGTTCTGGCATGGCGAAATCGACGTACTGGTGTGCACGGCCATCATTGAATCCGGCCTGGATTTTCCCAGGGCCAACACCCTCATCGTGGATAACGCCCAGATGTTCGGCCTCGGCCAGCTCTACCAGTTGCGCGGCCGGGTGGGCCGTTCCGAAAGGCAGGCCTACGCCTACTTCGTGGTGCCCTCCCTCAACCACGTGCCGGAGCTGGCCCGCAAGCGCCTCCAGGTCATCCTGGATATGGACTACCTGGGCGCGGGCTTCCAGATAGCCATGGAAGATCTTCGCCTGCGCGGCGCGGGCAACATCTTGGGCGAGGTGCAGTCTGGCCACATAGCCAAGATAGGCCAGGATCTCTTTCTGGAGATGCTCGACGAGGAAGTCCGTCGCCTGAAGGGCGAACCGCCACGCGAAGAGGTGGAGACCGAGCTCAATCTTTCCATCCCCGCCCGCATTCCAGAAACCTACGTGCCCGATTCCAAGGAGCGCCTGCGGCTCTATAAGAACCTCACCGCAGCCCACGACGAGGCCGAACTGGCCGAGACCCTGGCGGACATCAAGGACCGCTTCGGCCATGCTCCTGAAGAGGTGGAAAACTTCGTGGCCGTGCTCAAGCTCAAACGCCTGCTCACCAAGCTGGGCGTGCGCCGGGCCGACGTGCACGCAGGCAAGATATCCCTCACCTGGGAACAAGCCTCCTCAGTGAGCCCCGAAGCCCTGCTGGCCTGGATCACCCCGCGCATGCACACGGCCAAGCTCTTTCCGCCGGCCAAACTGGAATACAGAACCTCCAAGGATCTGCCCATCAAGGACGCTTTGAACCAGGCAGCTGCCGAACTGGCCCTGCTGGCACCATGAAGCGCCTGTCCGGCTTTCTCCCCCTTCTGGCCCTGAGCCTGGTCCTGGCCGCCTGTGGGCAGGCCCCGCCGGACCAGGGCCTTGCGGCCAGGGTCAACGGACACCCCATCACCTTACGCTCCCTTGAGTTCTCTCACGATATCAAACACTTCGACATACCTCAGGGGCCTGAATCCCCCTGGGCCAGACTGCGCGCCGAATACGGAGAAGCACTGGCCTCCCTCATCGTTTCGGAACTCGTAGACCAGGAGCTGGAACGACGGGGGCTGGAGGTAGGCGAAGCCGAATGCACCGAAGCGGAGATGGCCTCCCGGGCCGACTACCCCGGAACCACCTTCGAAACCATGCTGGCCGACGAGGGCATAGATCTGGACATGTGGCGTGAACGCTTGAAGGCCAAACTGACCGTAGACAAATTCACTTCAAGAGTGCTGCGGCCCACGGTGCGGGTCAGTTTTCCCGAAGTGCAGGCCTATTTCAAGGAACACGCCGGAGAGTTCACCCAACCGGCCAAGCTGAAACTGATGAGGGTGGAATCCAAGACCCGCGAGGCCTTGGTCAAGGCCCTGGAAGCGGCCCGCTCGGCCAAGGACCCCGTGGACTTGCTCTCGGTGTTCGACGACGTGACCATCCAGGTCACGGCCTCCACCGAGGAGCGGCTCCCGGCATCCTGGCGGCAGGCCATCAAGGGTCTGGCTCCGGGACAGGCCAGCCCGATACAGGCCAGCTCATCCGGTTTCCAGGCCTTCCTACCGCTGGAACGTACGGAGCCCAAAGTCGAAGGGCCTGTCCAAGCCTATCCGCTGGTGGAAAAGCGCCTGGCCGAGACCAAGCTGGAAAACGCTTTCGCCGCCTGGTTGGCCGAAACATTGACCAAGGCCGATATCCGAGTCAATCCTGGGCTGGTCCCGGAAAAAGGCTCGTTCTGATTTGCGATGCCACGCATTGCATCCGAATGCAAAAGAGCTTACAAGGTCGGGGCCTATGGGCTGGGAACCACCCGGCAGACATCTAACTCCGCCTCGGTTTCGGAGGACATCCATTGATCTCAGCGTTCCGTATCCTCATGCCCGCTCTGCTGCTCCTCGCCCTTGCCATACCCAACGCCCCCGCCGCCCAGGTGGTGGACAAAATGGTCGCACAGGTCAATGGCGAGATGATCACCCTCTTCGATCTCAACGAGAAGGTGAAGGCCTACGTCACCCAGGTGGAAAAGAAACCGTTTTCCCTTAATGACCCGCACATCAAGGATCTGCAGGCCCGTGTGCTGCAATCCATGGTCGAGGATATCCTTCTGACCCAGGAAGCAAAGAGGTTGAAGGTAAACGTCACCGACACCGAGGTAGAACAGCGCATCCGCGAATTGCGCACCAAGGCCGGCCTGACGGAAGCGCAGTTCACCCAGCAGTTGCGCCTGGAAGGGCTCACCCGCAAGGGCTTCGCCGAAAGCATGAAGAAAGATATCATCAAGAAACAGATTCTGGGATATATGGTACAGCGCAAGGTGGTCATCACCGACGAGGAAGTCCAGGCCTACTACGAGGCACACGGGGGCGATATGCACACCACCCCCGGCGGACAGCGCATCGGCCTGCTCATGGTCGGCAAGATGGACGAGGCCAAAGCCTTGCGGCAGCGCATCACCAGCGGACAAATATCCTTCGCTGATGCCGCGCGGAAGCATTCCATCGGCCCCGGCGCGGAGCAAGGGGGCGATCTGGGCAAGGTGGCCTTCAAAGACCTGGCCCCGGATCTGCAGAAAGCCCTCACCGGCCTTAAACCCGGTTCCGTGAGCGAGCCGGTGATGCTCGACGGCAAACCCGTGCTGCTCACCCTGAGCGAGGAAGCCGTGCCCGCCCCTGCCCCCAACCAGGCACCCGAGCTCGACAGCACCGTGCGCGCTGAGATTCAGGAACGCCTTTACCGGGGCAAAGTGGAAACGGTTTTCACCGGGTACATGGACAAGCTGAAGGCCAAATCGGTTATAAAGATCAATCTTTAGGCGGGCAGTTTGCTGCCAGAGCGTTTGCCAAAGGAATTCGCCAATGACCCTTGAGGAAATGGGCGCCCTCTTACGCCAGGAACGCGAACGCCAGGGTATTTCCCTGCAAAAAGCGGCTGGCGAGATAAAAATCAGTAAGAAATACCTCGTAGCTCTTGAAGAAGGGCACAAGAACGACTTGCCACATCCCGTATACGCCAAAGGGTTCGTCAAGAACTACGCCAGGATACTGGGCCTTGACCCGGAAGAAATGGCTGGGATTCTGTCTAGTCACTACGCCGTGGATGACGACCAACTGCGCGAGTCCCCTCGCTACGATGCCAAGGACTCCGCTCCAAGCATACGCGAGAAGCGGGTGTCTTTTGCCTCCGCTGGCAGTTCGCGCGGATTTCGCCCCTCGCTGTGGCTGGCAGTGCCCTTGGTGCTGATTTTCGCAGGAGTGGTTTGGTTCTTTTTCTCCTCGGGAGCAGGCACGTCCCTGGAGGCCTTGACCTCGCTGCTCTCGTTCAGAAACGGTGCGCAGACCCAGCAGGCCGCCCCGCCTGCGGCCACGCCCCAAACCCTGCCAGAAACCAAGCCTTCAACCAAGCCGGAACCCAAACCCGAAGCTTCCAGGAGCGATACCGCCCCAACTGCCCAGAACGAGGTGCAAACCCTCTTGCCGTCCCTTGGCGGCAAGTCTTCGTCGCAACAGGACGCAGCCGCCGCCCAGGCCATCACACCGGCTAATCTGGAAAGCGAGGCCCAGTTCGCGGCAACAGGCAGCCAGAGTGTGGAGATCAACGCCGGCCAGCCGGCCAAACTCGAAGCCACCGACGAATCCGGCCAGACCCGGTCTTTCGCTTTGCTCAAAGGCCAGCGCCTGACGCTCAAATTCAACACCAAAATCGGCGTTCGTTTCGTCTCGGCCCCTTCCGTGATCCTGAAGCTTAACGGTAAGGATTATCCGCTGGAAGGCGGAAAAGCCGAAGGACGCACCATCCAGTTTCCTTAGTGCCGTCTTCGCAGGGTCCGTTCAGAGTATGTGTGCCCGCTCATGCCAAAGCCATTCAGGAACTTGCGCCATTCATCAGACACCCCCTTGGATACACTCGTGAATAATATTTCAAGCTTTTCTAGAATACGTTTCTAGACTCCATGGAATCCACAGAAAAAGCCTTGGTGCTCAAAGTTGGGCGCTTTCGCGAAGTGGATACCTGGGTCCGCCTTTTTTCGCCGCACAAGGGCCTTTTTACTGCCTTCGCCTTTGGCGGCTGCGTCAGCCGCAAGCGTTTCTGCGGCTGCCTGGACCCTTTCAACCTCGTCCAGTTCAAGGTCAAGACCCAACGCTCAGGCGGCTACACCTACCTGCTGGAGGGAGCGCTCATAAGCGCCCATCGCCGTTTGCGCCAAGACAACGAACGCCTGGGCATGGCGGTCAACTGCCTGAAATTCCTCGAAGCCGCCCATCTGGGCCATGCCGGAAGCCAGACCGCCTACGCCCTGCTGCTCGGCACCCTGACTGCCCTGGAGGACGCAACCTCGCCCTCGCGCCTTTTACCGCTGTTCTTTAGGGGCCGCATGGCCTTCGACCAGGGTTTTGCCCCCCAATGGCTGCACTGTTCGGGCTGCGGAGCGGATACGCTCCAGACCGGCGGGGCACGCTTCGTAGTGGAAGAAGGCCGCGTGCTCTGCCCCGCCTGCCGCCTTGAAGGCCGGAATACGGCCGTGCCCCTTGGCCGCGAGGCGCTCACCATTTTGGCCGCAGTTGCGTGCTCCCCGCCTGCCGATTGGGCGGGCCTTACCCCAGGAACCCAGGCCCGCATGGAGTGCAGCCGCGCACTTGACCTGCTGGTGCGCTATCATCTTGGGTTGACCTGGGAGCACGGTTCCTTTACCCGCATCTGACGCCCAAGAGCGTATCCCCATCAGGAGCCGATATGTACTTTCAAGACGTGATCATGGCCTTGCAGCGCTACTGGGCCGAGCAAGGTTGTCTGATCGTTCAGCCCTACGACCTGGAAGTCGGAGCGGGCACGTTCAACCCCTCCACGTTCTTCCGGGTCATTGGCCCGGAGCCCTGGCGCGTGGCCTATGTGGAACCCTCCCGCAGGCCTACGGACGGACGCTACGGCGAAAATCCCAACCGCCTGCAACACTACTTCCAGTTTCAGGTCATCCTGAAGCCCTCGCCGGATAACGTGCAGCAGCTCTATCTTGAAAGCCTGCGCGCTCTGGGCGTCCACCCCGAGGCCCACGACATCCGCTTCGTGGAGGACGACTGGGAATCCCCTACCCTGGGCGCCTCGGGCCTGGGCTGGGAGGTATGGCTCAACGGCATGGAAGTCACCCAGTTCACCTACTTCCAGCAGATCGGCGGCCTGGATCTTTCGCCCACGGCGGTAGAAATCACCTACGGGCTGGAGCGCATCTCCATGTACCTCCAGGAAAAGGAATCCGTGTACGACCTGGCCTGGAACGAGCATGTCACCTACGGCCAAGTTTACCATCAGGCCGAGGTGGAGCACTCCAAGAACAACTTCGAGGCCAGCGATCCCAAGATGCTGCTGGAGTTCTTCAACGCCTGCGAAGCCGAATGCAAGAAACTGTGCGAGATGGGCCTGCCCTGGCCCGCTTATGATTACTGTCTGCGCTGCTCGCACACCTTCAACATGCTCCAGGCGCGCGGGGCCATCTCCATCACCGAGCGCACCGGCTATATCGGCCGCGTGCGCGCCCTGGCCTCGTCCCTGGCCCGGCTCTACGCCGCCCAGCGCCGCGACATGGATTACCCCTTGCTCAAAAGCTAAAGGACCCAGACATGTCTTCTTTTCTGTTGGAAATCGGTTTCGAAGAGATGCCCTCCCGCTTCCTGGCCAACTTGGCGCGGGAACTTCGCGACGGCCTCGGCCTTGGGCTTGACCAGGCCAAGCTTGACAGGGCCGCTGTTACAACCTGGGCCACCCCCCGCCGCCTGACCGCCCTGATTGACGACCTGGCCCCGGCCCAGCGTCAGGAAGAAGAGGTGGTCAGCGGGCCGCCGGTCAAGGTGGCCTACGACGCCTCGGGCAACCCCACCCCTGCCGCCTTAGGCTTTGCCAAGGGCCAGGGCGTGGATATGTCGGCCGTGTTCACCATGGATACCGGCAAAGGCCAGTATCTGGCCATCCGCAAGATGAGCGGCGGCCAAAGCGCCCAGGAGTTGCTGCCCGGCATCTGCCTTGCAGCCGTGAAGGCTCTGAATTTTCCCAAGAAGATGCACTGGGGCAGCCTGGACTATACCTTCGGCCGCCCCATCCGCTGGATCGTGGCCCTGCTGGACAGCGAAGTGATCCCCTTGGAACTGGCCACAGTAGTTTCCGATCGCCTCACCCACGGGCACCGGGTCATGGGCCCCGGCCCCTTCTCCATCGCCACGGCCCAGGACTATTTTGCCATTCTGCGCGACCAGGGCAAGGTGATGCTTGATCCGGTTGAGCGCCGCGAGGCAGTGCTTTCCCAATGCGCCCAGGCGGCTGGGGTAGCGGGCGGCAAGCCCATCATCGGCGAGCGTTTGCTCGAAGAGGTCTGCGGACTGGTGGAATACCCCCTGGTGGTGTTGGGCAACTTTGACAAGCGCTACCTGGAACTCCCCCGCGAAGTGCTGCTCACCAGTATGGAGAGCCACCAGAAAAGCTTCGGCGTGGAGGATGCCCAAGGCAACCTGCTGCCGCACTTTTTGACCACCGTGGGCCTTCAGCCCACGGACGTGGCCCTGGTGCGCAAGGGCTGGGAACGTGTGCTCAAGGCCCGGCTGGAAGACGCCCGGTTCTTCTGGGAATCCGACCTGGCCAGCAGCTTCGACACCTGGCTGGGCAAGCTCGACAGCGTCACCTTCCTGGCCCCGCTGGGCTCCATGGGTGACAAGACCCGGCGCATCGAAGCCTTGTGCCGGGCGCTTGCCGAGCAGATCCAGCCGGAGAGCATGCTCGAGCTCTGCCAGGCCGGACGCCTCTCCAAGGCTGATCTCGTTTCTGAGATGGTCGGGGAATTCGCGGATCTGCAAGGCATCATGGGTGGCATCTACGCCCGGCGCAAAGGTGAAAGCGAGTTTGTGGCCAAGGCCATAACCGAGCAGTACCTGCCCTTGGGGCCTGATAGCCCCGTGCCCTCCAGCCTGGGTGGAGCGCTTCTGGCCATCGCCGACAAGCTGGATACCCTGGCCGGATGCTTCGGCCTGGACATGATCCCCACCGGCGCGGCCGACCCCTACGCCCTGCGCCGCCAGGCTCTGGGCATCTGCCGCATCATCATCGAGCACGGTTTGCGCCTCAACCTGCCCGACGTTGTAGCCGCAGCCTTTGCCGGCTACTCAGGGGTGCGCTGGAAGCTTGATCCCCAGGCAGCCCAGGCTAAGCTGTGCGAGTTCATCGGTTCGCGCCTGAAAGCCTGGTATCTGGGCAAAGGCGAGCGCAGCCAGGTGGTCGACGCTGCCCTTGGCGCAGGCTTTGCCGACATGTGGGCCTTGAACGCCCGCATGGCCGCCCTTTCCGGCTTCAGCCAGCGCCCGGATTTCGACCAGGCCGTGCTGGCGTTCAAACGTGCCGCCAACATCATCCGCAAGCAGGCGGCTGAGTTGGAACTCACCGGCGTGTTCGACCGCTCCCAGTTGGTCGATGCTGCCGAAAAAAACCTGGCCGAAGTGCTTGAAGCCAATGCCGCACGTTTTGAAACGTTGTGGGCGGCTGACGACTTCGAGGCCCTCTTCGGGCTGCTGGGCGAACTACGCCCCGGCGTGGACGCCTTTTTCGATTCGGTAATGGTGATGTGCGACGACCCGGTCCTCAAGCTCAACCGCCTGAACCTGCTGAAATCCCTTGTGGACAGGTTGAGCCGGTTGGCAGATTTCGGAGCGTTGCAGATTTAGGGCGTTTTGCCCTTGACAGACGGTCTTCCCAATGATTAAGAAGTCCGTCTTTGAAATTGCATTGAGGAGGGGTTCCCCTTGGCTAATCATAAGTCCGCATTGAAGAGACATCGTCAGAGCCTGGTGGCTCGCGCCCGCAACCGTGCGGAAAAGAGCCGTGTGAAGCAGGCCATCAAGGCCGTGCGCACCGCCATCGACCTCAAGGACGGCGAAGCCGCCAAGGCCGCTCTGGTCAACGCCACCACCGTGCTCGACAAGGCCGCCTCCAAGAAGGTCGTCCACTGGAAGACCGCCGCCCGCAAGGTTTCCAGACTGAACTTGGCCGTCAACAAACTGGCCTAGTTCTCTTACTCCACATATTCAAAAGCCCGCAGGCCTTCAGCCGTGCGGGCTTTTCGTTTTGGCCGAAGGCCCGATGACCATGACAAGGGGCGCTGCCCCTTGACCCCACCGGGGGGGGATGATCCCCCCCGGTCCCCCGCAGTATGGACTCGTCGACTCACCCCTAATAGGG
>JBBRUD010000073.1:0-22623 GCA_038248065.1 Desulfovibrionales bacterium | reverse complement strand
TCGGTGGCGGCGGCGGCCATAACGGCCGTGCCCAGCACCATGGCCATAACGGCCAAAGCGATAATACGTCTCATGTCTTTTCTCCTTTTGCTGTCTCAAACGGGTTTGCCGGATCATGACGGTTGGGCCGACTTACCAGGGTGGCCTTCCCCGTCTTGCCATGACTCAGCATCTACTCCCCCCGGAAAAGGGTTGCAAGGGAATAATGCTGTTTTTTTGACCAAAGTATAATTTTTTTTACGGTGCAAGATTTTGTATTCCCGGCAGGGGGTCGGACAATCCCGTGCGCTGTCAGTCCTTCCATCCCCTGGCCTCAAACCCGCCGTTGATGAGCTCTTCCTTATTATAAAGGAACTCACCGCCGCCCATGGCCGTGAACTCCCCGCCGGCACCCTCGATGAGGGCGTGCCCTGCCGCAGTATCCCACTCCCAGGTCGGGTTGAAGCGCGGATAGCAGTGGGCAGTGCCTTCGGCAACCAGGCAGAATTTCAGGGACGACCCCGCAGTCACCTCGCGCCGGGCGGGATAGCGCGTAAGCCAGGCGTTGAGATGCGCGTCGGGGTGGGAGCGGCTCTTGACCACTACCAGCGGTTCGCCCGGGCCGGGCCGGGCCGCGCGCAGGGCAACGGGTGCCGCGCCCCCCTGGCGGCGTTGGCTGCCAAAGGCGGCTCCGCCCGCGTAGAGCACATCCTTGACCGGCAGGTACACCACGCCGAACACCGGACGCCTGCCTTCCACCAGGGCGATGTTCACGGTAAATTCACCGTTTCTGGCCACGAATTCTTTGGTGCCGTCCATGGGGTCCACCAGCCAGAAGCGTTTCCAGGCCTTGCGCTGGGCGTAGGCCGCCTGTTTCGACTCTTCGGAGAGGATGGGGATATCCGGGTGCAGCGCGGTCAACGACTCCACGATCACCTGATTGGCGGCCCGGTCGGCCTGGGTGATGGGCGAATCGTCTTCCTTATGCTCCACGGTGAAATCCGTGGCGTAAATCTGCATGATGGCCTGTCCGGCAAGCCGGGCGATGCCGCCGAGTGCGTCCCAGTCGAATTTCGGCATGGTGTCTCCGTTACGTGTCGAAGCGACCCAACACGTCTTCTATGGGGCCTTGAGCCACGATCCGCCCCTTCTCCAACAGCAGGCCGTGGCTGATGGCGGCAGGCAACTCACCGGGATTGTGGGTGATCATCACCAATTGGCAGCCCTGGACGGCCAGGTCGTCCAGCAGGCCGAGCACCTCGCCCCTGGCGCGAGGATCAAGCCCTCCAAGGGGCTCGTCCAGAAGAAGCGCCTCCGGGCCATGGATCAACGCCCGGACGATCATGATCCTGCGGGCCTGGCCTTGGGAGAGGCTTACAAACGGTCGCCCGGCCAGGGGGGAAAGCCCCAGGCGGTCCAGACAGGCATGCGCTTTGGCGCGCATGTGCTCCAGAGGCTCGTCGTAGAGCCCGAAGCTGCCGAAAAAGCCCGAGAGCAGCACGTCCAGAACCGTGGTTCCGCCGGGATACTGGGCCTGGATGTCCCAGGCCACCAACCCCATGCGGGCCCGCAGGTCCCACAGGCTGGCCGGTTCGGGAAGGCCGAAGCGGGTGATACGCCCGGCGCAGGGGTGCAGATCCCCGGCCAGCAGCCTGGCCATGCTGGATTTGCCCGCGCCGTTGGGACCGAACACGGCCCAATGTTGGCCGGGCAGCAGGGACCAGGTGATATCCGCCAGCACGTCGATTCCGCCAAAGGCGAGGCTGACGCCGGAAAGTTCCAGTAAAGGCGGCCCCCAGGTCTCCCGGCGCTGGCCTTCGCTCGCAGAGTCAGGCCTCGAATCCGGCATCGCCCGGACTCCGGCGGGCTCCGATCGAGCTGGGGGCGCGGCGGAAGGCTCGCGGCCCGGATGCCCGGCAGTTGCTAAGGACTCCACATGTCCCGAGTGCCCTGCACCCTCAAGAGGCGGTTCGTCTGCCCGCGTGCCGCTATCCCCGGCAGGCCGCTCCTGGACCGGCATCCCGCCGGTAACCGGGGACAGGCCTCTGACGCGCGTTCCAGCGGCTCCGTGGGCCCGCTCAGGGTCAAGCATCCCGGCGGCCTCGTCCAGGGAACCGCTAAAGGCCACCCTGCCCCGCTCCAGGAGCAGGGCGGAAAAATCCCGTCCGGCCAGGCTCCGGGGATGGTGGGTTGCGACCGCCAGCCCCACGCCCTGGGTGGACAGGCGCTCCAGCAGGGCGTGCAATTGGCGCGTGGCCGCGGTGTCCAGGCCGTCGGCAGCCTCGTCGAGAAACACCCATTCCGGCTGCCGCACCACGGCCCTGGCCAGCAACACGGCCATGGCCTGGCCCTGGGACAACTCCAGGAAAGGGCGGAAAGCCAGATCGGCTGCGCCCAGGCGCGTGAGGGCCGCCATGGCCGCTTCCTGCGAGGCCTGGTCCACCCGGCCAGACGGCAGGGGCGAATCGGTCAGCCCTGAAACCGCCACCAGCCAGGCGGAGATGTTCCAGTCCCGGCGGCGGTAGAGGTCGCGCAGGTCCGCCCCGGCCAGGCCGATGCGCTCCCGCGCGCCGATGGGGCTCTCGCTTTCCTGGCCGTCGAGGGCGTAGGTGCGCCTGCCCGCATAGCCGCCGCCGGGCAGCTGGTCCGGCCAGATTTCGCCCCTGGCCACCCGCAGCAGGGTGCTTTTTCCAGCGCCGTTGCCGCCAAGCAAGGCCATCCGACCGCCGGAGGGCAGATGCCAGCTCACGCTGTTGAGGAGAGGGGTTCCTGCCCGGCTGACGGTGATATCTTCAAGGGTTATTGTCAGGCTCATGGGAGGGCCTTGTAGCCCCGGAAGCAGGAAAACTCCAGCTTCAGGCCACTGGAGCATTGCAATTCCCAGCCGGATTGAGCACACTCCGTAGTGATTGCCCCTTGGAGGTTTGCCGTGCCCAATTGCTCCGTTCTGCTTGTGGATGACGAGGTGGAATTCATCGAAACCCTGGCCAAACGTCTGACCCGGCGCGGCGTCGTCGTGCACACGGCCACCTCGGGCCAGATGGCCCTGGATTTTCTGGCCGGGACCACCGTGGACGTGGTGGTGCTGGACGTGAAAATGCCCGGCATGGACGGCATTGAGGCCCTGGAAAAAATCAAGGCCCTGCGCCCCGAGGTGGAGGTGGTGATGCTCACCGCCCACGCCAACGTTGAAGTGGCCCTGCGCGGCATGGAGCTGGGCGCCTTCGACTACCTGATGAAGCCCGTGGAACTGGACGACCTGCTGTACAAGATTCAGGACGCCTGTAAAAAACAGCGCCTGCTGTGACCGTCCCAGTGTTTACCCGCGTCAACGCTTTCTTCTCCCGGCTGATGGGCCGCGGCCCCGCCGCGCCGCATCTTTCCGACGAGGCCATCCAGGCCGAGTTCAAGAAGCGCTATCACAATTTCCGGCTGCTGCTCACGGCCAACAAAAAGACACTGCGCATCATCGCCGAGATGGAAGAAGCCCTGCGGGGCGGCTTCGTGTTCGGTATGAGCTTCGTGCGCTCCCAGGCCACGGCGGCCTCGGTGAACGTCTTCCGCATCATCAAGCATCTTTCCGAAATCGCCCCGGACAAATACGATGCGCTGTTCGAGCGCCTGAAAGCCATCCAGGCCGATATCGCCCTGGTGCTGGCCCGCCAGCCCCTGACCGTGGCCACGGAACTCGCCCTGCCCCTGGAGGAGGTCCAGCGGGACATGTCCGACCAGGTGGGGTCCAAGATGGCCAATCTGGGCGACATCCTCACCCGGCTGCAACTGCCCGTGCCAGCCGGATACGCCATCACCTCCCTGGCCTACAGCCGCTTTATGGAAGACACCGGCCTGCGCGACGAAATCAACCGCCTCATCCAGACCATCAACCCCGACGACTCGGCCCAACTGCTGCCCATGTGTTCGCGCATTCAACAGATGATCGTCTCGGCCGAGCTGCCCTGGGACGTGTCCGAGGCCATCACCCGCGCCTACAAGGCCCTGGAGGCCAAGACCAGCCCCGGCGTCAGGGTGTCGTTGCGCTCCAGCGCGCTGGGCGAGGACGCCCACGGCCAGTCCTTTGCCGGGCAGTTCCGCAGCGTGCTCAACGTGGCCAGCGACGATCTGTTGATCACCTACAAGGAAATCGTGGCCAGCAAGTACAGCCCCCAGGCCATCACCTACCGGCTGGCCAAGGGCATACCTGACGAGGACGTGGCCATGTGCGTGGGCTGCATGGCCATGGTGGCGGCTCGCAGCGGCGGGGTGGTCTATTCGCGCAACCCCCTGGACATCCGTTCGGCCGAGGTGTTCGTGCACTCCGCCTGGGGCCTGGCCAAGACCGTGGTGGACGGGGCCGTGGATTCCGACCTGTTCGTCCTCAGGCGCGGCGACCCGCCCAGCCTGGCCCAGAGCCGCATCGCCCACAAGGACCACTACTACCACTGCGACCCGGTTTCCGGGGTCTGCCGCACCGAGGCCGGCGAGAGCCTGGCCTTCGAGCCCAGCCTGACCGACGAGGAGGCCCTGCGCCTGGCCGCCATCGCCATCCGCCTGGATGATGCCTACGGTGAGCCCCTGGATATCGAATGGGCCATGGACGAGGCCCGGGAGATCTTTCTTTTGCAATGCCGCCCGCTGGAGCAGACCGAGGCCCCGCCCGACGTCAAGCGCCCCGAAGGCGCCTTCGGCGCTCCCCTGCTCGCCGGGGGTGTCACCGGCAGCGCGGGCGTGGCCGCCGGAACCATCCACCTGGTCCACCGCGACCTGGACATGCTCACATTTCCCCAGGGCGGCGTACTGCTCTCGGCCCAGGCTGCGCCGCGCTGGGCCACGCTTCTGCCCAAGGCTTCGGCCATCATCACCGAACACGGCAGCAACGCGGGCCACCTGGCCAACGTGGCCCGCGAGTTCGGGGTGCCGGCCATCATGGGCCTTGGCGGGGCTGTGGAGACGCTCAAGGACGCCGGCACGGTCACCGTGGACGCCGATGGTCGGGCCGTCTACCCCGGCAGTATCCCGGCACTTCTGGCCCTGGCCGGACCGGGCCGCGACTCCGGCGCAGACCGTTCGCCGGTACACGCCATCCTGCGCGAGGTGCTCGAACTTATCTCGCCGCTAAACCTCACCAATCCCAGCGCCCCGGAATTCAGCCCGGAGAATTGCGTCACCCTGCACGACATCACCCGCTTCGCCCACGAAAAATCCGTGGCCGAGATGTTCAACTTCGGCCAGGACTTCCAGTTTTCCAAGCGGGCCTCCAAGCAGCTGAAATTCCGGGTGCCCATGAAGTGGTTCTTCGTTAACCTGGATGACGGCTTTGCCCGCGACATCCCCGGCAAGTACGTCACCATGGAGGAGATCGCCGCCGAAACCGTGCACGCCCTGTGGGAAGGGTTCGTGGCCGTGGCCTGGGAAGGACCGCCGCCCATGGATACCAGAGGATTCATGTCCATCGTGGCCCAATCGGCTTCCAACCCCAACCTGGAGCATGCCAACAGGTCCGAATACTCCCAGGGCAACTATTTCATGATCTCGCGCCACTACATGTGCCTGAGTTCCCGCTTCGGCTACCATTTTTGCACAGTTGAGGCCCTGGTGGATGACCGCGAAAACGAGAACTACGTGAGCTTTCAATTCAAGGGGGGCGCGGCGGAAGAAGGCCGCAGGATGCTGCGGGCCGAATTCATCGGCGGGTTGCTGGAGCGCTACAACTTCCGGGTGGACCTGCGCCGCGACGAAATGCGGGCCATCTACGCCAAAGGCCCCATGGACCTCATGCTCGACCGCCTGCGGGTGATCGGTTACCTTTTGATGCACACCCGCCAGATCGACATGGTCATGACCAACGAGGCCATGGTGGCCCACTACCGCCAGCGCTTCTACCGGGAGATCGACGAGATTCTTAAAAAGTCGGCTGAACGCGACATGTCCGCCACCATGCGCGGCATGGACTGACTGCCGGCGCGTTTCAACAGCCCACCATAAGACGTTGCGCCCTACTCCCCGGCGCGGCGGTTCTTGTTGACGGCCTTGTCTGCGTACATGTTCCAGTCGGCCGAAAGGGCCAGTTGCTCCAGACCGTCGCGCGACTGGGCCGTGGCGCTTCCCAGTGAAAGGCTGAGGGTGAACTCTGCGTGGGCGGCGTTGAAGCGCCGCTGCTCCTCGCGGATGCGGGCCATGGCCTCCTGGGCGGACTGCGCCCCGGTTTTGGACAAAAGCACCGCGAACTCGTCCCCGCCCATGCGGGCTACCAGGTCTCCAGCCCGGAAGGCGGCGCGCAGTATTTCCCCCACCCCGCGCAACAGCCTGTCGCCGGCAGCCTGGCCGGAGCGCTCGTTGACGTCCTTCAAACCGTCCACGTCCCCGACGATAAGGCTCAAGGGGAAAAAGCGCCCCTGCCCGATGCGCTTGAACTCCGTGTCGAAAAAGGCCCGGTTGTGCAGGCCGGTCAGCGCGTCGTGGGAGCTTTGGAACTGAATTTCCTCTTCCCGCGCTTTGCGCAGGCCAACATCCCGCCCAACGCAGTGGAAACCGGCGATGCCCCCGCTCCTGTCGCGAATGGGGTTGAAGAGCACCTCCACCCAAAGACGGCGTCCATCACGACAGATGAGGGGCGTTTCCGTGCGGAAAGGGGCCTGGGTAAACCCGGAACGCAGGTCTTCCAGATAGCTGGCGTAGGCCGCCCGCATCTGCTTCACCTGCCCGGGGTGCACGATATCGATAAAAGCATGCCCCACAACCTCTTCCGGCGGGTATCCCCGCATGCGCTCGTCGGCAGGACTGACGTAGGTAATGACCTGCTGGGAGTCGAGACGCCAGATGATGTCGATGGAATGTTCGGCCAGGAAACGGAACTGTTCTTCGCTGTCATGCAGGGATTTCTCGCTGCGTTTTCGCTCGGTGAGGTCGGTCACCACGCCGATGATGCCGCTTATGGCATGCTGTGCGTCATAGGTGACCGCCTTGGAGAACTGCACATCCCGTATCTCACCGTGGTTTGTGCGCAGCGTGAAGTCATACACCTGTGTCCCCCCCCGGTTCATGAGCTCCACATCTTTCTGATGATAGACCGCTGCTTCCTTCTTGGCATACAGATCAAAAACCGACTTCCCCAGAAGTTCTTCCCTGGAAAGGCCTATGAACTCGTTGAAAGCCGCATTGCATCCCGTATAGATGCCGTCGCGGTCCTTTATGAACACGGGGCTGGCCATGGCGTTGACCAGCTGTTCGGTAAACATGGCTCGCTCGCGCAATTCCGCCTGAATGCGTTCCTTGACCGCGTTTTCCTGTTTGAGATGCAGGGTGTTCCCGGCAAGGGTGGCGATCAGGCGGGAAAAAATCAGGGTGTACTCCACAATCCTGTCCAACTGCTCCTGGGCCAGCACGGGCACGCTGTCCAGAGCCTGGAGGTACGCCTGAGTGTCGTAGCCCATCTCAACGGATTGCCGCCGGAAATATTCCACATCCTTGCCGTCGGTATCCAGAAGAAACTGCGTCAGGGAGAATGTGGCCACATGACGACCCTCGATGAACATGGGGATTTCCACGTGGCGCAGGCCGTTTTGGCACATGGTCATCACAGCCCCATCCGGCTCGTCCTTCTGGACGCTGAGCAGGCTGCTCCGGCAGCGCTGTCCGCTCACGGGGTGCGGGCGGTGGAACTTGGCGCAGATATCCTGCCACCCCGCGCCGATGAGGAGGCTGCCGTCATGGGCATCGACGATGCTCACTGGCAGACCGCAGGACAGGTGGCAGGCTTCGGCCATGAGACGTAACTGATCGCTGTCGATGAGCTCGGACAATGTGTACGGCAGATTCTTTTCATCCATTGCAGCCACAAACCCCGCTTCCAGTCACGACATGGCTTCAGCATGCAACAGCCCGCACAAAATTGCAACTCTCGCCGCATCACGCATCATCTCTAAATAACAGGACATATTATCAGCGGTTAACAGCTCCGCCTGATGATTCGAGGGCATGGGCGAGGCCATGAAAACCAGTGACAACGCCCTTTTCGTCGCGCAGGGGATGCAGAAGAATCTCCAGCATCAGCGCGCCCCCACCGCGATGAAGGCACGGGGCCGTAATCCGCAAAACTTCGTCCGCCGTTTCGCTACCCGGTTGTCGGCTAAAGTCTTCACAGCGTGTCCGCACGGTTTCGCCAAATTCCCCTTCCACTATATCCCAGAGGCAGCGTCCAAGAACGTCCTCCGGTGGATATCCCCGTAGGCGCTCATCGGCCGGATTGACGGCGGTGAACCGGTATCCGGCATCAAAATGCCAGTGAATATCCCAAGCGTTTGCAACCAGAAAGCGCTCGCTCTCCTTGCTCTCCCGCAGGGCGGCCTCAATCTGCCGTTGTCTGATTTCAACGCTGCGCTTGGCCGCTAGCTCCCGCTGGAGGCGCAGCGTGTTGTCCGCCAGGGTGGCGATAAGTTTGGAGAAGGTCTTCACATACTCCACTATGCCCAGAACCTGCCGTTTGGTGAACATGGGCACAAAGTCCAGGGCTTTGAGGTAGGCGGCCCGATCGAACCCGAATTCCTCGGCCTGATGCAGGAACAGGCGGATATCCTTGCCGTCCGTGTTGAACAGGAATTGGGTGAGGTAGAACGTGGTGATATGTTGGCCGTCGATGAACATGGGAATGGCCACATGGCGCAAACCGTTTTTGCATTTGGTAACGATGAAATTGTTTTCATCCTGCTGCTGGATGTGGATGATGCTTTCCATGCACCGCTTGAGGCTGCGCGGATAAGCCCTGTGGAATTTGGAACAGATTTCCTGCCAGCCCACGCCGATGAGCACGCTGCCGTCCGCCGCGTCCAGGATGCTGGTGGCCAGCCCGCTGGCCTTGTAGCAGGCCTCGGCCATGAGACGCAGTTGGTCGGCGTCTATCAGGTCCGACAGCAAGTACCCCGAACCCGCCACCATATGAGGAGGAGAAACTGATTTCGGCATATGACCCCCTTCCAACGAAACAAGGGGGCGCCGTCCCCTTCCCCCCGCTGGGGGTGCAGGGCACCCCCAGCCCCCCCAATATGTTGCACGACGACGCAGAAACCGCCCGACAACGCGTAGCTATACGGGGGGGCCGGGGGGCCGATGGCCCCCCGGCGGGAGGGTCCAGGGAGGGCAGCGCCCTCCCTGGCCGCCGGAGGCTCCCTCGCCCCTCAGGCCGCCGGCGGCTCCGGTGCCCCCTCAGGCCTCCTCGGCCAACTCGCCGCTCAGTTGGAAGCGGCGCATGAAGGCACGGTCGATGCGGTCTTTGAGCCAGAAGGCCGTGCGGCCTTCAAAGGTCATCCCGCCTTTGTGGACGATGCCCCGGCCGTCGCCGCTGTTGAACACCAGCAGGTAGCCGCCCTGGACGTCGGTAAAGGGTGTCAGCGACCGACCGTCGAGCGCCGCCAACAGATTGTGGTGCAGCACCGGGTTCTGGCGCACCGGGTACACCCCCACCTTGTCCAGGGGCTGGGGGGCGAAGGCGATGCAGTCCCCGCCGCCGAACAGGTCCGGGTGGCTGGAGCTTTGCAGAAATTCGTTGACCAGCATGCCCCCTCGCGGCCCAACGGTTAGGCCGAAGCGGGACATGTCCGGTTGAGGCGCGACGCCTGCGGCCAGAAAGGCCACGTCGTAGGGCACACGCAACCCGTCGGACAAAACGGCATGGCCGTCGTCGAGATGGGTTACGGAGAGCCCGTCGAATATTTTGATGCCCCGCCGGGCCAGGGAACGGTAGGCCAGACGGCGCACCGCCTCGGGAAAACGGTGCAGAAGCCCCCGACCGGGCACGATGGAGACGTCGGCATCGTCGAGGGTGCAGCCGCAGGCGATAAGCGCGCAGACATTGCCCGCTATCTCGTACCCTGCCGGCCCGCCGCCGATAACCAGCACTTTGGGTTTGCCTCCGGCCTCGATCAGGCGCGTAAGCATGGCCTTGGCCGTAAGCAGGTTCTGGATGGGCTTCACCGCAAAGACGTCGGGCCGGTCGCTCCCCGGAAGCGTTGGCGGCACCAGGGAGCCGGTGTTGAAGGAACACACATCGTAGCCCACGGTCTGGCCGCCATCCAGGTGAACGGTCTGACGCTCGGGCTCCAGAGCGGTCATATGGCCTTGCAGGAAGGCGGCTCCCCCTTTTTCGGCCATGGCCCGCACGTTGAAGCGGCACTCCTGAGGGGTGTAGCGGCCCGAGAGCATCCCCGGCCCCATGCCCGAATAATAGTGGTGATCCGTGGGGCTCACCAGGGTGACCCGGTGTCCGGCCTGGGTATAGGCCGCCAGATTGGCCAGCACGGTCAGATGGGCGTGTCCGCCGCCGACAAGAAGAAGATGCTTTCCCATATACCGACTCTGGGACAAACGCGGGAGGAAATCAAGGGGCTAAAGGAAGCAAGCCAGGCAGGAGAACGTTGCGGGAAACAGGCAGGGACAACCCGGTTGTCCGGGCCGCACTGGAATATACTCCCCGCGGCCCGCACCCGGGCGCGGGCCGGACGGCTAGCCCTTGACCAGACCCATGGTTTTCAGGTGGGCGATCAGGGCTTTTTCTTCGATGGGCTTTTGCAGGAAGGCCGTGGCCCCGCCCAAGTACATGGCGTTGTGGGTGTCTTCGGCGTCTTCGAGCACCGAGGTGATGATGATGCGGGCCTGTTTGGCCTTGTCCACGCCGTGGTCTTTTTCAACGTCGCGAATTTCGCGCAAGGCATCGGAGCCGTCCACCACGGGCATGAGCAGGTCCAGACAGATGAGGTCGTAAGGTGTTTTTTCCGATAGGGCACGCTGCACGGCCATGACGGCTTCCTCGCCATTCTCAGCCACGTCGCAGGCGGCATAAGGGTGGAGAATATACTCCAGGAAGCTGCGGCTATAGAAATCGTCATCGACGATGAGAACCCGCATGAGCAACTCCAAATTAAGGGGAACGCAAAAGAACGACCGCATTCTGCTGCAAGGTTGTCTAGCGTCTGAAATAACAGGCTGTCAAGGCTGGTGAAAGAGAATGAAGGTGCCCGTGCCAGTGTCAGTGCTGAAGCCGACACCTTCGGCACAATGGCAGTAGAGGTGGTAAGGGGAGGCGGTGCGGACGCGCACAAGCCGGTGACGCACTGGGATTCAGGGCTGACAGGAACCCAGAACCAACAGGGCTTCGGCCTCTACGCCCGGCACCGGGCGGGAGAACAGAAACCCCTGGGCCAGTTGGCAGGAAAACCCTTGCAGGGCCTCACGCTGCCCGCCGACTTCAACGCCCTCGGCCACAACCTCCAGACCCAGACTGTGCGCCAGACCAACGATGGCGGCCACAATATTCGAACTGTCCTGGCCGTCGCCCATTTTGTCCACGAAGGAGCGGTCGATCTTCAGGCAATCGAGGGGGAAGCTGTGCAGATACGCCAGGGAGGAATACCCCGTACCAAAATCGTCGATACTGATCCTGACCCCCAGCCCTTTGAGATGGGTGAGCATGCGTACGGCGAATTCAGCGTTCTCCATGACCTTGCTCTCGGTGATCTCCAGCTTGAGCGATTCCGGGGGGATCATGGTCTCTTCGAGAATTTGGCGGATTTCCCCAATAAGCTCGATGTCGCCGAACTGGCGTGCGGAGATGTTGACGCTCATGGACAAGGGCGGATTGGTGGGTTTCAAGGTCTGCCAGGCGGCCAGTTGGCGGCAGGCCTCTCTGAGCACCCAGCGCCCCAGCGGCAGGATCATGCCGGTCTCTTCAGCCATGGGGATGAATTCCGCCGGCGCGATGAGGCCGCGCCGGGGGTGCTCCCAACGCACCAGGGCCTCGAACCCCTTGATGTCGCCGGTATGGATATCCACGATGGGCTGGTAGTGCAGGCGCAGTTCGTCGAACTCCAGGGCGTTGCGCAGATCGGTTTCCAGTTGGAGAAGCGATGTGGCTGCAAGGTGCATGCTGGAGTCGTAGACTTCGTAGCGGGCCTTGCCCAAAGCCTTGGCCCGGTACATGGCGATATCGGCGTCGCGCACCACCTGTTCGGGCCGGTCGTAGACCCAGGTTTTGAGCACCACGCCGATGCTGGCCGAAGTGAACACCTGCCGCCCCTGGATGATTATGGGCTTGCCAAGCTCCTCACGAAGCCGTGAGAGCACATGGGTGGCGTCGAGGGTGCCGGTGATGTCGTCCACCAGCACGGCGAATTCGTCGCCGCCGAAGCGGGCCACGCTGTCCATGGGCCGCAGGGCCTTCTTCAGGCGGGCGGCCACCTCCACCAGCAGGGCGTCGCCCGCCAGGTGGCCCAGGCTGTCGTTGACCACCTTGAAACGGTCCAGATCGAGGAAAAACACGGCGAAACGGTACTTGCTCTTGCGCTGGGTGCGGTGGATGGCCCATTCCAGGCGGTCCATGAACAACAGCCGGTTAGGCAATCCAGTCAAGGCGTCGTGGAAGGCCTGGTGGCGCAACTGATCCTCGACGCTCTTGCGGGTGGTGATATCCTGCACCAGCCCCTCGTAATGGAGCAGTTCGCCCGCCTGCCCGCGCACTTCCCAGGCGCTTTCGGAAATCCAGATGAGCGAGCCGTCCTTGCGACGCACCTCGGATTCGAATTCGCTCACCGAACCGTGTTGGGCAAGGACATCCCTGAATGCCTGGCGCCTGCCCGGATCGCTGTAGAGCTGCCCGCTGATATCCGTAAGATGGTCCATGAGTTCCTGCGGGGAGGAGAAACCGTAGATGCGGGCCAGAGCCGGGTTGGCCGAGAGATACTGGCCGTCAATGCTTGTCTGGAAGATGCCGTCCAGCGAGTTTTCGAAAATGGATTGGTATTTGCGTTCTGCCTGGCGCAGATCGTCTTCGGCAAGTTTGCGCTTGGAGATGTCGCGCACCGTGCCTTCGTAGCAGCGAATGCCGCCGCTTTCGTCACGCACGGCCCAGGCGTGCTTGCTCACCCATATGGCCCGACCGTCTTTGCGATACACCTGATATTCGAAATCGCACACATGGCCGGTGGCATGGAGAAGCTGCTGAAACTCGCGCCGCCGGGCCGGGACCACGTAGAGCATGGACCCGATATCCGTAAGCGTGGCCATGAGCTCTTTCGGGCTGTCGTAGCCGTAGATGCGGGCCAGTGCAGGGTTGGCCGCAAGATATTTGCCGCTGGGCGTGGTCTGGAAGATGCCGGTCTGAACGTGCTCGAAGATGGAGCGGTAACTCTCTTCAGTTTGGTGCAGACGCTTTTCAACCTGCTTGCGGGAGGTAATGTCTTCGAGAGTGCCCTCAAGGGCAATGGGGCGGCCCTCAGAATCGCGTACCAGGCTGGCGGAGACGGAAAGCCAGAGGCTGCTGCCATCAAGGCGGCGGGTGTGCACCTCGAAACCGGCAATTGTTCCTGTCTCCAGCACCTGGGCGCGCAGGGCCTGGGTCTCCGGGCCGCGCAACGGCAGACGGCGCTCCCGACCGAAATCCAGAAATTGGGTCAGGCTTGAGCAGCCGAATACTGTGGCCATGGCCGGGTCGGCCATGCGCAAGGTTCCGTCAAGGGAAGTTTGAAAAAGTGCCATGACGCGCTCGGGGTGCCCCCACTGTACTGCTTGACCCCTGTCGCCCGCAACGTATGCGGCGGCTGGCAGGGGAGTGGAATCCGCAAGGCTTTTGAACCTTCAATTTGTGGTAGGGGCTGCATCTACCCTCCCAAGCGCTGGCGTGTCAAAACATAAATTGCCACTTGGCTGCGGAACACCTTGAAAAAACTTATAAATCTGGATGGTTACAAATTGAGGGTTTCATCTCCCAATACGACCAAAAGCATCGAAAAGCCGGTTTGTCAGGTATCCCTGTCTTGTGGTTTCTAAAAGTGCGGCAAAGGAACGGCATGTATACAATGCCGACCGAGGTCCAGGGCAGCATATGGCGGCGGAAAGAAAGGGGACGGGGGAAAGCGCAGAGCAAATGGATGGCGCGGGGCAGAGCGGTTATCCTGCGGCGGCCACAGGGGACGTACCCCTTCTGGCCGCCGCAGGCGAGACGTTAGATTTTAATGACTCCGAGCATCATGAGGCCCAGCAGGGCAAGGCCGGCCACGGCCACGCGCTTGACCATGAGCGGGCTGATGCGCTTGGCGATCTGCGGGGCGATGAAGCCCGCCAGGATGGCGGCGGGGAACATCACCAGGAACAAATTGATGTCGAAGTTGCCGAACTGGTAATGGCGCACGGTGCTCATGAGGGTGTTGAACAGAATGGCCAGCAGCGAGCTGCCCACCACCAGATACATGGGCAGGCCCAACACTACGGTCATCAACGGCACCATGAAGGGGCCGCCGCCGAAACCAAACATGGAGGCCAGAATGGCCAGCACGAAGGCTCCGATGCAGCCGATGATGATGTTGACTTTGAACTCCTGTCCCCAGAATTCAACGGTAATATACATGGATGTTCTCCTTGATTCCTGGCGGATCAGGCTTTGGCCTTGACCGTTTCTTCGGCCCGGCGTTTGAATTCCTTGAGAATGGCCTGTTCCTTCTTATTCTTCGCCAGATAACCCGGCATGGTCTGCCAGAGCATCAGGGCGGCCAGGAACAACAATATCCATCCGAAGTAGGATTTATACTGCGACAGGGTGACCAATTCCGTCAGTTTGGGGCCGATAAAGCCGCCGCAGGCCATGGCCAGGCCCATGATGATGCCCAGTTTCCAACTGATGAACTTGATCTTGCTGTAGTTGTAGATGCCCGAACCCTGAGAGAACAGCACGGTGGGAGTGACGGTTCCGGCCACTACGGTATGGGGCAGCGTGGGCCACAGCAGAAGCAGGATGGGGTTGAGCAGGAAGCCGCCGCCCGCGCCCATGAGCACGCCGAACACGCCGATGGCGAGGGTGAGCAGGAAGGGATAAATGACGTTCAGGCTGGTGCCCGCTTTTTCCATGTACATCACCGGGAAGCTGATGGAGTTTTCCAAGGTGACGGGTTTGGATTTGGTGTCTTTGTCCGAGAAGGCGACGATGTCGTATTTGCCGGGCGCGCTGTCGGCAGGAAGCTTGACGATGGCCGTGAAGGAGCCGTCGGGTTTGACGTCCACGGCGGGGACAAGCAGCTTGGTCGCGGTGCGGAAGCGGGCCTTCATCAGTTGCATGGACCTGCGCAGGGTCTCCTTGGCGTCAAGGGCGGGCAGCAGGTCGCCGCGCGACCCGAGGATGGAGGCCATAAGCGAGGTCTGGTAGGCATTGATGGGCAGCTTGGAGGGCACGGTGTAGGCCACGTCGGCGCCGAGTTCCTTCAGGGCTTCCGAATAGGCGAAATCTCCGCCCTTGGCCTTGTGCTTGTCGAAGATGGCCTTCATGGAAGAGGGGACATAAATCTGGTAGAAGGCGGGCAATTCGCGGCTGAGGTACAGCTTGTAGGGCCGCACGCCGTCAGGACCGGGTTTGTTGTCGAACTGGATGGAACGCACTTTCTGTTCGTTCCACACTTCGAGGTAGACGGGTTTGCCCGGCTGGGTTTTGCCGGTGACCACCACCTGGCCGCCACTTTGCAGCGCGGTCTTATCCAGGCTGAGGGTTATGGTGCCGGGCGCGGGGGCCGCAACGGCTGCGGCGACCGGGGCCGCCGGGGCCTTGGGTTCATCCTGGGCCTGCCCGAAGGGGACATAGTACGAGGCTATGACCAGACAGAGCATGACAAGGGAAATGAGGGCTCGCTTTCTCGGCATAGCGCGTTTCTCCTACCGTTTCGTTTCAGGTGAAAAGGACTTCCGGCCCAACGGCCACGGGCCGCGACTCCAGGCTGGAGTTTTCCAATTGCAGGTGAAGGGGGCTTCCAGCCCGATGGCTACAGACCCGGATCATCCGGTTGATGGAGCAAAATTTTGGTTCCATAGGCCGACCGCACGGACTGGGAGGCCTCGTTTGGCCGGACGAACTCCAGGGCGTGGGTTGTACAGGCCGTAACGCAGGCGGGTTTTTTTCCCGCGTCGATGCGTTCGCGGCAGAAATCGCACTTGATGGCCTTGCCCGCAGCCTCGTCCCACTGCGGCACGTTCCAAGGGCAGGCGATAATGCAGGCCTTGCAGCCGACGCACAACTCCGCCTGGATGAAGACAATTCCGTCTTCTTCGCGCCGGGTCATGGCTCCGGTAGGGCAGGCCGGGACGCACCAGGGTTCTTCGCAATGAAAGCAGGGCATGAACAGGTTGCGTATTTTCGGCAGCCCGCCCCGCTCCACCGGCCCGGCGGTGACCATCTGGCCCAGGCGCGCGCCCAGCGGCACACGATTGTTCACCTTGCAGTGCACCTCGCAGGCCTTGCAACTGATGCAGCGCTTGTTGTTGGTTTTAATGAAGTACGCACTCATGATTCCCCCCCCGATTTGCCCCGTAATGGCCGCAGACGCGGCTCGGCCAGGACGATCCGCCGGTTTTTCGCAGAACGGTACATCCAATACCGCGCTTGGACGCTCTTCGCAAGCCATGTTCAAAATCTCCCATGTAATCCGCGCACCTTGCATTTTTCCGGTAATTCCATGATTGTTGCTCGTGTGGGGAAGAGCAAACCCTCCCCGTGCTCCACGACGCTTGCGGTTTCAGATCACAACTCTCTTCCCCGCGCCATCCGGCGACCAAGGAGGCGGCCATGTCCGTACACAAGGAAGTCTTTAGCGTTTGCGGCATGTGTTCCGTGCGCTGTCCCATTATGGTTGATGTGGAGGACGGAGCCGTGCGCTTCATCCAGGGCAACCCCCACTCGGCCCTCAAAGGGGCGCTCTGTGCGCGCGGCGCAGCCGGCCCGGCCCTGGAGGCCGACAGCGAACGTCCGCAATATCCCATGATCCGCCAGGGCGCGCGCGGCGAAGGCAAGTGGGCCAAAGTAAGCTGGGACGAGGCCTTCGACTACGTGGCCGCGAAACTCCAGGCCGTCACCGATGAGTACGGCGCCCGGAGCATTCTTTTTTCCGACCGGGGCGGCCCCTTCGCCGACTTGCACCAGGCCTTCATGCGGGCCCTCGGTTCGCCCAACTACTGCAACCATGACGTCTCCTGCGCCCGCAACACCAACCACGGCTGCCGCTCGGTCACCGGCAAGGGCAGAACCGAGCTGGTGTACGACTACGCCAACTGCAAGCACCTGGTGCTGCAAACCAGGAACATCTTCGAGGCCATCAACGTGGCCGAGGTCAACGCCGTGCTCGACAGCCTGGACAAGGGCGGAGCCCTCACGGTCATCGACATCCGGGCCACGGTCTCGGCCTCCAAGGCCAACCGCTTTATCATGCTGCGTCCAGGCACGGATTACGCCCTCAACCTGGCGGTCATCCACGAACTGCTGCACAAGAACCTGTACGACCGGGCCTTTGCGGAACAGTGGATCAACGACCTGGACCAGCTGCGCGCCTTTGTGGCCCCCTATTCCCCTCAATGGGCCGCAGCCGAATGCGGCGTGGACGCCAGCGCCATCACCGGCCTGGTGGCCGACCTGGCCAAGGCCGCCCCGGCCGTGATCTGGCACCCCGGCTGGCTGACCGCCCGCTACAAAGATTCCTTCTATGTGGCCCGCACGGCCTACATCATCAATGCCTTGCTTGGAGCCATCGGGGCCAAGGGCGGCCTGCCCATTTCCAACACCCCAAAAGACGTGGGCAAGACCGGTATCGCCAAGCTCCTCGACCTCTATCCCAAGCCCGAGGAAAAACGGGCCGACGGCGTAGGCTGGAAACTCCCGGCCCAGGACGCCGGCCCGGGCCTGCTGCACAAGGCCTACGAGGCCATCGACAGCGCAGACCCCTACCCGGTGAAAGCCTATATCGCCTACCGCCACGACCCCCTCATGGCCATGCCCGATATCGCGGAGATGAAACGCATCTGGGAAAAGCTGGACCTGCTGGTCTCGGTCACTTTCAGCTGGTCGGACACGGCCTGGCATTCCGACGTGGTGTTGCCGCTGTCGCCCTACCTCTCCCGCGAAAGCATCGTGGCCCAGAAGGGCGGTCTGAAACCTCAGCTTTTCTACCGCCAACGCGCCCTGGCCCCCAGCTTCGACACCAAGGCCGACTGGGAGATTCTCTGCGGCCTGGCCGCCAGAATGGGCAAGGACAAACTCGCCTTCGCCAACATTGAGGACATCTGGGCCTACCAGATGGCCCCCACGGGCCTGTCCATGGCCGATCTGGACAAGAAGGGCTTTGTTGCCCTGTGCGCCGACGCCAAATACCGCTCCCGGGACGAACTGAAATTCCCCACGCCTTCGGGCAAGATCGAGATGGTCAGCGCCAAGTGGGAAAAGGCCGGGTACGTGTCCCTGGCCCCCTACCAGTCCCCGGCTAAACCCGAAGGCAACCAGTTCCGGGTGGCTTTCGGCCGGGTGGGCGTGCACACCCAGGGGCACACCATCAACAACCCCCTGCTGGCCGAACAGATGCCTGAAAACGTGCTCTGGCTGAACACGGCCAGGGCTGCGGGCCTGGGCATTGCTAACGGCGACACGGTCAGCGTCTCGGCCTGCGGCCTTGCGGGCGGCGGCGGTGCGGACGGCTCCGGCGGACACTCCGGCACGCTGAAGGTTTTCTGCACGGAGTTCATCCACCCCGAGGCGGCCTTCATGGTCCATGGCTTCGGCCATACCTTGACGGTGGAAAGTCGCGCGCTGGGCAAGGGCGTGGCCGACAACATGTTCATGCCCGGCGGCCTTGACGTGGAGAGCGCACCCGGCGGCGGGCTGGCCTTGCAGGAGTTTTTTGTCAGCGTCGCCAAGGTGTGAGGAAGCGCCCCTCAGGAATCCCAGGGGGCTTCGGCCCCCTTTTTCTTTTGCCAAGGCTCTGCCGTCTCCGTACAAGGAGGCCATGAAACTCCGGTTTTTCCTCCTGCTGTCAATTGCGCTGCTGTGTTCCGTCCAGGCCCTGGCGCAAGCTCCGGCCCAGGCCCCTGGCCAGTCCCCTTTCCAGCCTGCCACGCCCTTCCGGGCTCCGGCGCAAGCACCGGCACGCACGCCTGTGCCGCTGACGCAGGCCCAGCCCCTGCCACCTGCTGCGACCCAAATCCCTGCTGCGACCCAGCCCTCTGCGGGCCTGAACCCTTCAGGGCAGCCCTCTGTGGGCCAAACTTCGTCGGGTCAGACTCCTGCAGGCCCGAACGCCGTGGCCCAGCCCTCCGCAGGACAGCCTCCAGTGGGCCAAGCCTTGGCGGCCCAGGCCGCTGTGGCCCAGGCCGTGCTGGAGTTGCCCCTGCCCAAGGTGCTGGCCCTGCCTGTGCCCAATCTGGCAGGCAAGCTGACCAGTCTGGCCGCCCAGGCGGCGCAGGGTTCCAGGGAAGCGGCTCTGGGCCTTGGTTTGTGCCAGGTAATGGCCCAAAGACTGGAGGAAGGCCGGAACACTCTGGCCCAGGCCCGCAGGGCTCTGCCCCTTATGGACGGCTGGGCCAGGCTGTTCATCGGGCTGGCCAAGTACAAACAGCGCGATTTCCAGGGAGCCCTGGCCGAGCTTTTGCCCCTGACCCCGCCGGTCTCCCTGGACGCCGGAAACTCCAGACGCGGGGGACCGGGCGGCATTGACACCGCAGCCCGGCCCGACGGCCTGGGCGGCAAGGATGGTACAGACGGAACCGGCGAGCCCAAAGGAACGGACGACGCGGCAGATGCGGACACGGACGGCACGGAGGCGGCGGCCCGGACTTCCGGCACCCCCAGCCCTGGCAGCCCTGGCACCCCTGCCGACTCCAGCGCTCCCGGCGCAAAGAACACGCCCGTCAAGCCGGACAAGTCCGCCACGCTCTTCCCGGCCAGCGAGGCTCTGCTCCTCTCAGCCTACTGCCTGGAGGGGCTCAGTCGCCCGGCTGAGGCATTGCCGCGCTACCGGCGTTTTCTGGAGCTGGCCGATACAAGCTTCAAGCCCGTGGCCCTGTGGCGCATGGCGGTCTGCTCCGCGGCACTGAGCGACTTTCCAGGTGCCGAGGCCGCCCTGCGCGAACTCATCCTGGCCTCTCCCAACGCAGCCTCGGCGGACAAAGCCCTGCCCCTGGCCCAGAGCCTCTTCGCCCAGGGCAAATCCGCCTTCCAGCCGGACGCGCCCGAGGCCCTTCTCGAACGGGCCAGGGTGCTCATCGATCGCGGCCAGGCCTCCAAAGCCCTGGCCCTGCTCAAACCCCTGGCCATGACTCCCCAGGCGGATCAGGCCCAGGTGTTGTATCTTACTGGCAAGGCCCAGTACGCCAAGCGCAACACCCAGACCTCCGTACAAACCCTGGAGGACGCCGTCAGCCTCTCTCCCCGCTCGGATGTCGCCCCCTGGGCCATGTACCACCAGGCCAGAGGCTATTGGCGTCTGGCCGGGCCGGAAGACTACCGCCGCATGGAAGAGCTGTTGATCGCCGCCCCGCGCCTGGCCCCGGAGCGGGCCGATCTGGCCGAAGCCTGCCGCAGGCTGCTGATGCTCTCGCGCCTGGAACAGGGCCGCTTCGCCCAGGCCCTGGAGACCGCCGCCGAGATCGTGGACCGGGGCATGCCCCAGTCGGAGATAACCGAGCAGGCCGCCCTGCTCACCGGCCTGATCAAGATGGCCCTGGACGACCCGGCCGGGGCCGGAACCGCCCTGGAAGACTTTCTGGACCGCTACCCCAAATCCGCCGAGGCCGCCGGTGCCCATTACTGGCTGGGACGAGCCTTTGAAGCCCAGGACGATCCCATCCAGGCCTCGGGCTGGTATCGGGCCGTGCTCACCCGCTGGCCCAACGGTTATTACGGTTCCCTGGCCGCACCCCGCCTGACCGCGCTGGGGCAGACTCCGCCCCCTGCCAACGCGGAAGGCGAATGCCCGCTGCCCGCGCTGGCAGCCCCTGCGCCCGCCGGGAATCCCGCAGCCACGGCTGCGGGGCGGTCGCAAGGCCTGCCGGATGGCACCTCCGGCAGCAAGGCCGACGGCCCCTCCGGCAGCCAGGCCGCCAGGGTCTCCGGCCAGGGAAGCGAGGCCGTCCGGCTGGGCCTGGAGCGGGCCGGGGGGCTGGAGCGCGCTACGCTGCCGGAACTGGCCGAGCGCGAGCTCTCCGCCCTGGCGGTGGCCTATCCGCGCGATGGCGTTCTGGCCCTGCATCTGGCCACCCTGGAAACCAGCCTGGGCAACCACATGGCTGCCGTGCGCGCGGCCTCCAGAGCCTTTCCGGGCTGTCTGGCCAAGGGTACGCGCACCGAACTGGCCCCCCTGCGCGACATCTTCTACCCCCGCCGCTTTGCCGAAATCATCGCCCAGCATTTGGCCGGGTCCGGGGTGGACACCAACCTGCTGTGCGGCCTGATCCGCCAGGAAAGCTTCTTCGAGCAGAACGCCGTCAGCCCGGCTGGAGCCGTAGGATTGATGCAGCTGATGCCCGCCACGGCCAAATCCCTGGCCGCCCATATGGGGGATACGGCCTTCAACCCGGCCACCCTGCGCGACCCTGCCGTGAACATCCGCTACGGGGTGCGCTTCTTCCTGGACCGCTTTGCCGAATACAACGGCAATCTGGCCTATACCCTGGCCAGCTACAACGCCGGGCGGGTGAAGCTGAAGGTCTGGATGGAAAACCTGGGGAACATCGACCGGGAGCTGTTCGTGGAATTCATCCCCTATACGGAGACCCGCGAATACGTGAAGCGCATCGTGGCCAACCAGGAGATGTACGCCAAGCTGTACTGAGGGCGGCGCGTCTGCCGCGCGGCAAGTTGTACGAGGGCGGCTTGTCTCCCGGATGGCCGGGAGACAAGCGCGGCAGCCCGCCTTATTGCATCATGCGCTTCTGCCCGGCATCCATCATGGCCTGGCCGTCCATAAGCATTTTGCGGCCCCTGGAGAGGCTCTTGGGATCGCCCTGATGCATCAATTCTGCGCCTTTGAGCATCTTGTCAGCGGCTTTCTTCATCTTCTTGCCACCCCAATCGTACATTTTGGCCTTTTTCATCATGGCGTGGCCTTCGGCCAGCAGGGCATAGCCCTCATTCAGGGTTGCCCCGCCCTCTTTGAGCATCATAGCCGCGCCCTGACGCACCTTTGCCGCGCCTCGCTTCAGGTGGCCGGTCTGGCCCATGTCGCTGCCAGCGTCGATGACGCCTTCCGGGGTCATCACCTCGGCCCCGAGGGCGTTGAGGGACAGCGCCAGAAGGGCGCACAGGGCCAGGGCCAACACCACACCACGCCTGAACGATGTAGACATAGGAGGCCTCCTTGCTGCCGATGGCTTCGCAAAAATGACAACACACTGAAATACGGGCACATCGTGTATTTCAGTCATCGCATATTGCCACGGATTCTCACGAATGCAAGGGGAAGGACGTCAGCGGGTGGCGCGGGAAAGGATACCGTTTGATCCTTGGCGGCAGCGGGAAACAGAAGAGCTGCAACGCGGGCGACCAACAGTAAAGTGTATACACACGGGTTCCTTAGCAGCCTATTGAAAAATCCTCGCTGGCTGGATTTCTGCAAAATAGTCAAACCCTCGCGTATGTCAAATACGCTTCGGCCTTAATTTTTTTTTGCGCCTTACCAGCGAGTTTTTTGAACAGGCTGCAATAATCGACTTTTTCAACGCGTATATGGCCCCGCCCCGGAGTCAAGAGTCAAAGCCTTGGGTCAAGAAATGATTGGATGCAAACGTATATCCGGCGTCTTGCCTTATGGCAGCGCCCCGATGGATTATCCGCGCTTCCGTCCCTCATCGCTGCTTCGGCCT
>JBBRUD010000072.1:0-22773 GCA_038248065.1 Desulfovibrionales bacterium | reverse complement strand
TGCGGGGGTCCGGGGGGGCGCTGCCCCCCCGGCGGGGGGTCTGGGGGGCAGCGCCCCCCAGTCTTACGCTTTAATGTTTGAACGAACGCTGGCCGGTGAAGACCATGGCCACCTGGGGCGTGGCCTGGTTGACGGCCTCGATGATTTCATAGTCGCGGATGGAGCCGCCGGGCTGGGCGATGGCGGTCACGCCTTGGGCCACGGCCAGATCCACGCCGTCGCGGAAGGGGAAGAACCCGTCGGACACCAGCACGGAGCCGTCGAGGCCGCCCTTGGCCGCCTGGGTGCGGGCTTCGATATCCGCCAGGGCAGTGGCCAGGGCGGGGTCCGAGGCGGCCTTTTCCTTGAGTTCGTACAGCGAGAGCTTGAACTGCTGAAAGGCCAGCAGGTCGGCGTATTTGGTATAGGCCTTATGAATGGTAAGGTTCACGACGCCCACCCGGTCCTGCTCGCCGGTGCCGATGCCCACGGTGGCCCCGTCCTTGGCGAAGATAACCGAATTGGAGGTGACTCCGGCCTCAACGGCCCAGGCGAAGAGCAGGTCTTCGGCTTCCTTGGGGCTGGGGGCGCGGGCAACAAGGGTCTTGCCGTCCTTGGTGGAGCCTTGGGCAGGGAGGAAATCCGCCGATGTAAGGATGCGGTTGCGGAAAGAGAATTGCAGCACCAGTCCGCCGTCCATGAGCGATTTCACGTCCAGGAAGGGCTGGCCCACCAGGGTGGCCAGGGTGGCGATGCCGGGCAGGGCCAGGAGGCGCAGGTTCTTCTTGGCGGTAAGGATGGCGAGGGCCTCGGGCTCGTAGTCCGGGGCGCAGACCACCTCGAAGTAGCTGGCCGCGATGAGGGCGGCGGTGGCGGCGTCGAGAGTGCGGTTGACCACGATGGCCCCGCCGAAGGCGGCTATGCGGTCCGACAGGTTGGCCCGCTCGAAGGCCGTGGCCAGGCCCTTGTCGCTCCAGGCCGCGCCGCAGGGATTGTTGTGCTTGAGGATGACGGCGGCGGGCTTGGCCGTAAGGTATTGCAGGATGTTGAGCCCGTTATCCACGTCGGTGAGGTTGGTCTTGCCCGGATGCTTGCCGGACTGGATGAGCTGGACCTCGGTCATGGCCGAGACAAGCCCCTGACCGGGCCCGCGAAAGCGCACGCCGCCCAGTTCCAGGCCGCCGCCTGCAAGCTGGTACACAGCTGCGGGCTGGTCCGGATTTTCGCCGTAGCGCAGGCCCTTGACTTCGCCCTCGATGGTCCAGGTGCGCTTGGTGAAGGCCAGGGTCTGACCGCCCATGGTGATGGTCAGGTCCGCCGGGAAGGGATCTTCCTGGAGGGTGGTGTACATTTTTTTCAGATCGCTCATAAATTTACTCCAGCTGTAGGCGCGTAGGGAATTCCTCCTAGCACAGGCCCCCGGCACGGGCAAATGGCGCGGAGGAGGCCAAACGGGCATTGGCCGCGCCCGTGTTTCATGCTACTGCTGTGCAGTGCCGACGCAGGGGGACTTGTGGAAAAAGTTTTATTGAAAATGGCCAGACAGCTCATGGGCTATGACGAAGCCTCGCTCACCAGCCTCTGGGAGCAGTACGCCGAAATCGTGCGCCGCTTCGAACCCACCAAACGTTGGGAAGAAGCCGTTTTAGTGCTTTCGATGATCCAGGGCGTGCGCTTCAAGAACCAGCTGTTCAACCTGCACTGGTCCGAAGGCCAGACCCCCGGCGAGCACATGCCGGAGCGCCCCCGCATCGAAGCCGTTCCCCAGCCCTCGGACAACAAGCCCAAAACCGTGTCCAAGCCCAGGGGCAAGGTGCTCAATTTCAAGCAGAAGGACGAAGAGCCCACGAGCTGACCCGCCCCAGCGCACCAGCAATATCCCGCCGTAATATAAGGGATTCCAAAGGGGCATTGCCCCTTTGGCCGCCGGAGGCCTCTCCACTCCACACTCCGCTTCCACCGCAAAAAGGCCCCCTACTCCCCCGCTCCCGGCATGCCGAACTCTCCAAGCTTCGCAGTGACTTCCGCGTCGGTCTGGCGGGAGGGGAATTCTTCTTCGTCCAGCAGCACCCAGGTGAGTTCGTGCTTGTTGTTAAACAGGTGGACCAGCCGCGAGCCGGGCACGGCCGCGAACTTGGCTGCGGTCTCGTGGTCGGTCTTGGCCTGGAATTTCAGGGTGCACACGAAGTTGCGCACTTTGCCGAAGGTGCGCCAGCGGTCCACCAGCCGCCACAGGCGGTCCGGGTAGCAGATGATGTCGCTGAAGAACCAGTCCACCGGCCCCACCTCACGGGGGTCCAGGGCAAAGGCCGAGAGCTGGCGGGCCTCCACGCCGGGCATGGATTCAATGCGCGGCTCAAGGGGCGCCTTGTCCACGGAAAGCACCTTGCAGCCGAGACTGGCCAGCACCCAGGCCCATCCGCCGGGGCTGCCCCCCAGATCCAGGCAGAAGCTTCCGGGGCTGGGCGCGGCCTCCAAAAGGGTGAACAGCTCCCAGAGCTTGAGGTAGGCGCGGTTGGGCGGGTCGGTCTTGTTTTCCTCGAACTGGGCCATGCCGTGGGGAAAGGGGCTCAGACAGGTGGGCGAGGCGATGATGAGATCGCGGTCCAGGAGCGTCCAGGAGCCCAGCGGGGCGCGCGGCGGCGGCGTGCCGATGCTGATGGCGCGCGGCGTCACTGCGGGCAGCTGCTGTTCGACAAGTTTTGCCCGGCGGTGGTGGCGCACGGAATACAAGGCCCAGTTGCGTTGCAGGGCGCGCAGCTTGTTGGCCCCGTCGGTGATGGACTCGATGGGGATACGCTGGGGATTGAGCCAGATATTCTGCGCCCAGGCGGCCGGACGCGGCGGGCCGGGAGCGAAGACCAGATGGTCCACAACCTCGGCCACGTCGCCCAGCTCGTAGACCAGCTCGCTGACGAATCCCTTGGCGGCGTGATAAACGGTAAATTGCATGTTCCTTGCCTCCGATGGCCCGGCTGCCTTGATCGGCGAGTCCGAACTCCCCCCGGCTTTCCGAGTAGTATACGTCGTTATGCGTTGACAATGCCGGAGGGGTTTCTTACGCAAAAAAGCCTTTTGTGAAAGACTTAACTTAGCTGCCACCCCCGGCGGCTCCAATCGAAACTTAGCGGGGGGCCTGGGAGTAGCGCACTCCCCGGCAGGGACGGGGGAAACGTCCCTGTATCACCCCCCTGGAGGCTCTTCATGGCTGGTCTGGTAGTGCACGGCGCCCAATGGGGCGACGAGGGTAAAGGCAAGATCGTCGATCTGCTCACTGAAACCTGCGGACTCATCGTCCGCTTTCACGGTGGCAACAACGCGGGGCACACCCTGGTGGTGGGCGGCGAGAAAACCGTGCTGCACCTCATTCCCTCGGGAGCACTGCACGAGGGCAAACGCTGCGTCATCGGCAACGGCGTGGTGCTCGACCCGGAAGTGTTCCTCATGGAAGTGGACAAACTCACGGCCAAGGGCGTGGACATGTCCCCGGCGCGTCTGGCCGTCAGCCACCGCACCCATGTGATCATGCCCTATCACAAACTTCTCGATGTGGCCCGCGAAAGCTCGAAGAAAGGCGTGAAGATCGGCACCACGGGCCGGGGCATCGGACCTGCCTACGAGGACAAAGCCTCACGCATCGGCATCCGGGCCGGAGATTTTCTGGACGAGGCCCTGCTTACGGCCAAGATCGAGTGCGCCCTCACCGAAAAGAACGCCCTGTTCACCAGCCTCTACGGCCTGCCCGCTCTGACCGTTGAAGGCGTGCTGGAAACCTTGCTGCCCCTTGCCCGCCGGGTGGCGGCCTATGTGGCCGATACCCCGGCCCTGGTGCAAGAGTATCTGGAATCAGGCCAGAACGTGCTCTTCGAGGGCGCCCAGGGCACGCACCTGGATATCGACCACGGCACATATCCCTTCGTCACCTCCTCCTGCTGCCTGGCGGCCAACGCCTCGGCCGGTTCCGGCACCTCGCCCCGGTCTCTTGAGCGCATCGTGTCGGTGGTCAAGGCCTACACCACCCGGGTGGGCGAAGGCCCCTTCCCCACGGAGCTGGGCTGCTCCGACGGCGACCACCTGCAGAGCGTGGGCGCGGAATTCGGGGCCACCACCGGACGCAAGCGCCGTTGCGGCTGGCTGGACCTGCCCGTACTGCGCGAATGCGTGCGCTTAAACGGCACAACCGAACTGGCCGTCACCAAACTCGACGTGCTGGGCGGCCTCAAAGACATCAAGATCTGCGTGGCCTACATCCACAAGGGCAAGCGCATCGACTATCCGCCCCAGGAAGAAGGCGGCCTGGCCCTGGTGGAACCGGTCTACGAAACCATGCCTGGCTGGAGCGAAGACGTCACCGCCTGCCGCACCTGGGATTCGCTGCCGCTGGCCGCGCGCAACTATCTGGAGCGCATGGAAGCCCTCTCGGGAGCACGTATCGGCATCATCTCCGTGGGGCCTGACCGGGCCCAGACCATCCTGCGGTAACCGGAGAGGGTACCGCAATGGACGCAGCCTTCTTCGGCCTGCACCCCCGCCAGGATCTGGCCAGGGGCAAACTGGCCAAACTGGCGGCGTCCCCTCCGCAAGTGCTGGTGATAGAGGGCGGCCTGGCCTCGGAACGCGTGGCCGCCGCCCTCTACTACGCCGCCGCCTGCAACTGCCAAAACACGCACGGCAACGTCGGGGCCTGCGGCAGGTGCGAAGCCTGCGTGCAGATTCGCGACCTTGTGTACATGGACCTCATCTTCATGGACGGCCGCGAGCAGTCCATCAAGGTGGACGAGGTACGCGAGGTACGCCAAAAGGTAGGGGAACCGCCGCGCGGACCGGGCATGCGGGTGGTCATCCTCACCGAGGCCCAGGGGCTCACCCTTCCCGCGGCCAACGCCCTCTTGAAATCCATGGAAGAGCCGCGGCCGGGCAACTGTTTCGTGCTGCTGGCCCCTCAGCGGGAGCGCCTGCTGCCCACACTGGTCTCCCGTTCCTGGGTGCTGACCCTGGCATGGCCCGAGGGCGGGCTGGCCGAGGAGATGGGCCTGGAGGACGGGGCCGTCTCCCCTCGCGAGTGGATGTCCATCCTCGAAGAGTTCTGGCGCACCGGCAGGGGATTGTTCTCCAAATCCGGGGCCAAGGGCAAGCTCACCCGCAATATGGCCCAGGTGCTGGTGCTCTCCCTGTCGCGGGAGCTGGCCGACGTACTGGCCGGACGCACGCACACCAGTCTCGGGACATTCCTGGCCAAACGACTGGATCTTCACGGCCTGCGCCGCCTGGACCTTCTGCTGGCCTCCACACAGGAGGCGCTGGTGGGGCAGGTGAGCCCGTCGCTGGCCGTGGAATGGCTGGCCACACGCGTCAGCCTCTGGCTGCGCTGATTCCCCCCCGCTCTTCCTTGGGATCCCAAGGGAATAGCGGAAAGTTCAAATCCTTCTTGTCATTTTTCCTGAAAGTACTGTATGTGCAAGATGTATTCTCCTGAGAAGGGCGTTCACCGTGCGCATACTTTTCGTACTCCTCTTCACAGCGATAACTGTGCTGGAACTTTCAGCCACGGCTGGGCAGAACAAGCCGGTTCGTGTGGGCGCATGCATCAGCCGCGCCGGTGATCTGGCCGTGCAGGGAACCATGTACGCCCAAGGCCTGCAACTCTGGGCGCAACAGGTCAATGCCAGGGGCGGTATTCTGGGACAGCCCGTTGAGCTGCTCCTCAAAGATGAGCCCGATGATCCATCCAAAATGGCCCAAGCCTATGCCGACCTGTGCGGACCGGAGATGGCCAGCCTCATTCTTGGCCCCCAGAACACGGCCCTGTCCCTGGCCTGCCTGCCCATGCTGCAACAGGCCGGGATGCCCGGTGTCTTCCCCATGGCCTCGTCCGACGTCCTGTGGGAGCAAAGCCGAGGGCTGGCCTTCGGGGTGCAATCCACGCTTTCGGCCTGGAGCCTGGGGTTCTTCGAAGTGGCGGCCAGATCCGGCATCCATAGCCTGGCGTTGATAGCCGTGGACCACCCCGAAGGGGGCAACATCCTGAAGCCCGCCCTCAGATGGGCCAAACGCTACGGCGTGGATCTCCCCTTCCAGGCCAGCGTGCACCAGAAGGAACTCCCCGCAGCAATGGCCCAGGCCCAGGCCTCGGGTGCCGAAGGCCTCATGGTCTGGTGCCCATCCCGAACCTGCCGCGACACCCTGCTGACCATCAAGCGCCTTCCCTGGAAACCCAAAGCCATCTTCGCTGCAAGCGAACAAGGCTCTCCAGAATTCCTGGCCGCCATGGGCAAGGACGCCGAGGGGGTGTTCACGGCAGCACCCTGGACCCGGCGAACAGCGTCTGCCTTTCCCGGCGGGGCACAGTTTGTGGAAAGCTTTCGCAAGGAATTCGCGCGGGAACCCAACCACTACGCCGCTGCGGCCTTCGCAGGCGGACAGATACTCGAAGCAGCGGCAGACAAGGCCTGCTCCCTAGACCGCGAGGCCCTGCGTCAGGCCCTTGTCGGCCTCAATGTCATGACCATCATCGGCCGCTACAGCGTGGCGCGCTCCGGCATGCAACTGCGCCAGTTTCCCCTGACTTTGCAGTGGAACAGGGGCAAAAATGAAATCGTCTGGCCGGAGGAGATGCGAACGGCCAAACCGGTCACAGGCTCCTGACCATGTTCAACCGGCTGTACTTTCGTCTCGCTCTGCCGGTGGTGCTGGGTGCCTTGCTGGTCTGGGGTTTTCTCACCGTGTTCGTGCTGGGGGCCATCACCAGCTTCACCCATGACCGCATGGAACACAGCCTGCACAGCTCCGGCCGGGAAGTGACCGAGATACTGGACGAGGCCTACGACCGTCTGGCCCTGGCGGGCAAGACGGAACACCCCACGGAAGACCGCATCGCCCGTGCCAGGGTGGTAAGCCGCCTGGAAAGGCTGTTCTATGCGCGCAACATTCCCGGCGCGGTGCTGGACCGGACCGGAGCGGTGCTGGCCAGTTTTACCATGGACGACCCCGCCGCCATGGCCCGCCTCGTCCTGACGCCGCTTACACCCACAACGGTTCAGGTAGGCGTCCACACTGCTGAAGTCTACCTGGTGGAGTTCCCTCCCTGGGAACTACGGGTGCTTCTCATGGATACCGGCGCGGACTACGCCGCTCTGGCCGGCACAGTGCGCGGCATGTATCTGGGTTCAGGCGGCCTTATCGCCCTGGGGCTGGCTATTTTCCTGCTCTACTCCCAGCGATCGGTATCGCGGCCCGTGGCCAGCATTGCCGCCGCGCTCAAACGCGGAGAGCGTCCGCATTACCGGGGCATCGAAGAGTTCGCCTTCCTCTCCCGAAGTTTCGAGGACATGCTCGATTCCCTGAAAGCACGGGAACTCCAGGTGCGCCACGGGCAGGACTGGTACCGGCAAATGTACGGCGATGCGCCGGTGATGCTCTTCTCCATGGACCCGGCGGGCCGGTTCAGCGACGTCAACAATCAGTTGGCCACGCTTTCCGGTCGCACGAGGGCGGAACTGGCAGGCCAGCCGGTATCCTTGCTGTTTTCCTTCGACACCGCCGCCCTGGCACCGCTTTGGGCGCAAACCCCACTGGGGCTTGAAAGGGGCAGCGGCATCACCCCCGCCTCGGAAGTGCGCGGGGTCAAGGCCCGCATGCGCGCGGCCTCGGGCGAACCCCTGGACGTGCTGGTGGACGCCCTGCGCGCCGTAGACCCGGCAGGCGAGCGAGTGGCCCTGTGCGTGGTGCGCGACATAACCGCCACCCTGCGCACCGAGCGCGCCCTCATCGCCGCCCGCGACGCTGCCCAGGAAGCCTACACGGCCAAAAGTGAATTTCTGGCCAACGTCAGCCACGAGATCCGCACTCCCTTGAACGGCGTGCTGGGCATGCTGCAACTTCTGGAAAAAACCCGCCTGGACGACCGCCAAAACGGCTACGTGCACAACGCCCTGGATTGCGGTCGCTCCCTCCTGGGTCTGCTGGGCGACATCCTGGACTACTCCAGCCTGGACGCCGGACGCATGGAGCCCGCTGTGGAACCCTTCTCACCGGGTGCCGTGCTGGAGGAACTCAAGGGCCTCTTTGCCCGCGAAGCCACCGCCAAAGGCGTCACCCTTGCCGTGGAGACCGACCCGGACCTTCCGACCACGCTCATGGGCGACGGCGGCAGGCTGCGCCAGGTGCTCTTCAACCTTGCTGGCAACGCCCTGAAATTCACCAGCCAGGGGCAGGTGGCCCTGCGCGTGGATCTGGTGCGCACCGACCCGGATTCAGACAACTGCCTGTTGCTCTTCCAGGTGGAAGATACCGGCATCGGCATCCCCGCGAGCAAACTTCCCACGCTCTTCGAGCCCTTCATCCAGGCCGACGGCTCGCACTCCCGGCGCTATCAGGGGGCAGGCCTTGGCCTGGCAATCGTCAAACGCATGGTGGCCATGTGGGGGGGAACCCTGGAGATCGACTCCCACACGGATGAAGGCACTTTGGTGAGCTTCACCTTCCTCGCCCGTACAGCCCCGGAAGGGACCCTGGCCCCGGCTCTGGCTTCCCGCCAGGACGCACTCGACCATTCGCACGCAACAAGCGGCAAAGTCCTCCTGGCCGAAGACGATCCCATCAACACCGTGATGACCATGGATATGTTGGAGAGCCTGGGCTACCAGGCCACCATCGTCGACAACGGTCGCGACGCCTTGAAAGCACTGGCCCAGGAACAGTTTGACTGCCTGCTCATGGACATCCAGATGCCCGAAATGGACGGCATCGCCGCCACCAGAGCCATACGCGCCGCCAGCGACCTCGGGGATATGGCCCGCATCCCCATCATCGCCCTCACCGCCCACGCCCTGCCCGGCGACCGCGAGCGCTTTCTGGCTGCGGGGATGGACGAATATCTCTCTAAACCCGTGGAATACGACGATCTTGCCGGAGTGCTGTCCAAGGCCATGGACAGGCCCTGGCGGCAAACTCTTGCCTGATCCCCTACCATCCCGAAAAAAAATAGCATACAATCGCGGCCATGGAAAAAGCACTCTGCATCCATGGCCATTTCTACCAGCCTCCCCGCGAGGACCCCTGGCTGAACAACATCCTCCCCGAGGGCAGCGCGGCTCCGGCCTTCGACTGGAACCAACGCATCACCCACGAATCCTACGCCCCCATGGCGCGGGCCCGACGGCTCGACGGGGCGGGCCGGATCGTGGAAATGATGAACTGCTACGAGTGGATGAGCTTCAACGCCGGACCGACCATGCTGGCCTGGCTGGCCGGGGCCGACCCGGACACCTACCGGCGCATGCAGGAGGCCGACAGGCTGAGCCTGGCCCGCCTGGGACACGGCAACGCCATCGCCCAGGTGTACCATCACCAGATCCTGCCCCTAGCCAGCACCCTGGACAAAGAGCTGGAAACGGCCTGGGCCGTGGACGACTTCACCGCACGTTTCGGCCGCGCCCCGGAAGGCATGTGGCTGGCCGAAGCCGCCGTGGACACCCAGAGCCTGGAAGCACTGGCCCGGCACGGCATCGTCTTCACCATTCTCGCTCCCGGCCAGGCCAAGGCCGTGGCCCCGCTGGAGGGAGGCGACTGGTCGCCGGTTAACCCCGGCAATCTCGATATCCGCGCCCCCTACCGCCTGCACCTGCCCTCGGGGCGCTCCATCGACATTTTTTTCTACGACGGCCCCCTCTCCCAGGCCGTGGCTTTCGAGCGCCTGCTGGCCGACGGCGAAACATTCTGGCGCAGGCTCTCCCAGGCAGCCGGGCCGGGTCTGCTGACCCTGGCCACGGACGGCGAAACCTACGGCCACCACTTCACCTTCGGCGAAATGGCTTTGGCCTTCGTGCTCGATCAGGCCCGCAGCAGCCGCGACGGGCTGGGCATCTCCAATTTCGCGGCCCATCTGGCCGCTCATCCGCCCACCCGGCAGGTGCAACTGCACGAGCCCTCGGCCTGGAGCTGCGCCCACGGCGTGGAGCGCTGGCGCTCCAACTGCGGCTGCACCGACGGCGGGCATCCCGGCTGGCGGCAGGACTGGCGCGCGCCTTTGCGCCAAGCCCTGCAACGCTGCAAGGACATGCTCGACGAGCATTTCTTCACCCGCGGCGCTGACTGCTTCGCCGACCCCCGTAAAGCCCTGGTGGCTTACGGAAAGGTTCTGGCCGAAAGCATGTCCCTGGCCGAATACGGCGCGGCCCACTTCCGCAAGAACCTGCCGGAAGACGGGCAGGCCGTGGCCTGGAAGCTTCTGGCCATGCAGCAGTGGGGGCTGGCGTCACTGGCCAGCTGCGCCTGGTTCTTCGACGAGGTGTCGCGCATCGAGCCCGTGAACGGCCTTACCTTCGCCCTGCGGGCCATGGAGCTGTGCCTGCGCACCGGCGGGCCGGATATCGAAGCCGAAATTCTGCCGATTCTCCAGACCGCGCCCTCCAACCTGCCCGAATACGGCAACGCCGCAACAATCTGGGCCAAGCTGGTCAAGCCCCGGCAGGAAACGCCCGGTTCGCTCATCGCCCAGGCCCTCATCACCCTGTGGGGCCAGGACCGCCTGCCCCAGCCCGGCCAGTCCGAAGAGGTTGTCTGGCCCGGCGTGCGGGTGGCGGTGGCCGCAGCGGCACAACCGACCGGAGCTGGAACCGAGGTTCCCGGCGCACCTACCGCCCAGACGACCCCGCTTGGCGGCACAGCCACCATCCAGTGGGCCAAGGAAAGCGGCGCGGAGCGCTACGCCTTTTCCTGGCAGCCTCCCCACGGCAACGACCCGCTGGCCGCTGCCGTACGGGTGGCAGGCCCGGACTCCGCCGCTGGTACAGCCGCCACCGGCGGCCCGGAAGGCGCAACGGAAACCTTCCAGCCCCGCGCCCTGCCAGTGAACAAACGTCAGGCCCTGGCCGACGCCTGGATCACCGTGGCCGGTTCCGACCAGTGGGACAAGGCCGTACAGCGCATGGCCTGCGGAGCGCATCTCGTCTGCGAAATCCAGGAGGCCCAGACCACCCTGACCCTGGCCCCCCAGTGGGCGGGCATGTGGGCAGCCCTGGCCTGGACCTGGGTGTGGGGCATGGATCTGGAGAACAAACAACGCGAACTGCTGCACGTCTTCCTGCGCCAGACAGACAGTAACGCCATCGAGCGCCAGGATCTGGCCCAACGCCTGTCTGCCCGAACGCTGGCAATGCTGGCCTCCGACGAACCGGAATGGGGGCGGCTGTGCGAGATGGTCCAGCGGGTGCGCGGGATTGGGCTCACTGAAGACTGGTGGGCCGTGCAGAACCACCTCTGGGACACCGGCCTCCACCAGGGCGCGGGAACGCAGTTCGCCGCCCTGCTGGGGTTTGCCCAATGAACACCACCATCCCCCTGCGCGAGCGGATCATCTTCGCCCTGGATGTGCCCACTGCCGATCAGGCCAAGGACTGGGTGCGCGTTCTGGGCGGAACCGTCGGCTATTTCAAAGTGGGTCTGCAACTCTTCCTGGCTGAAGGGTTTCCACTGGTGGACTGGATTGTGGACCAGGGCCACAAGCTGATGCTCGACCTCAAATTCCACGACATCCCCCAGACCGTGGGCCTGACCATGCGCGAGGTGGCCCGCCACGGCGTCCATCTGGCCACGGTGCACGCCCACACCACCGCCATGCTCCGGGCCGCCACTGCCGAAGCCGGAGACACCGGCGTTCTCGGCGTTACCGTGCTCACCAGCGTGGGCGAGGAAGAACACCGGGAACTGGGTTTTCCCGGCTCCATCGAGGACATGGTCCGCGCCCGCGCGGGCTACGCCCTGGCTGCGGGCTGCGCCGGAGTGGTGGCCTCGGCCCGCGAGGCCGCGCTGCTGCGCAACGCCTACGGTCACGACTACCTCATCGTCACGCCGGGCATCCGCCCGGCCAGCCACACCCACGGCAAGGACGACCAGCGCCGGGTGATGACCCCGGCCAAAGCCATAGCCGCCGGAGCCGACCACCTGGTGGTGGGCCGCCCCATCAGCCAGGCGGAAAAACCCCTGGAAGTGGCGGAGGCCATGCTGGAAGAGGTGGACTCAACGGTGAAGGAACCAGCGAAAAAAAGAACGTAAGACGAGCCTGCCTGGAGGTCCCAAGACTTTCTACAAAATGCTTTCCCATTACCCCGGCGCAACCGGGCGGTCGCGGGCGTTTCCGCCGGACCGCAGGCCGATGCGCCGCAGGGTGCTTCACCCGAGGAATCGCATCGGTCGAGGACCGCCGGAAATGCCTGCGACCGCAAGCGAAGGGGAAGAGAGGGAAGGCGAAGACGAAGAAGGGCGGAGGCCTCCGGCGGCCAAAGGGCCAATGGCCCTTTGGAATCCCCTATATTTCAGTTGGACTGTTCGTACCGCCTGCCAACCACCCCTTCCACGCATCCCGCGCCCGCTGGTGGTACAGGGCCTTTCTTCCATCCTTTTTGGTGCGCACGGTCATGGTCAGCTCCGGGGTCAGGCCGAAGTTGACGTTGGAGGGCTGGAATTTTTTTACCGGCGTGCGCAGATGGTTGAGGAGCGCGCCAAGGGCCGTTTCAGCCGGGGGCGGGGTGACGCCTTTGGCCAGGTGGTGGCCCAGCCACAGGCCGCTGGCGGCGCTCTCCACGTAGCCTTCCACGCCGGTGATCTGTCCGGCCAGGAAGACTCCGGGCCTGGAGCGTAATTCCAAACCCTCGGTGAGCACGGTGGGGGCGTCCACGTAGGTGTTGCGGTGGATGGAGCCCAGCCGGGCGAACTCGGCGTTTTCCAGGCCGGGAATCATGCGGAAGACGCGCTCCTGGTCCGGGTATTTGAGTTTGGTCTGAAAACCCACCAGATTGTAGCAGGTAAGCTCCGCGTTCTCCGGGCGCAGCTGCACCACGGCAAAGGCCCAGCGGCCCGTGCGCGGGTCGGTTAAGCCCACGGGCTTGAGAGGGCCGAAGACCAGGGTCTTGAAACCGCGCTCGGCCAGGGCCTCCACGGGCATGCAGCCCTCGAAGTGGATCTCTTTCTCGAACTCGCGGGGCGCGACCTTCTCCCCTGCCAGCAAGGCGTCGTAGAAGAGTTGGTACTCTTCCTTGTTCATGGGGCAGTTGAGGTAGTCGCCCTCGCCCTCCTGCCAGCGGGAGGCGGAAAACACCTTCTCCCGGTCGATGGAGTGGGCGAACACGATGGGCGCTATGGCGTCGTAAAAATAGAGGCTGTCCGCGCCGATGGCCGCGCTCAGGCTCTGGGCCAGGGTCTCGGAGGCCAGCGGCCCTGCGGCCACCACCACCCGGTCGAACCCTGCCAGGGCCGGATCATCAAGGCTTGCGATCTCGCGGCGCTCAATGGTGACCAGTGGCTCGGCCTCGACGGCAGCGGTGACGCGGGCCGAAAACAGGTCGCGGTCCACGGCCAGGGCCTTGCCTGCGGGAACCGTGGTGGCTCGGGCGGCCTGCATGACCACGCTGCCCAGTTCCTCCATTTCCAGCTTCAGGAGCCCCACGGCGGACTGAGGATCGTCGGAGCGCAGGGAATTGGAACAGACCAGCTCGGCCAGGCCGGGGCTCTGGTGGGCCGGTGAATAGCGGCAGGGCTTCATTTCGAACAGGGTGGCGGAAAGGCCCGCGCGGGCCAGGGCCAGGGCGCATTCGCACCCGGCCAGGCCGCCCCCGATAATCGCCGTATGGGACATGTGGCTGCTCCTTGCAAGGAATCGGGGAAAGCCGTACGTTTACGGCTTCACCCCACTGCTCACAAGGGAAAAATGGACCAGCCCCTGCTTCGCCTCCACGGCCTTTCCGCCGCCTTTTCCACCCCCCAGGGCCAGGCCCTGGCCGTGGACAGTGTAGATTTGCGCCTGGAACCCGGTGAAATTCTGGGACTCGTCGGCGAATCCGGCTGCGGCAAGACCGTGCTGTCCCTGGCTATTCTGGGATTGGTGCAGCCGCCGGGGCGCATCATCGCCGGGCAAGTGCTCTTCCAGGGCCGCGACCTGCGCGAGCTCCCCCCGGACGACCTGCGCCGGGTACGCGGGGCCGACATCGCCATGATCTTCCAGGAACCCATGACCTCCCTCAACCCGGTGATGCGCGTGGGCTTCCAGGTGGCCGAACCCCTGATGCTCCACCGGGGCCTGACCAAACCCCAGGCCCTGGCCAAGGCCAAGGAACTGCTGGCCCTGGTTGGCCTGCCGGAGCCTGAACGCACCCTGCGCAGCTATCCCCACGAGCTGTCCGGGGGCATGCGCCAACGGGTGGTCATCGCCATGGCCCTGGCCTGCGACCCCAAGCTCCTCATTGCCGATGAACCCACCACAGCCCTTGACGTCACCATCCAGAAGCAGATCCTGGAACTGCTGGTGGAGCTTGCCCGGGCGCGTGACGTTTCCATTCTGCTCATCACCCACAACCTTGGAGTGGTGGCCCAGACCTGCACCCGGCTGGCAGTGATGTATTCCGGCCGCATCGTGGAACTCTCCCCGGTTGATCGGCTGTTCGTCCGCCCCCTGCACCCTTACACTGCCGGGCTTATGGGTTCGCTGCCCAAGCTCGGCGTGCGCGACAAGCTCGTCCCCATCGCGGGCATGGTGCCCTCCCTGACCGACCTGCCTCCGGGCTGCCATTTCCACCCGCGCTGTCCCAAAGCCTTTGCCCGCTGCCAACAGGAAGCGCCGCCGCTGTTCAGCCCGGAGCCGGACCGACAGGTGCGCTGCTGGCTGTACGCCGAAGGAGCGCAGGCGTGAACGCATCTCTGGAATTTTCCGGCGTCACCAAGGTCTACCGCACCCGCCAGGGCCTTCTTGGCCACCGGGAAGTGCTGGCCGTGGACGGCGTGGACCTTGCCGTCGCGCCTGGCGAGACCCTTGGGCTGGTGGGCGAATCGGGCTGCGGCAAGTCCACCCTGGCCCGACTGGCCGTGCGCCTGGAGCCGCCAACCTCAGGCACGGTGCGCATGGACGGTCGCGACCTCTGGACCGATGCGCATATGGCCCGCGACCTGCCGCGCATGGCCCAGATGGTTTTTCAGGACCCGTTTTCCTCCCTCAACCCGCGCCTGTCCATCGGACGCAGCGTGGGCGAGGGACTGGCCGCCCAGGGCGAAGGCACGGCGGCCCAGCGCAAGCAGCGCGTGCTGGCCTTGCTGGAGATGGTAGGCCTGCGCCCGGAATACGCCGGGCGCTACCCGCATCAATTTTCCGGCGGACAGCGCCAGCGGGCGGCCATCGCCCGCGCACTGGCCCTGAACCCCAAGCTGGTAGTCTGCGACGAACCGGTTTCGGCCCTGGATGTCTCCATCCAGGCCCAGGTCATCAATATTCTGGAAGAATTGCAGGAGCGCCTGGGGCTGACCTACCTGTTCATTTCCCACGATCTGGCCGTGGTCAGCCACTTGAGCGACCGGGTGGCGGTGATGTATGCGGGCCGTCTCATGGAGTTGGCCCCGGCTGCGGAGCTCTACGACCGGCCGCTGAACCCCTACACCAGGGTGCTGCTGGCAGCCATTCCGGCCCCGGACCCCACCCAGCGCCAGAAACTTTCCCCGCCCCGCCTCACCGGGGCTGCGGGCACACCGGCCTGCCTCTTCGCCCCGCGCTGCCCGGAGGCCGAACCGGCCTGCCTCACGCAGCCGCCGCTGTGGCGGGAGCTCGCGCCCAACCATTTCGTACGTTGCCACAACGCTTAAGGAGTCGGAAATGTCGCAAGAAGATACCAACGCCATCAAGGAAATCACCCGGGTGTTCGCCTTTGAACACTGGGCACGCTTTTACTTCGCCGTGGACCGCGAGGGGAAAACCTTTCTGGACGCCCCCGAAGCTGCCCTGGCCCAGGTGCGCGAGCAGGCCCCCGATCTGGCCCCCCTGCTGGAGAGGATCAACAACACGGAACTCACCTACGAGACCTCATGCACCAATGTGGGCACCTTCGTATGCGAGCTGCTCGACGGCGTGAAGTACAAGCCCGGACTGGTGCAGCGCCTGCTGGATTCCCGGCCCTACCGCATGGAGATGCACCTGTTCTCCCTGTGGCTGCAAGGTCACGAGGGCTACCTGGACGCCAACCCCCAGACCTTCCCCGGCTGGCTGGAAATGTACCTCAACTGGAAGGAACTCGACCAGGTGAAGGAATACATCGCGAGCCTGGAAAAAACCCCGCCCACCGTGGGCAAAGGCTCCGACGCGGTGCACTAGCCCGCCCGGCACCCGCTGAACCGCAGAGTCCGTTCTCACTGTGAATATCGTGGATATCCTGCAAGTCCATCCAGCAATACCGGCTGGATGGACTTGCAGGATTTTTCGTGGGACGAAAAGAGTCGTTTTACAGTTCCCAAAGCCCTTGTGCGGCCCTGAACAGCCTGTTGCCAAACAGAGTGTTCAGGGCCGCTCCTTCAATCAGGCGAGGTCGAAGCGGTCCAGGTTCATCACCTTGACCCACGCCGCCACGAAGTCGTGCAGGAACTTCTCCTGGGAATCCGCACATCCATAGACTTCGGCAATGGCGCGAAGCTGGGAGTTCGATCCGAAGATCAGGTCCACACGGGTTCCGGTCCACTTGGGCTGGCCTGTTGTGCGGTCACGCCCTTCGAACACGTCGTTGTCCTTGGAAGTGGCCTTCCACGTCGTGCCCATGTCCAGCAGATTGACGAAGAAGTCGTTGGTGAGCGTTTCGGGTTTCTTGGTGAAGACGCCATGCTGGGATTGGCCGAAGTTGGCGTTCAGCACGCGCATGCCGCCCACGAGAACCGTCATCTCAGGCGCGGTCAGCGTCAGCAGTTGCGCCCGGTCAACCAGCATTTCCTCCGCAGTCACAGAGTATTTGGCTTTGAGGAAGTTGCGGAAGCCGTCTGCAACCGGTTCCAGCACGGAGAACGACTCCACGTCGGTCTGCTCCTGGGAAGCATCCGTGCGCCCCGGCGAGAAGGGAACCGTCACAGCGTGACCGGCATTCTTCGCAGCCTGTTCGATACCCGCGCATCCGCCCAGGACAATCATGTCGGCAAGGGAAACCTGCTTCGTACCGGACTGGGCGCTGTTGAAGGCCGTGCGGATTCCCTCAAGAGTCTTGAGCACCTCTGACAACTGGGCTGGCTGGTTGACCTGCCAATCCTTTTGCGGGGCCAGACGAATGCGCGCGCCATTGGCCCCGCCTCGTTTGTCGGAGTTGCGGAACGTGCACGCCGAGGCCCAGGCGGTGGAAACCAGTTGGGAAACAGACAGCCCGGAAGCCAGGATCTTGCCTTTCAGAGCATCGATATCCTGTCCGTCAATCACATCGTGGGTGGCTGCGGGCACAGGGTCCTGCCAAAGCAGATCTTCCGCAGGGACCATCGCTCCCAGATACCGCGAACGGGGGCCCATGTCGCGGTGCGTCAGCTTGAACCAGGCACGGGCGAAGGCGTCTTCGAATTCCTTGGGATTGTTCTGGTAATGCCGCGCGATGGGCTCGTAGATGGGGTCGAAGCGCATGGAGAGGTCCGCCGTGGTCATCATGGGACGATACTTCTTGGACGGATCGTGCGCACCGGCCACCATGTCTTCAGGGGCAACGTCCTTGGCCAGCCACTGGTTGGCCCCGGCGGGGCTCTTCACCAACTCCCACTCGTATTTGAACAGCGTGTTCAGATACCCCATATTCCAGGTGGTCGGGTTGGCCTTCCAGGCGCCCTCGATGCCGCTGCCTATGGTGTCGCCTCCCTTGCCGCTGCCAAAGCTGCTCTTCCAGCCCAGGCCCTGCTCCTCAAGACCGGCGGCTTCGGGCGCAGGACCAACCAGCGCGGCGTCACCGGCACCATGGCACTTGCCGAAGGTGTGCCCGCCTGCCGTGAGCGCGACAGTCTCCTCGTCGTTCATGGCCATGCGGGCGAAGGTTTCACGGACGTCACGGCCCGAAGCGACCGGGTCTGGATTGCCGTTCGGGCCTTCCGGGTTCACGTAAATCAGGCCCATCTGCACGGCGGCAAGAGGATTCTCAAGCTCACGGTCGCCGGAGTAGCGCTTGTCGCCAAGCCAGGTGTCCTCGTTTCCCCAGTAAATGTCCTGTTCCGGCTCCCAGATGTCCTCGCGACCACCGCCGAAGCCGAAGGGCTTGAGTCCCATGGACTCTATGGCGCAGGTGCCCGCAAAAATCATCAGGTCGGCCCACGAGATTTTCTTGCCGTACTTTTGCTTGAGAGGCCAAAGGAGCCTGCGGGCCTTATCCAGGTTGACGTTGTCCGGCCAACTGTTGAGGGGGGCGAGGCGCTGGTTGCCGGAACCTGCTCCGCCGCGTCCGTCGCCCATGCGGTATGTTCCGGCGCTGTGCCAGGCCATCCGTATGAACAGCGGGCCATAGTGGCCATAGTCTGCGGGCCACCAGTCCTGCGAGGTGGTCATCAGCTCGAAAAGATCCTTTTTCAGGGCTTCGAGGTCGAGGGTCTTGAACTCTTCGGCGTAGTTGAACGCCTCACCCATGGGATTAGATTTGAGGGAATGCTGATGCAAAATATTGAGGTTCAACTGATTCGGCCACCAGTCGCGGTTCGAAGTGCCGCCCCCGGCTCCCTGACTGTTGGACTTACCCGTTACCGGACACTTCTTCTCGTCACTCATGACAACACCTCCAGAAGTATATATTTTACCGATGTTTTATGAACACACAGAGCGGAGACCGCCACCAACCGGCCGGATCGAGGTCCAGTTCGCCGCTGAAGAGAGAACTGCCAAGCGTAGAATACTGTCGGCTCCTGGGGCAACGCGTTGCGCGAGACGTCGGCGACGCCACTATTAAGAAAAATACCTATTAGCGCTATGGTCTTGTTTGAGCAAAAGGTCAAGAGGTTGTTTTGAATTCTTTGGATCACCACGGCTTTCTTGCGCATCGGCACACAAGCGAATAAGGCCCGCCGTCTCCAGCGGGCCTATCTTCGCCAAGTGCACCGGCAGTACGCGGCGATGGCCGCATGCCCCGGTCCGCCAGCCACTCCGCCAGGGCAGGCCGCCTGCCCGTCAATACCGGTAGTAGCCCCTGTTGTGATAATATCGGTGCACCCTCGGGGGTGGAACCACGATGACGGCGGGCGGCGGCGGGGCGTAAATCACTGCCGGGTTACGGTGATTATAATAGTTGCGCCGCCCGTAATCGTGGTAATAATGGTCGCGGTGATAATACCCGCGCCCATCTCTGTAATAACCGTCATAGGCCTGGACAGTGCCGGGCGAAACCACTGCCGCCAATATGCCGATCACCCCGGCCAGGGTGATGGCCAGCAGGATTTTCATACTCTTCATGGTTCCCTCCTTGAGGGAGCGGTTCCCCAAATGCGAATCGTAAGGTCAACAGGCCGCACGCGCCGCATTACTTCCCTTTTTTCGGGGCCTTCCCTTCCTTCCTGGCATGTCGACCGAACATTTCGTCGGCAACGCGCTTCTGCTGATCGGACATGGTCTTGTAGAGCGCATCGAGCACCGGGACAAGCTTGCGCAAATAGTTGGCATGCTCCTCGGCCATCTCCACCTGGGCGGCCAGCGCTTCGCCAGCCGTCATTCCAGGACCCTTTTGCTGATATTTATCCTGCAACGCGCTCATGGCGATGTTGCTGCGCATCACCTGGGCAAAAGCGTTCCAGGCCGGTTCCTGCTCGGGGGTAATCAGGAAGGCCTTGTGCAGGCGGACGATCCGCTCTTCGATCCTGGCCTCAGGAGTCTGGCTGGCGGACGTGGATTTCTCATTACCGTCCTGCTTTGTTTTCGCCAGGGCCGGAGACGGTGCGAAAAGAAATACAAAACCCAGCACACATGCTGTTGTTAGTGCGGAAACCGCTGAAATGCAGTGACGATGGGTCATAAAACCCTCCTCGGATGCCGGTTGAGCAGGCGGTAAGAGGTTTCTTCCAGCGTGAACGCCGCCCCACGGACAATGAGCCACAGCTCCAGCGTGCCTTTCGGGACTCGCGGTGGAGCCGCAGTACCGTGCCTGTACAGAGCTATTGACTTAGTACACCGTTTATTTCTTGGGAGGCAAGATGAATCCCTTCTGGAGGTTCTCCGAACGGGCAAAAAAAAGGCCCGCCGATTCCGGCGGGCCAAGCGTAGACGTCTGCGAGAAACAGGGCTTTACGGCCCTACGTGGATAGTTTTGATGTTCACGAACTCCAGCAGGCCGTAGCGGCCCAGTTCGCGGCCAAAGCCGGAGCGCTTCACACCGCCGAAAGGCAGGCGGGGGTCTGATTTCACCAGGGCGTTCACAGCTACGGTTCCGGCCTCCAGCAGCCCGGCCAGTTTGCGGCCGCGCGACAGGTTGGCGGTCCAGACGCTGGCCCCCAGGCCGTAGGGCGTGGCATTGGCCAGGCGCAGGGCGTCGGCTTCCTCGGAAAAGGTGGTGATGCTGGCCACCGGGCCGAAGACTTCCTCCTCGAATACCCGCATGCCGGGGCGCACGCCTGCCAACACCACGGGGGCGAAGAAGAATCCAGGCCCCTCCAGGCGACCGCCGGGCAACAACACACGCGCTCCAGAGGCAACGGCCTGGGCCACCTGCTCTTCCACGGCCAGGCGCAGATCCTCGCGGGCCATGGGGCCGATGAGGGTGTCCGCTGCCATGGGGTCGCCCACGGTGAGGGCGGCCACGGCACGGGCCAGCTTTTCCTCGAAGGTGCGGGCAACGGATCGGGCTACCAGAAATCGTTTGGCGGATATGCAGGTCTGCCCGGCGTTGTAGAAACGGGCAGCCACGGCGGTGGACACGGCTTGGTCCAGGTCGGCGTCTCCAAGCACGATGAAAGGATCGGAGCCGCCCAGTTCCAGTACCACCTTCTTGAGCGCCCGCCCGGCCATGGCCGCAACCGCCTCCCCGGCCCGGCAGGAGCCGGTGAGGGTGACGGCGCGCACCCTCGGGTCGGCGATCACTGCGGCCACGTTGGCTTCGGGAGTCACCAGGGTGCGGAAAAGATCCTGGGGCAGCCCGGCGGAGGCGAAAATTTCCTCAAGCATCAGGGCGCAGCCGGTGACCGTGGGCGCATGTTTGAGCAGGAAGGAATTCCCGGCCATAAGGGCCGGAGCGGCGGAGCGGATCACCTGCCAGAAGGGGAAATTCCAGGGCATGATGGCCAGCACCGGCCCCAGCGGCTCGAACACCACCTGGGTGTCGCGAGGGCCGGGCACAGGGCGCTCCGGGGCCAGTAGGCAGGCGGTGTTGTCCGCGTAGTATTTGCAGACCAGCACGCACCGACCGATTTCGCGTCGGGCCTCGGCCAGAGGTTTGCCCATTTCGAGGGTGATCAGCCGGGCAAGCTCCGTCCTGCGGGCCTCCAGAATGGCGGCCACCTTATGCAGGCTGGCGGCCCGGTCTTCAAAATTCCAGTTGCTGAAGCACCGGCAGGCCAGCCGGTTGGCGGCCAGTATGGCCTGAATATCCTCCGGGCCGTGCTCGGGGTATTCGGCCAGCACCTGCCCGGTGGCGGGATTTATGCTCTGCATGATTCGTCCTTACAAAATAACAGGCGTCCAGCCCGGAGAGGCAGGACGCCTGGATGTGTATCCATGTCGAAGGGCGAAGGCTAGTGGAACTTGGCCTCGTGGGCTTTGCTGGCGGCACCGGACAGGGCCACCTGTTTGTCGTCGCCCTGGCGCAGTTCAGCCGCGACTATGCGGAAGCCTTCCTCCACCAACCGGGTGGCCTCACGCTCGCGCACGCGGCGGTTTTTGGCTCCGAGCACCACGGCCACCAGGCGGGTGTCCCCGCGCTTGGCCGTAACCACGATATTGAACCCCGAAGCGCAGACAAACCCGGTTTTCAGGCCGTCCACCCCTTCCACCTTGCCCAGCAGGGAGTTGGAATTGTGGCGGACGCGGTTCTTGTACGTGAATTCCGTGGAAGAATGGATGGAGAGCGTTTCGGGGAAGCGCTCCAGGTATTGCTTGGCGAGCAGGGCCATATCCCTGGCCGTGGTCACCTGCCCCTCGGCCGGAAGGCCGTTGGGGTTGAAGAACACGGAGTTGGTCATGCCCAGCTCCTTGGCTTTGGCGTTCATGGCCGCGATGAAGGGCGCGGGGTCGCCATGCCCCAGATACTGGGCCACGGCCATGCAACCGTCGTTGGCCGAGGCGATGGCGATGCCCTTGATAAGTTCCTCAAGGGGAACCTGCTCGCCGGTGCGCAGGCGCATGGTGGAGCCGCCCTGGTGGCTGGCCTCCTGGGTGACGGGGATGGTCTCGTCGACCCGCATTTTCCCGGCCTGGATGTATTCGTTAAGCAGATAGAGAGTGAGCACTTTGGTAAGCGACGCAGGGGGGATGGGCAGGTCCGCTTCCTGGGCGTAGAGCACCCGGCCGTTCTTCATGTCCATGAGCAGGGAGGCCTTGGTGTCAAGCTGGAATTCTCCGGTGTAGGAGACAGGCAGCGGCGTGGCTTTTTCTTTTGCGGCAACGGAAGGGGCGGGAGCCTTGTGCCTGCTCTTCTTTCTGGAAGGTTCGGCCTTAGCGGCCTCTTTGGCGTTCTTGCCTGGAGCTTGGTTGGCTCCTTTGGCGGTGTTGACATGCTTTGCGTCATGCGGAGAAGCGGCCTTGGCCTGGTTCTCCACACGTGTCTTTTTTGTAGTCGCGGTGGATGCTGTCTTGGTAGCCTTCTTCTCATGACTGCCCGTCTTGGCGTCAGCTGCGGGCGAACCAAAAAGAAGGAGCAGCAGTACGAAAGGTACAACCACCGCTGCGGGAAACATCATCCACTTACGCATCCGTACGGTCTCCTTGGCGACAAGGCGCCGGATTGCAGTATACCCCGGAAGTGGCGGAAGCAAATTTTCCAGGGGCTGATACATCGCCCTTTTTCAAATATGAAGGGCAGAAATTGCTTTGATACGTCAGGCGAAATTATATTAGCC
>JBBRUD010000071.1:0-22974 GCA_038248065.1 Desulfovibrionales bacterium | reverse complement strand
GGTGTGGCGACGAAGTATCTGGCCAACTACCTTGGTTGGCGGAGATTGTTCGAGCGTTTAGGCGAAAGCCTGACCCCGAAACGGGCACTAATCATGTCCCTTGGGTAGCTTCAACACTCAACGCGAACAGAGCCATTTTCAACGTTTGCCACACGCAAGGAACGCTGCATGAACCGTCGAAAATTCCTCCTGCTCTCCGGAGCCATCACCATGGGCACGGTCTCAACCATCGCCCTTGATCCGTCCGAGGCCCTGCGCACGGGCAAACTGGCCGACGTCCTGTCGGGTTCGCAGGCCGAGGCCACCTGCGGCTTTGGCTCCGGGTGCTCCGGGGGCGGCGGGCAATGCGGATTTGGAGCAGGCTGCTCCGGGGGCGGCGGGAAATGTGGCTTTGCAGCCGACTGCGCCGGGAGCGGTGCCCGCGACGGCGGTCCCGCCGGAAGCCAAGGCGGCGGGCAATGCGGCTTTGGAGCCAATTGTGCCGGAGGCGGCGGGAAGTGCGGTTTCGCGGCTGGTTGTTCGGGCGGCGGCGGAAAGTGCGGTTTCGCGGCCGGTTGCGCGGGCCGCTGATCTGCACCCCTTGCCCTCCCCTGATTGCTGGCGGCCGATGCTGGCCCCCACAGTGCTCGTGTTGCAAAAGGACGACGCCTGGTGCTTCCTGCGGCCGGAACTTCCCGACTGGCTGGTGGGCAACCGCAACGTGGCCGCCATCCTCTCCCGCTGCGGCGGGCAGGCCAGCGCCCATGACATGGCTGACGCCCTGGCGGCGGAGCACGGCACGCTTACCCAGCAGACCATCCTGAAATTTCTGGAAGACACCCGCGCCAAGCACGCCCTCTTTGCGGACCAAGATCCGCCCGTGCCTGCGGCGCACCCCTTTGCCCTGCGCACGGTACACCTAAGCCTGACCGGCAACTGCAACCTCAACTGCATCTATTGCTACGCCACCGCGCGGCAACCCGCCGATGACGGCCTGAGCAGGCGGGAATACGCCGCCCTCTTCGCCAAACTGGCGCGGCTGGCCGGGCCGCTGGAAATCGTGCTCACCGGCGGGGAACCCACCCTCAATCCCCATTGGCTTGCCATCGCCCGCTTGGCCAAGGAATACGGACACGCGCCCCAGTTGCTCACCAACGCCACCCGCCTGACACCGGAAGACCTCCGGCAATGCGCGGAACTTTTCACCCTCATCAAGGTGAGCATCGACGGCAGCCGGGCCGAAATCCACGATGCCCACCGGGGCCAGGGCAGCTTCGCCGCTTCCATGAAGGCCGTGGACGCCCTGATCGCCCTGGATGCGCCGGTTACGCTCTCCATGACCGTCACCCAGCAAAATATTTACGACATCCCGGCAGCGGCCAGCCGCTTTGGCCCGCTTCTGCACTTCGCGCCGCTCTTCAAGGCCGGACGGGCCGTCAACCGGCCAGAGCTCGATATCTCCGGCGAGCAATACTACGCGGCCCTCTCTACCGCGGGCGGGGTCAACCCCCTCTCCGGCCTGTGCACGGTTCTGGCTTCGGCCCGCCACTCGCCCATCCGCAAATGCGCCATGGGCGACGCGGAGATAAGCATCGCCCCGGACGGCCAAGTCTACCCCTGCCACCTCCTGCACTTTTCGGAATTTCGCGCGGGTAACATCCGCCATCAGTCGCTGGAGGACATCCTGGCCGCCCCCGCCATGGGGCGCTGTCAGAACCTGGGTGTGGAAAATCTGGAAGGATGCGGGGATTGCCCGGTGCGTCTGCTCTGCGGCGGGGCCTGCCGAGCCAGAGTATACCACGCCACGGGCGACATCGCAGGAAAAGACCCCTTCTGCGTCTACGAGCAGCAGGCCTACTTGGAGGGCCTGTTCGCGGCCCACACGCTTGTGGATTTCTGAGACGGATGGCTGGCCGGGGGCTTAGTTGAGCATCCCCCCCATCATCTCCAACCCCTGCATCATGGGAGATTTTCCGCCCTGGGCCGCGCCGCCCTGGGACATCATGCTTTGCAACAGAGCCATGCCGGACTCAGGAGCAGGGCTCGCAGCGGCAGGCTTGTCGCCAAGCGCGATCTGGGCCGCCTTGGCGACCTGGGCTTTTTTGCCCGCCTGAGCAGTCTGAACGGGAAGGGCCACCGGTTTGAGCGCCACCCCAACCTGGCTGGACAACTCCATAAGCAACCCCTGGGAGGCACTGCAGACAGCCAGAAGATCCTTACGCACGGTCTCGATTTCCGCACCGGCCTGAGCGCCAACGCTCTGGGTGACATGGCTGGTGAATATCCTGAAATGCGCCTGCAAGGTGACGCTTTGGCGTGAAAGCTCTCCACGAGCCTGATCCAGATGGGTGACCTTGGCGGCCACCGTCGGCAATAAAACTGAATAGGCATTGAGGTCCAAAGCGGCCCCCAGCAGCCAAGTGGCGTAAAGCACCTGGCATTCCACTTCCAATGCCCTGGCGGATTCTTTCGCCTTGACGGCGCTGCGCAGTTGATCCCTGGCCTTGGTGGCCGGTCCTCCCAGACTCTTGAGGGGCACGGCTACGAGTTTGGCAAAGGGCGTATCCACCGGTTCCGGGACCTGCCCGGAACCCAATAGCGGCAGCAGCTCGGCAATCACTTCGTCTCCAGACAGGGCCAGAACGCGCATGTTCTGTACGGCGGCCTGCACCCCGGCCTCGCCGGACCAGGCCTGGCCGGTATCGGCAGCGTCGCGCACCAGAAGCATCACCTCGGCCACCCGCGTCAATGTCCGCCGGGCGGCGTCCCGCACCCGGACGACGTCCTCGGTTTGCCCTTCGGAAGAGTCTGCATGCCAGGTCTGCATGATGGCAAGCCTGGCTTGGGAAAGCGCCATACCGCCAAGATCGCCCAGCAGAATGATAGTGTTCAGGGATTTGGCCTCGCGGCTGCCTGCGGCCACGGAGGTCATATCGCCCGCACTGGAGCGTACCAGAGCGTCGAAGCCCTGCCCGGTCTGCGACAGCGCGGTCAGCAGTGGATCGGCCCTGCGGGTGTCCAAAGCATTGGCCGGAGCGACCGGAAGCGTCAGAATACCAACGGCCAGGAGGATGAAAACCGTCATGCGCATAGGTTTTCCACCTTGATTATGATTCTTGGGTAAGCCGTAGCGATTTTCGTACCACAACGTCAGACTTGGGACGGCGCTTCCTGACTAGGCGGTTTGGGGGTAGAAGATCCCCATGAGATACGCGCTCGTCCTCCTCTTCCTATTACTTACCCCAGCGGCGGGGTTCGCCCCCCCGGTTTTGGCGCAGGCTCCAGCAAGCGTGGTGCGCCACGCCATCCAGGCCACTCTGGACCCGCCAGCCAAGACCCTCACCCTGCGCGACGCCATCACCCTGCCGGAGAACCCCGCGCATACGCTCACCCTGACCCTGAGCCCCCGCGCGGCCCTCACGCAGACCCCGCCGGACGCAACGTTTACGGACGGCCTGCTACGGATACCCCTGGCCCCAGGGCAGACCCAGATCGCCCTGGCCTACACCCTTGAACTGGACGCCCAGTCTGAGGACGCGCCCGGTCCTCCCGGCTCCTCCGCCTCAATGGACATGCCCGGCGCGAGCGCGCCGGACGCAGCCGCAGGGCCGGACTGGGCCATGCTCATGCCCGCAAGCCTCTGGCACCCCCAGGCCAAGGACCAGCCCAACACCTACGTTCTTGCGGTCACGGCCCCCTTGGGCGTCCGGGCCGTCGGACAGGGCAGGCTGGAAGGCTTCGAGGACCGCGACGGCAACACCGTGAGCACCTGGATCATCGACCATCCGGTGGAGCGTCTGGGCCTGTGCGCCGCCCGTTACGCGGTGGAGCGGGACGACTCCGGCCCGGTGCCGGTGCTGACCTTTCTGCTGGCTGACAACGCCTCCCTGGCGCGTACCTACCTCCAGGCGTCGGTTGCGCACCTGCGTTTCTATCAGGATCTCCTCGGCCCCTATCCGCTGGAAAAATTCGCCGTAGTGGAAAACCCCCTGCCCACGGGCTACGGGTTTCCGTCCTATACCCTGCTGGGCAGCCAGGTCATCCGGCTGCCCTTCATCCCGGAAACCAGTCTGCGCCACGAAATCGCCCACAGTTGGTGGGGCAACGGCGTACTGGTGGACCCCAGCCAAGGCAACTGGTGCGAAGGCTTGACCGTGTACGTGGCCGACTATCTTTCCCAGGAGCTCGCCTCTCCAGCCGCAGGCCTGGACTACCGCCGCCAGACCTTGCGCGCCTTCGCCAGCCTGGTGCGCTCCGGGAGCGATTTCCCTCTGGAGCGCTTCGGCATGCGCTCTTCCGCTGCCAGCCAGGCCGTTGGCTACGGCAAAGGCATGTTCGTCTTCCATATGCTTCGCCAGCAGGTAGGAGATGCGGCCTTTTGGCAGGGACTGCGGCGCTTCTACGCTGCCAAGCTCTTTCAGGAGGCCAGTTGGGAGGACATACGGGCCACCTTCGCCGGGCTGCCCGACTTTTCTGAGGAGCAGAGCCGCCGTTTTTTCAAGCAATGGCTCAGCCGCACCGGCGGCCCGCGCCTGAAACTTGCCGATGTGAAACTGGCACGCACGCACGCCGGATACGCCGTGCGCGCCAGCCTGCTCCAGGAAGGCCCTCCCTACGCGCTGCGCCTGCCGTTCGGCCTGGACGCTCCCTCCTCTGCTGAAGGAACTGTCCCCGGCGATCCGGGAGAGTTAGGCCGTACCGGTGGCACGGAAGGCAGCAACGAGCAGGATTCGCTGGGCGTCCAACCGGGACGTGAACGCCGGAGTGAACAGCCGGTGGCAATCGGTTCCGCCAAAAGGATTATCCTCAGCAACGCCCACGCTACGCCGTTCACCGTGGAAAGTGCGGCAAGGCCTGTGCGGCTTTCCATCGACCCGGCTGCGGATGTGTTCTGCATCCTGGACGATGCGGAAATCCCTCCGTCGGTCAACAGCCTCAAGGGCAGTCAGAGCCTTTTGGTCATTGTGGCCAGCGACGCGCCCCCAGCCGTGCGCCAGGCCCTGCCCATCCTGCTGGCGGCCCTCGGCCAGCCTGAGGCCCGCGTGGTTGAAGAGGAGCACATGCCACCCGCCGTGCTCAAGGAGCTTTCCGCCAGAGACATTCTGTACGCCGGTGCGCCCGGCGGCCACGCCCAGCTTCAGCCGACGCCGGGCCTCACCCTGTCGCCCGGCGGGTTTAGCCTGGCGGACGCCCCTCAAGCCGATACCCTGCTGGCCGTGCTGCCCAGGGCGCACTCCGCGCGCTTCACCGCCGTGTTCCAGACAACGCCCCAGGCCACCCCGGAAGACGCCGCACAGGCCGCCGGAAAAGCCACCCACTACGGACGTTTTGGCGTCCTGGCCTTCAGCCGGGTGAAGAATATCGTGAAAACGACGGCGGAAACGGGAATGTCGCCGCTGGTGAGGGAGTTGAAGGAATGACAGGGCAAGGCTCCGGTGCAAGGCTCCGGCGGTCCTCGGACGGCGCGATTCCTCGGATGCTGCGCATCCTGCGGCGCACCGCCCTGCGGTCCGGCGGAGCCTCGCCCCGGAGCCGGTTCACCAGGTCGTAGCGATTAAGAAAATCAGATGAAACCGTCGAGAGAGGACGCACCGGCCTGTTCACTCTCTTTCACTGTTCCAAAAGAGCTGGGGCTTGCGGATAGGGTTCCGCCACACCCCAGGGAACCTCGCCCGGAGCCGGTTAATCCTGCCATGCGGTTGAAAAAATCAGAAGAACCTGTCGAGTGAGGGTGCAATAGCCCGCCCTCGCTCACGGACCGCAAAAACCTGGGGCTGGCGGAGGGGGTTCCGCCGGACCGCAGGGCCATGCGCCGCAGGGCGCTTCGCCCGAGGAATCGCATGGACCGAGGACCGCCGGAACCGCGTCCGCCAGCCCACGCCCTTCCACCTACTTCTTCCGCCAGCCCACGCCCTTCCTCGTGCTGCGTCCGCCATATCCATTGCGTGCACCGTCGTCGCAACACACTAAAATCATATATTGTATTTTGAAAAACATGCTTATGTCTCCCTAAATACGCTATTTCCCCTTCCGCTGCCGATAATCGTCCGGCAGCGCCCGCAACTCCCGCAGGGCGTCCCGGGCTATCCAGCGGGCGGATTTGGAATCCATCGTCAGCAGTTCTCCGGCTACGGCCATAGCCGTCACCCGCAATTCCGGGTTGCGTTTGCCTGTCTGGCGCAACGCCCAGTTGACGGCCTTCTTGACGAAGTTGCGCTCGTCCCCAGCGTGGCGGGCGATGCTCGCAAAACAAGGAGCAAAAGCCTCATCCCCTGCCTTGCGGTCATGGACAGCCAGTTGGGCCATGAGCGAAAACCCGGCTCGCCGTACGAAGGTCTGGGGCCTTTCGGCCCAGGCCAGAGCCAGAGGCCAGGCGTGAGGGGTCTTGACCGCAAGTTTGTTGCAGAACTGGTCGCAGACGTCCCAGGAATCAAGCTCCACAACCCAATCCTCCAGCAGACGCACCGTGGTCTGAGCCGGATCGGCCAGCATGCAGGCCAGAATACGGGCCTCATGGAGCCGGGAATCCCACAACTCCATGGCCAACGAGTGATTCTTCCCCAACTGGCGCGCCAGGGGACGCAGCGGGGCCATGCCCACACCGGCGGCATTGGAAACGTCGATGCCAAAGCGGGCCATGCCCTGCCGGTTCTGCTCGCTGCCCAGGGACCGGATATGTTCAAGCACTTCTGAGGCGGTCATACGTATGTATCCCTCTGCGGTATCCGGTTGCAACCAGGATTATTCATAGCAACTCCCACCATCATGACTGCTGGTGTCGCATTTGCACAATACAATGAGTGCAGTATTATCCGCAGCATGCTAAAACAATATATCTCAAATAATGTTCCTGTTTTTCACAAATGCGGTACTAGCCAATGCAATAATAGGCCAGCCCTGCCAGAACCAAGCTGAAGGCCCTGAAGGTCTGATTGTGGATGATGAGCTTGGCGGCCAGGGCGGGCTTGAAGATGCCCGCGTAGTAGGGAAACTGGTGGCGAAAGGCCCGCATGGGGGTAGAGAGCAGGTTGCCCACCAACAAAGCCAGTACCACTTCTTTCACCGGCAGTTCCCCGCCGGAGAGAAGCGCTCCGGCGGCGGCCAAACCTGCGGTGAACTCCGCGGCCATGCCGAAGACAACCACCGAAGCCGCCTTGGGGGACAGCCAGCTCAAAAAGCCTATGTGGTCTGCAATAAAGCGTTCGGCTGCGGTGAAAAATCCCCATTTGTTCATCAGCACCATGCCGCCGTAAATCGGCGCGGTGATGAGACAGATTTTGACGATACGCCGCTTGAAACGCTTCACGCTCTTGCTGAAGGCCTCGCGCCAGGTGGGGCCTTTCTCCGGCAACTGGCATTCCACGCAGCCTTCGGGCCGCAGCGGCAGCAGCACGCGCCCGGCCAGGACGATAAGCAGCGATCGGGTTATGGCCGCCCCGAAAGTGATCCCCACATACAGCACGGCGGCGCTTCCCAGAAAGGGCACGGTAACGAAAATCATGGTGGGCAGGTGCAGAAAGTAGGTGGGCAGGGAGTTGAACAGGTTGGCCAAAATGAGTTCACGCTCGGTGAGACGCCCTTCCTGGTGGGCCTCGGCCAGCATGGTGTTGGCTGCCAGGCCGGAAAAAAAAGCCAGGGAAAAGCTGGCCCCCACAACATCCTGCATGTGTCCCAGCCGAATGATGGGCCGGGCGAACCGAGCCAGGAAGCGGGTCCAGTTGAGGGTTTCGATAAGGTTGGCCACCAGAAGGCTCAGGGAAATTGCGCCCAAGAGCTTCATGAGCGGCCAGGCAATGGTGTGCCAGAACGCGTAGAGTGTCATGGGGATGGCCTATAGCCGGTGTCGACCGCCTTGCCAACGGCCCTGAAGTGCGTCTTTGCCCTGGTGACGGTCGATGCTTGCGCAGCCGGGCGCACCTCGAATGCCCCCGGCCGGGGCTGTTCAACGTCCGCTCTTCTTGCTAAGGAAGCGTACCGCATGTGACTACCGTGTTACGGGTGCCCCCGGTTCGTAACCATAAGGAGTGTTCATGGGAAATCGCCCGTTGTTCAGCAGACTGCTGGCCGTATCGCTCTCCGTGCTGTTCTGCGCGGCGGTGTTTGTTTTCCTTCAGTCGAACTCCAGGGCCAAAACCGAGTTGCTCCAGGAATTCAAGGCCAGGGAAGCCAATACGCTGAAGATCGTCGAGTGGCTGGTGGCAGGCAAGGCCCCCTACGCCGATCTGAAGAGCTTCCGCGAGGTCATCGGCGAGCTGGGCAGGCGGTTCAACATCCGGGTGACCTATGTGGCCATGCATGTCGGGGACGGATTCAGCCCAGGCAAGGTACTGGCCGATTCCGGCGTGGAGCCCTCCCGCCTGGATGAACTGCCCGACCATTCGGACCGGCCGGAAATCGTTCAGGCCAGACGCGAGGGATTCGGCACTGCCACCCGTTTCAGCGACACCCTGACCACGGAAATGCTGTATATGGCCATGCCCATGCGCACTCTGGCCGGAATTCCCGACGGCATGCTGCGCATCGCCGTGCCCTACTCCACTGTCCAGCAGGTACTTTCAGAATCCCGCAATCAGCTGCTGGCCATTATCGCGGCCATGGCCGTGTGCGCGGCCGGGCTGACGCTGTTTCTCATCCGCCGCACCCAGAACGCGCTACGCACCTTCTCCCAGGCCGTGGACGATCTGGGACACGAAGAAATGCCGGGAAAAATCCGCGTCTATCCCGGTTTGGAATTTAAGCCCCTGGCCGATTCCATCAACAGCCTGTCCAAGATGGTACGCAAAAACTCACGTTCCCTGTATGACACCCGCCTCCAGTTCGAGGCGGTGCTGGCCAACATGACCGATGCCGTGGCCATTCTGGACCAGGACGGCAACATCCTGGCCCATAATCCGGCCCTGGACAGGCTGCTGCCCGGCGGAGGGGACGCAACGGGCCAGCACGTGCTGGCGGCCGGCCTTGGGCTGACCATCCACGAGGCGGTCACCCAGTGCCTGCGCCCGGAAAGCTGCACTCCCCTGCGTTTTCTGGCGCAACTGGCCAACGGCGGGCATGCCGATGTCGATCTTGTTCCCTACAGCACCCAGAAAGGCAAACGCCGCCTCATCTTGGTGCTGCACGACGTAACCGCTATGAAAAACGCCGAGCGCATCCTGCGTTCCTTTGTTGTCAACGCCTCGCACCAGTTGCGCACGCCCCTCACCAGCATCCAGGGATATGCGGCCACGCTGCTCGATTCCCCTCCGGCCCAGGAAGAGCAATGCCGGGCCATGCTGTCCACCATTCTCAAACGCAGCGAAGAAATGCGCGGCGTGGTGACCGACCTGTTGCAGACCGCCACACCCCAGGCAGAACGGCAAACCGGTACGCAACCCGCAAACCAGGCCCCCGATGCCTGAACCCAACCACCACCTCCGGCGCGACCGCCGCAAGGAGCCGGCATGAGTTTCAGCCTCTTTCCGAAGGACGTGAAGTTCTTTGAACTTTTCAAGGCCCAGAACCGCAAACTCAAAAAAGCCGTCGCCATTCTGGACGACCTTTTCAAGAACTTCCAGGATGTGGAAGACCGCTGCACCGAGATCAACATCATCGAGGCGGAAGCCAACACCATTTCCCGCAAAATTTCCACGGAGCTGGCTTCGACCTTTATCACCCCTATCGACCGCGAAGATATTCACCACATCAATATCACCCAGGAAGCCCTGATAAACATCGTCAAGGCCACGGCCACCCGCATAGGGTTGTTCGAATGCGGCGAAATCCACTATCCCTCCCGCCGGGTGGTCAACGCCCTCAGGAGCATGATCGACGAAGCCGGCGAAGTGCTGGACAAGCTCTCCAAGGGCAAGCAGGCCCTGGACCAGATCGAAAAGATCAAGGCCCATAAATACGATTGCGAGATGCTGCTGCTGGTGGGGCTTGGCGAACTCTACGACATGAACAAGGACGATCCGGCCTCCATGCTGCACATCATCAAGTGGAATCACATTTACGGCCGCATCGAACAGGCCGTTGAGCGCACGGAGCAACTGAGCGACGTGCTTGAAGGGGTATTGCTCAAAAATGCCTGAGGTGCCGGTTCTCCTCGTTTTCATCGTGCTTATCGCCCTGGTGTTCGATTTCACTAACGGCACCCACGACTCTGCCAACGCCATCGCCACCGTGGTCTCCACCAAGGTGCTCTCGCCCCGGGTAGCCGTGCTCATGGCCGCAAGCCTCAACCTCTTCGGTGCCTTTCTGGGCACCGAGGTGGCCCATACGGTGGGTTCTGGCATCGTCTCACCGGATTTGGTGAGCGGATGCAGGATTCTGGTGCTAGCCGCCCTGCTCGGAGCGATTTTCTGGAATCTGCTCACCTGGTACTGGGGGCTGCCCTCTTCGTCATCCCACGCCCTTATCGGCGGGCTGATCGGGTCCTCCGTCGCCTACAAGGGCTGGGCTGCGCCAAGCTACGGGTCCATCGTTCAGAAGGTGATCCTGCCCCTGGTGCTCTCACCGGTGGCGGGTTTCGTGTGCGGGTACCTCCTCATGGTGCTGCTGTCGTGGATGTTCATGCGCGCCCATCCCCATTCGGTTAACCGGGCCTTCAAAAAGCTCCAGATCGTCTCCTCGGCCTTCATGGCCACCAGCCACGGCTTGAACGACGCCCAGAAAACCATGGGCATCATCACCCTGGCCCTCATCATCTTCAAACAGCAAAGTGAAATGGCCATTCCCTTCTGGGTGACCCTGGCCTGTTCGCTGGCCATGGCCATGGGCACGGCCATGGGCGGCTGGAAAATTGTGAAAACCATGGGCCATAAAATCTTCAAGCTGGAGCCGGTGCACGGCTTTGCCGCTGAAACGGCCGCTTCCGTGGTTATCCTGGCGGCTTCGTCCATGGGCGCACCCATCAGCACCACCCACGTCATTTCCACCACGGTCATCGGCGTGGGCGCGTCCAAACGGCTTTCGGCCGTGCGCTGGGGAGTGGCCCGGAACCTGGCCGTGGCCTGGGTGCTCACCATTCCCGCCGCAGGCACCGTGGCAGCGCTGTGCTTCTTCGCCCTGGATTGGCTGGGGGTGGGCTAGAAAAGGCCCAGAAACGGGAACGCCGCTTCCAGGCCCTGCCTATCTGGCGATCATGGCCCGCAACACGTCGGCGCAGCCTTCGGCGTTGTGGCTCATCTCGTGGAGATGCTCAACGAATTTAATGAATTGGTAGGCGTCGCGGAAGTCGCAGCCGGCTTCCATGGCTTCGCGCACCAGCTGGCGCTTAACCCTGGAGGCCTTCTGGTGCTCCAGGCGCACGGCGCGGCAGGCGGTCTTGACTGCGGGGCGGGCGGCCGCCTGGCCGTAGATCATGTCCATGGTGGCCTGCAAAGCGGTTTTGAGCAGTTCCACCGTGCGGGAAACGTCGGCCACGTAGGCTCCCAACGCGTTCAACTGCGCTTCCGGCATGGCCATTCTGCGCATGCCCAGCCAATTGAGGGCGTCCTGGGCGGAATCGAGGATGTTGTCCTGGCTGCGGGTGTAGTTGAGGAACAGGGTTTTATCCACTTCCAGCCAGGCACCTATGGGCAGATGGTTGCGGATGCGCCGCTTGATCTTGTCGGCCTGGCCTTCAAGCGTGTCGATCTCGGCCAGCATGGTCTGAAACGCCAGGCCGTTGCCTGCGTTGAGATATTCCTTCAAGGCCCTGGCTATCACCGTGACACTTTTGGCCACAGGGTTGTAGTGTTCCAGAAGCCCGGGCAGATACTTCTTGCCGGAAAGCTTGGAGATCAGACGGAAAAGATACATGGGAAGGCCTCCTGTCAACCTGCGATGCCCGGCGTGGGAATGACAATTCCTAGGGAATATCCGTCTGCTTTGCAAGAAAGGCCCGGTCCGTAGAGGCAGGAAGTTGCCGGGGATGGACGCCAAAGGTCTCCAACCCGAAAGTCCCGGCCTTTGGCATTGACGAAACGCCCTGCCATGATCATTACTCTCCCTGCCAGCGCGTCAATTTCGCTGGCCAATCCTCCAGGCATTGAGGTCCGATGACCACGACCATTTCCCAACACGTGCGCGTTTCCTACGAATTTCCCGTCATATTCACCCGCGACGCACTCGGTAGCGCCAATCCGGCCCTGGCTTCCGCCTTTGGCCGAGCCGGGCCGGGACCGCACAGGGCCATCTTCGTGGCCGACGACGGCCTCGTCCGGGCTTTCCCTGACATCCTCGCGCACATAAGCGCCTATTGCGCGGCCAATGCGGAGGTCCTCACCTTGGCAGGCGCTCCTTTTACCGTCCCCGGCGGCGAGGGGGCCAAGGCCGACATGCGCGTTATCGACATGGTTCTGGATGCCATCTTCCAGCAAGGCATCTGCCGCCAGTCCTTCGTGGTGGCCCTTGGGGGCGGAGCGGTGCTCGACGCCGTGGGCTTCGCCGCATCCATGGCTCATCGCGGGGTGCGCCTTATCCGCATGCCCTCCACTGTGCTGGCCCAGAACGACGCCGGGGTGGGCGTCAAGAACGGCATCAACTGGTTTGGCCGCAAGAACTTCCTGGGTTCCTTCGCGCCGCCCTTCGCGGTCATCAATGATTTCGCCCTGCTGGAAGGCCTGGCCCCTGAAGACCGCCGTGCCGGACTCTCCGAGGCGGTGAAGATCGCCCTCATCCGCGACGGGGTATTTTTCGAGTGGCTGTGGGACAATCGAAAGCCCCTTGGCGCGTTGGAACAAGCGCCCCTGGAATACTCTGTGGAGCGCTGCGCCGCCCTGCATCTGGGACATATATCCCAAGGCGGCGACCCCTTCGAATTCGGCTCGGCCCGCCCCCTGGACTTCGGCCACTGGTGCGCCCACGCCATGGAAGAGCGCTCCGGCGGGGTGCTCGGCCATGGCGCGGCGGTGGCCGTGGGCGTGGCACTCGACAGCATTTACTCCCGCCTCATCGGGCTCATCGGCGCAAGCGACACGGACCGCATCCTCACACTGCTGGAAGACTTGGGGTTCGCCCTGTGGCATACCTCTCTGGACGGCCTTGACGTCCGGGCGGCGGTGGAGGCCTTTCGCGAACACCTTGGCGGCGAGTTGGCGCTTTCCCTCATCAACGGCCTGGGCAGCCGTATCGAGGTGGACAACGTGGACAACGCCCGCATGGCCCAGGCCATGGAGGAGTTGCAGCGCCGCGCCGGGAGCCGGATATGCACCCGGTAACCTACTGCACCAACATCCACCCCGGCGAAAGCTGGGACGAGGCCAAGAGCGCCTTGGCCAGCCACACCCTGGCGGTCAAGGCGGCGCTGTCGCCCAACGCGCCGTTTCCCGTCGGCCTGCGGGTCTCGGGGCAGGCTCTACAAGAAATAGATGCCCCGGAGGCCGCGCGCTTCAAGGATTGGCTCGCTGAAAACGGCCTCACTGTGGCAACCGTCAACGGTTTTCCCTATGGCCGCTTCCACGCCGTGCCGGTGAAGGCCGACGTGTACCAGCCCGACTGGCGCGATCCCAAACGCCTGGCCTACACCAACGGCCTGGCGGACCTGCTGGCCCTGTGGCTGCCGGACGGGCGAACCGGGTCCATCTCCTCCGTGCCTCTGGGCTTTCGACAAGGGTTCGACCCAAGCCAGGTGGACCTGGCCACGGGCCGGATAGTGGCCGCGCTTGAACATCTGGACGCGCTGGCCCAGAAAACCGGCCGCTTCATACGGCTTTCCCTTGAGCCCGAACCCGGCTGCATGCTGGAAACCACCCCCCAGGTGGTGGAGTTCTTCTCCCGCCTGAACCTGCCGACGCGCCTGGCTCCCTATCTGGCGGTATGCTACGATTGCTGCCATCAGGCTTTGCAATTCGAAGACCCGCGAGAATCCCTGGCGATGCTTGCGGCCAATGCCATTCCCATCGGCCACGTGCAGGTGTCCTCGGCCCTGCACCTGGAGAGCGCCTGCCTGGACAGTCTGGCCCGCTTCGATGAACCCGTGTACCTGCATCAGGCCGTGGGCAGACGCGCCGCCACGCCCGCGCAGGATGTCCTGGGCGACGGCCCGGCCCCCGGCCACAGCAACAGACCCGGCACCCGCAATGGCGCCTTCGACGTCTTCCGGGATGGCGTTAGCCTCCATGACTCTCAGGCCCAAGGGCAGCCCGCGAGGTTGATTCGTCATGACGATCTCGGCCCGGCCCTTGCCGCCGGTGATGCTGGCGTTGAAAGCTGGCGCGTGCACTTCCATCTGCCCGTCTTTCTGGACGCCCTGCCCGAATGCCGCACCACCCAGGAATTTCTGCGCCGCGCCCTGCCGCTGTTTGACCCGGACATCCCCATGGAAGTGGAGACCTACACCTGGAGCGTGCTGCCCCCGGACTTGCAGACGCCCACGGTGGTGGAATCCATCGTGCGCGAAATCCGCTGGGTGGAGGCCTGCCGCCGGAGGGAAGCACTGCCGGAGGCGTAATGGCCGCAAGCCCATGCCGCGTTTTTCGGCAAACGCCTTGAGCGCAAAGCACATTCCCTCTTCCCCAGATTCTTTCCTTCATGGTATGCATTCGCTGGCCCCAGCCCGCCCAAGGCAGGCCGGGCAGTGTGTACACTTCCAAGGAGACTACCCCATGCGCTACATAGCCACCATCTGCACCCTGGCTACACTGCTGATTTTCTCCCTGTGTCAGGCCGCCGGATTGGCCCAGGCAGCCGCGACCGCCGACCCGGCCCAAATCTGGAACATCGACCCTGACCACAGTTCGGTCAACTTCAGCGTGCGCCACATCTTCGTGCCCATTCCCGGGCGTTTTGACGCCTTCGGCGGCACCATCCGCTTCGACCCCGACAACCTGGAAGGCAGCTCCATCGACATCAGCATCGATACCGCCAGCGTCAATACCTTCGTTGCCAAGCGCAACGAACACCTGCGCACCCCGGATTTCTTCGACGTGACCCGCTATCCGGCCATGACCTTCAAAAGCTCGCGCATAACCCACACCGGCGGCAATGCCTACCTGGCCCAGGGCACCCTGACCATCAAGGACGTCAGCCGCGATATCGCCCTGCCCTTCACCTGTTATGATTGAGCGATGTCAAGGGGACAATGCCTTCTTGCCACCCATTCTTGCGAACCGTGGTTACAAATTGCAGCGTGGACAGGAGCGGGGCTCTTGGGCGACGGTTGATCACTCTGTTATTCGCGGGTTGGATACCGCATGACTTGGTTTCGTCGCGGAGCTTCCTCTCTCTAATGTCGGGCGTCGGATAAACCTGCCCATAGGTGAACCGAGGGTTCTCCAGACCGTGGCAGCACCCCTGCCCACTTCTGCAAATTTATTTTGCCAGCCTCAGCAATGGCAGTATTCTGTATTTACAACAGGCACTACACACTTACCGACTGCCCAAAGGAAACCGGCAAGTTCCCGAGCTACGCTGGCTACTACTTTTTGCTTACATTTCCCCTTGGCACTGAGACGTTGATACCGTCCACATAAGCGCAACTGGGCTTTCCATGAAAGAGCAAGTACATCGTCTGGCAAATTCTGCTGCCGTTTGAGTAAGAGAGGCGATTTTCTCGCCTTGAGTCTGTACGACCACGCAGCTTCAATGAGAAGGCGCCTGACATTGCTGTTTCCAGCTTTTGTGATGCCACCGCGCCGCACCGATGCACCGCTTGAATGTTCCGAAGGGACAAGCCCAAGAAATGCCATGAAATGTTTGGCACCTTTGAAACGTTGCATATCCCCAACTTCTGCGGCAATACCCACTGCGGTCAGCAGAGAAACACCGCGAAACGCCTGATAAACTTTCACTTCTTGGGCTCGTTTCCATGTTGGTATAGCATTAACGATCTGGTCAGAAATTCTCTTTACCCTGTCACCAGCCTGTTTCTCTCCATCAACGTATTCTTGGAGCACTATCTGCTGAATAGGACTTTCCAAGCTTAACTCAGACAGCCATTTATAATGCGTTTTGCTCCAGGTGGTACGCCCTGGGAACACTTTTCCATTCCTCAGTAAAAAGGCCTGTAACTGTTGCCTAGTTTTCCTTTCGACGCCTTTGGCATCACCTCTGGAACGAAACAAGTCCCTCACAGCCTCATCTTCTTCGTCAGGTACTCTGATAGAAGTGAGTTCCCCCGCACGGAACAGACGTGCCAGCATGATAGAGTCACGACGATCAGTCTTGATCTTGTTCCCCGCTTGTTTGGGAATCAAGGACGGCGCAACTACCATACAAGCAAGACCTTGCTTCTGGAGGTGCCGATAAACACAAAAGCCACCAGGTCCGGCTTCATAGGCAAAACACGGTTGATGCCCAGTGGCCGTGAGCTTGCGAATGACGGTGTCCAATGCTCCTACCGCACCGGATATCTTACCGTAATGACGTACTTCCCCCGTCCCTTCCTCCGCCAGCGTGATGTCGATGCTGTTTTTATGGACGTCCACACCCACGTAGAGTAGTTTTTTCACGGCCTGCCTCCTTGGTTGTGGCGCTGAGTTGGAGTTTCGACACCCCCTTCTTAACCCACGGATGCAAGGTCGGCAGGCCCTTATCACGTCCCGAGCTCAATCATTATGTCTATTTGGGCCAAAAGAAGCACCCCATGGCCCCGGATAAGACCGTAGCCGGGTTCACCGCCGCTTTCAGCCTGAAACTGCTGGACTACCACGTGTGCGAAGACAAATGGCTGAAGATGGGCATGCTTGGCGACAGCGCGGATATCTCCCTGGATATGGAGCTGCTCCACTAGCCCTCCGCACTTTCCTCCCCGCCGACACTCAGCAAATGCGGCAAGAACGGCAAGGGCTTCGGTCCTTGCCGTTTTTTTTGCGTTTTCACCAACTTTCTTCCCACATAGCCTTATATGGGGAGACATCGGCGCATTCCCGACTACAATGCCCGATTCATGACCCCCGATATCACCGTCCATACCGGCTATGTCCCCCATCCTTTTCAGAAGGAAATCCACGACAACCTCAAACGCTTCTCCGTGCTGGTGTGCCACCGCCGTTTCGGCAAGACGGTGCTGTGCGTCAACGCCCTGCTCGACGCGGCCCACCGCATCGAGCTGCGCAACCCCCGCCTGGCCTACGTGGCCCCCACCTGCCGCCAGGCCAAGCGCGTGGCCTGGGATTATCTCAAGCACTACGCGGGCAAGATCCCCGGCGCGCGCTTCAGTGAGGCCGAACTGCGCTGCGATTTCGAAAACGGCGCGCGCATCTCCCTCTACGGCGCGGACGACCCCGACAGCCTGCGCGGCCTGTACCTCGACGGCGCAGTGCTGGACGAATACGCCGACTTCCGACCCGAAGCCTTTGCTGCGGTCATCCGCCCTGCCCTGTCCGACCGTCGGGGGTTCGCCATCTTCATCGGCACCCCGCGCGGCCACAACCACTTCCACAAGCTCTACCAGAACGCCCTGCGCGATCCGGCCTGGTACGCGGCCGGGTTCCCCGTCAGCCGCACCAACCTTCTGCCCGAGGGCGAAGTGGAATCGGCCCGCTCCCAGATGACCGAATCGCAATTCCGTCAGGAATACGACTGCGATTTCGACGTCACCGGCGAAGACGTGCTCATCCCCCTGTCTCTGGTGCTGGAATCGCTGGGCCGCCCGCTGAGCTACCGCTCGGCCAGGCCGGTGATGGGGGTGGACGTGGGCCTCTCCCTTGGCGGCGACCCCTCGGCCATCGTCATCCGCCAAGGCGGCAAGGTCATCCACGCCGAGCAGTTCCGCCTGGACGACACCATGGCCGTAGCCGGGCGGGTGCGCGAATGTTTCGACGCCTTCAAGCCCGAAGCCCTCTACGTGGACGGCATCGGCTGGGGTGCCGGAGTGGCCCATGTGCTCTCGGGCTGGGAGCTGCCGGTGACGCCGGTGAACGTGGCCGAAACCGCCGCCTGCTCCGAGCGCTTCAACCGCCGCCGCGACGAATTGTGGTGGAAAACCCGCGAGTTCTTCGCCAGCAGACTCTGCTCCATCGACGAGAGCCTGGAGCTGGCCCACCCCCTGGCCGCCGAGCTTTCCGCTCTGGCCTACAGCTACCTGCCCTCCGGCAAGATCAAGGTGGAAGGCAAGGACGAGCTGAAGCGCCGGGGAGTGCCCTCCCCCAACCTGGCCGACGCCCTCGTACTGACCATGGCCCACGCCGACCGTTACCGGCTGGCGGACGACAACCTCAACACGGAAGACGGGACATCCTCCCGCTTCCTCTAGGAGCAACACATGACCATCCGCGACGACGAGCTTCTCGACCTGCTCAAACCCGACATGGACAAATCCCGAGTCTACCAGTCCGAACTGTCGACCGAGCGCGAAAAGTATTACCGCTGGTACCGCGCCGAGCCGTACGGAAACGAACGGCCTGGCTGGTCCCAGACCGTGCACCCCACCATCTTCTCGGTGGTGGAGTGGATGAAACCGGGCCTCATCGAGGTGTTCACCGGCGACTTCTTCACCTTCAACCCCATTGTCAAAAGCAAAACCACCGGCGCGGAGGACCACGACCAGTCACGCCAGCAGGCCGACCGCCTTAAACGCTACGTGCGCCACAAGCTTTTCAGCCAGCTTGAGGGCGAACAGCTTATCGAGGATTTCGTCCACGACTGCCTGGTGGGCCACTACGGAGTGATGAAGGTCACCCAGCGTGAGGACTTCGACCTCACCACCGAGCTGCTGCCGGAGATGACCACCGAAGAGCTGGAGGCTCTGGCCGCCCGCGATGAGACCGTGGTGGACATCCGGGGCGGCAAGGCCTTCAGCAAGCCCGATCCCTTCACCGGACAGGAACGCACCGGCCTGACCGGAGCCAAGGCCATCCGCCGCAAGCCCCGCTATACAGGCTTCAACCTGGAAGTGCTGCCCGCCAGCGAGCTCTACATGCTGCCCGGCTACCCCGACCTACAAAAGAACCCCTTTGTGGCCCACGTGGTGCGCCGCGATCTGGATTACATCCGCCGTCAGGAACTGGCCGGGGTCTACCGCAAAGGCACCTTCGACAAGGTGGCCAGGCGCGTGGACGAGCGCCGCGCCCAAGTGGAGGTATCGGGGGAGTACCACACCATGCACGCCGTGGACGGCCTGTCCACGCCGGATTCCTACGGCACAGGCGGCGAGGGGCAAAACTCCCGCCGTCTTGCCCAGGGCGAAGTCTGGGTTTGGGAGTGCTACACCCGGCTGGCCCTGGATGAAACCAAACTCCTCAAACCCTGCATCGTCACCCTGTGCGAAGATATCATCCTGCGTGGCCCACTCGAAAACCCCTACGGCGGCCCGCCCTTCGAGCTGGGCTTCGTGTACAAGGAGCCGCACAAATCCATCGGACGCCCCGTGGCCGCCGTGCTGGACCATCGCCAGCGGGTGCTCTCCAACCTGTTGCGCAACATCCAGGACTCGGCGGCCATGGGCACCTACCGGGGCTGGCTGACCACTGACGCGCGGTCTAAACGCGTCCTGGCGGCCATGGGCCCCGGCGACGTCTCCCTGGTCCCGGCACTGGGAACCACGCAGGAGCTGGTGCCCGCGCCTGCTGATCCCTTCATCATCAATGCCTTCCAGCTCACCCTGCAAGAGGTGTCCAAGGAATCGGGCATCAACGAAAACATGCAGGGCCTGGACAACAATGCCCTCAACACCACTGCTACAGGCATGCAAATGCGCCTTTCCGCCGGCATGCAGCGCCAGAAGCTCTATGCCAGACGCCTGGCCCGCACTTTCAAGCGCATCCTGGCCCGCATCCTGGACATCATCCGCCTCTATCCCCCCCAGGACGGACAGAACATCCTGGGCTCCGACGTGATGCTCGCCCCCGAGGACTTCCAGGGTGAATACACGGTGAGCATCGACGTGGGCGTGGGTCCCCAGGACCGCCAGGCCAACGCCAAAATCATGGATGAGCTGGTGCAAATCATGCTCAAGGCCGGTCTGCAACTGGGCATCTGCGAGCCCAAGAGCCTCATCAAGGCTCTGAAAGCCAAATACGAATACATGGACATTGACGTGGACGAGTACCTGCTGCCGGAAGAGAAGTTCGACCAGATGGCTCAGCTCAAACAGCAGATCGAGGAGCTGCAGGGCCACAACCAGGGTCTGCAACAGGCCATTGCCGAGCACGCCAAGGAGTTGCGCAGCGGCAAGGGACCAAACATGGGCCCCGGCGGCCCCGGAAGCATGGGCGGACCAGGCGGCTCCGGTGGTCCGAACGGCCCCGGAGGGCGCTCCAAACACGGCATGCCGCCTAGCGGCCCCGGCAGCACGGGCGGTAACGGCGGACCGGGCATGCCCGGCGGCATGACTGGTCCCGGCGGACCCGGCATGTCCCGCGGTGTGAACGGTCCCGGCATGCCCCCTGGTGGTGCGGGCGGACAGGGCGGACCCGGCATGCCCCTGGGAGGCCCCCGATGAACCGCGACGAACTCATCACCCAATCCGTAGCCGGTTTCGAGCTTGAGCGGTTGCTGGAGAACGACACTGTCCAGGCCGTGGCCAAGGAGCAGTTGGCTTCCCGGCGCGAGGCCATCCTGGCCCTGCCGCCTCAGGAGGCCGAGCGCTTCGCCATCCTCAAGGCCGGGCACGACGCCCTGGAGGAATTCCTGGCCGCCCTCTCGGCCATGATCGAACTGGGCCGCCAGGCGCGCGAGACCCTGGCTGAAGATCCCGACGGTCGCAGCAGCGCGGGGCGTGTGCTTTGAACGTGCTCTTCGTAGGCGCGACGCCCAAGGAACGGGCATCCAGCCCCGGCTGCACGAGAACTTCAAGCTGCACCGGCGGCACCGGCTGTTCCAACGGCCCTGGGGGCCCCGGCTGCTCCAGCGAGACTCTGGCCCAGGCCCTGAGCCGGTTGGAAGAACTGGAAACACGCGTGGCCGCCCTGGAAAAGGCTCTGGCCAAGCGCCCGGCCCGGACCAGGAAAACACCGGAGTAATACCAGGCGGCCAGGGCGCTCCCCTGGCCGCCGCAACCATACACTGGAGTATACAATGGTATATTTGAATACCGCCAGAGTATTTTTCCGACTATAACTGCGATCCTGGCTTCACGCACCCGGAGTCCTATCCTCAGTATGACTGTGATCCAGGATTCTCCCGGCCTGACATGCAGCGCCCCATTACTGGCATCCGCATGCCGAACCACTCCGGCGCGTTCCTGCCTGAGCCCCGCCCGGAGTACTCTTCCGGCTCCAGCGGCCCTACCCTCGATTTGGAGCCTGCGGTTGCGTCCGCTCCCTACCCGCAAACGGCCCAGGTACCCACCGGCCCGGCCCGTGCCTCGCAGTTCATGGACCTCAAAACCGGGGCTTTCGACGTCCAGGGGTTCTTCAACGCCGGGATGACCCGGTCGAAACAGGCTGGCGACAAAGGCAACCTGCTCCTGCTGGACGACTCCCCGCAGTTCATGGAGCACTACGGCATCCGGGACAAAGCCTCCGTGCTACTGACAGGCGGAGGCCCCGGCTACGCCGTCTCCCCGTGGCAGCATGAATACAATGGGCCGTATGTCCCAAGCACGAATGATGATTGGGTGATGCCGGTGGGGATGAAAGCCGGGAGCGATGACAGCGGGACAGAGGGAAGCGGAGGGACCAGTACCGTTATTGGCCAGAACGGGAAGCCGCCCGTGCCAGGGATGCCAGACGCAGGAAGCACGTCGAGCGGCGGAAGCTCAGGCCATTCCGACTCGCAGCAGAACACGCAAAGCAGACCCTATGATCCCAACGACCCCAACACTTGGCCCGCGCCGACACTTGAGGCGTGGAAGGCTTCGCCGTGGGGGAAAGGAACCACGTATGGCCCGCAAGACCCCACGCCTTCAATTACCCCAAGGTGGGCGAGCCCCCGGATACTCCAGAGGGCCGGAAAATTCGTGCACTCATCGAGCATTACGCCAAGGAGTACAATGTGCCGCTGCAATTGATGTTTAACACGGCTTACAAGGAGTCCGGCGGCACTTGGAACCCGAACCTCACTTCAAAGGCAGGAGCTCAGGGCTTGCTTCAATTAACACATGGAACAGCTGATTCCCTTGGCGTTAAAAATTCCTTTGACCTTGAACAGAACATCAAAGGCGGCACAGAACTCATGGCCAAGCTGCTACGGATTACAAATGGCGATCCCGTGCGAGCCGCTATCGGGTACAACGCGGGCACTGCTCCAATGATGGGGAGAAAACCGCTCGCGACAGAAACGCGCTATCACATCGCCAAGATTTTTGGCCTTAATGCGCAGAACCTGCCAGAAAAAGTTGCCGTCCCAGTTGAATACCCTATGAACCCAAATGCTTTCTACGGGAAACTGTACGAAAAGTGATACTCCTTTAAGCTGGGTTGCCCTGGCCGTGAAGACAGCCTGCACGGCCAGGGTTTACAATTATCCAGAACAATTAAACAATTATTACGAGCTGCTACAATAAACACTCCTGCATCTTAAACCACTATCGTTAGCAGATAGCTTCAATGCATCACTGGTGAATCGTATTAATTAGTCCATACTTTCCTTCCCTGTATATGTATGTTATTTGGCGGACTGTCTTCCGCAGGAAAGTCTTTTCCCCATTATTGACATATTTCGACCTTTTCTCAGTGACAACTATTTTTGGAAGTTCCTCCTCACCAACCCTGATAATATAACTTGCTTTCACAATTTCTCTGCAATTTTCTTTTTCCAGCAATGCACAAAAATCCTTTGTATCCATCAATGTATTAATCATAATGCCATTATCAACACTGCGTGGAACGATGGAGTATATTGCTTCATATATGCTATGCACACTCATTCTCCAAGATTCCTATGTAACCGTAAAACCAGTTACACCTTTATTGACATTGAGCATTCGTATATTCCCATTAAAACTACCATATGTACGGCATTCCCATAAATACCTATTATACTTTTCTACAGTCCACATAAGATTGTCATAATTAAAAACAAACGCACTCAGTATTGTACTTGTTGCATGTCCTGACTCACCCCATGCTGGCGATGTTGAGACTACGAGAAGATACTTAATCCCACCTTCATCGAAAACTTTTTTAAAAAGGCTGTGTTCCCTTTCGGTGT